>JAOUHF010000003.1 GCA_029865325.1 Thermoleophilia bacterium
TGGAACGGTCGCTGGGACGTCTCGGTGGGCTCAATGACGATCACCCCGGAGCGAGGAGAAGTGCTCCACTTCTCTCCGCCCTACTACTACACCCCGGCTTCGATCGCCGTGAACAAGGACAACACGACGATCACCACAGCGACCGACCTCGACGGCAAGTCGACCGGTGTCTGTGGCGGCTGCACCTACGACCTCTACCTTCAGAACAAGCTCGTTATCGCGCTCGACGAGTCCGGGAAGCCCGAGGCTGTGAAATCCGTCGTGGCCGACCCGAAGATCAAGACGTACGACACCGACTCGACCGCGATCCAGGACCTCGCGCTCGGCGACGGACGCCGGCTTGACGCGGTAATCTCGGCGCTGCCGACCCTCCAGGGCGCGATCGATGCCGACAAGCCGATCAAGGTCGTCGGCGACCCTCTCTATTACGAGCCGCTGGCCGTAGCCATCGATAGGGGCTCGCAACTCGATCCGACGAGCCTGGTCGAGAAGATCTCGAAGATCGTGAGGGAGATGCACGACGATGGGACGCTGTCGGAGCTCTCGATGAAGTGGTACGGGGCCGACCTCACGGTTCGCTCAGACCCCATCACGAGCTGAGCCGGGGCTAGCTCGATGCCAACGAGCTTCGAGGGAGGCGGCGGAAGCCTGTCGCTGCCTCCCGCCCCGCGGGCTCGTCACAGAAGCCGGCGTGAGAGACTCGAGCTCTTCTCGGCGCGCGTCCCGTTCAGACTCAAGCTGGTCGTGGTTTGGGCGACGATTCTCGTGCTGCTCGTCTCGCTCTTCGCCGCGGCGGACTTCGACGTCGCCTGGATGCGCGAGCATGCCGCCTTCATCGTCAAGGGCATCACCTGGACGATCGTGATCGCTGTTCTCTCGATCCTCCTGGCGTGCACGCTCGCACTCCTGGGGGCGCTCGGGCGCCTCAGCCGCAACGCCATTGCGGTCGGTGTCAGTGGGTTCTACGTGTCGTTCTTCCGAGGCACCCCCCTCATCGTCCAGTTGTTTCTGATCTACCTCGCGCTTCCGCAGATCGGGATCGCGCTGGGCGATCCGTGGGCGGACATCCTCACTCTCGACGTCCTGACAGCGGGCGTACTCGCCCTGGGTCTCAACTACGGCGCCTACATGACCGAGATCTTCCGGGCCGGGATCCAATCGGTCGGACACGGACAGTCCGAGGCAGCCGAGGCGCTCGGCATGACGTACTCGCAGAAGATGCGCCGCGTCGTTCTTCCGCAAGGTCTTCGGGTCATCGTCCCGCCTACCGGCAACGAATTCATCGCGATGATGAAGGACACCGCGCTCGTCAGCTTCCTCGGCGCGAGCATCGACCAGATGGAGATCTTCCGGCGCGCACAGCTCGTCGGAAAGGCCGACTTCCGTAACCTCGAGGCACTCCTCATCGCCGCGCTCGTGTACTGGGCCCTGACGACCATCTTCCAGTACTTCCAGCTCCGACTCGAGCGTCGCCTGAGCCGAGGCCACGTACGCGGAACTGCGGGAGTTGCCGTGCAGGGCCAGAGCCGCATGGCGTCGATGAGCGGATGAGCACCGGCGCAAACGGAGCGACCGCGCTCCGGGTCGAGGGCCTCTGGAAGTCGTTCGGAGCGCACGAGGTGCTCAGAGACGTTGACCTCGAGCTCGATCACGGCGAGGTCGTCGTCGTCTTCGGCCGCTCGGGCTCAGGGAAGAGCACGCTCCTTCGCTGCATCAACTTCCTCGAGGAGCCGAGCGCGGGAACGATTGATGTCGCCGGTATTCGGGTCGAGGGTGGAGGTCACAGAACGAAACACCAGCGTGAGCTGATTCGTCAGATACGCGTTCGGACGGGAATGGTGTTCCAGGACTTCAACCTCTTCCCTCACCTGACGATTCTCGGCAACGTGATCGAGGGACCACTCACGGTTCTCGGCAAGCCCCGGAACGAGGCCGTGGCGTCCGGACGCGAAATGCTCAGCGTCGTCGGACTCGAGGACAAGGCAGACGCCTATCCGATCCAACTTTCGGGCGGACAGCAGCAACGCGTCGCGATTGCCCGTGCGCTTGCCATGAACCCGGAGGTGATGCTCTTCGATGAGCCCACGTCCGCGCTCGACCCGGAGCTCATCGGCGAAGTACTCGCAGTGATGAAGCGCCTGGCCACCGAACTGCACATGACGATGATCGTGGTCACCCACGAGATGGGCTTCGCACGCGAGGTTGCATCGCGCATGGTGTTTATGCACGAAGGCCAGATCATCGAGCAAGGCCCACCTTCGGACCTGATCTCGAACCCCCAGCGCCCGGAGACAGCCCGATTCCTCGAGGCAGTTCTCTGAGCCGGGCCGCGCTAGACGTCCGGCGGGTCGATCGAGATGAGCGCCGCGACGTCGCCGGGCGCGACGAGTACCGCGTCGACTCCCGAGCGCTCAAGCTCGGCGACGTCATCGGCCGTCGCATCGTGGAGCTCGGCGATCGCGAGCTTGCCCGCCGGCACGTCGTGGAGCAGCCCGAGCAGAACCGCGAGAGGATCGCCGTCGGGATCCGCCGCAGTTGTAAGAAGGAACACGCCCGGATCGAACTGCTCGAGCGCACGCTCGAGGTCCTCCGACTCGGATACCCGCACCACTGGCTCCAGGCCGTTCGCGTTCGCCTCGTCCCACATCGCGAGGTCGGGGCGAATGACGACCGCGTCTGCGGCCACCCCACGCGCATCGAACATCGAGCCGAAGTGAAGGAGCGGGAGCTGAGAGGACGCCCGCACCGCACTCGCCCCGCTTCGAGCGGCGAGGCCGTCCGCACCCTGCTTCTCGGCTTTGGCCGCACTTGCGGCATCCGCCACCTCGACGAGGATCGAGATCCCGTCGCCCTCGGCGATCGCCTGGCTGAGCTTGCTCACGAACCGGGATCGTAATCACCTCGGTGCAAACTCGGGGAGTCAGCCGGCGTCGTACCTTCGGAATGCGCGTGTTCATCCTGGTGCTGACCGGCCTCCTGCTCAGCGCTGCAGTCGCCGGGGCTCGCGCGATCGTCGGCACGCCCGGGAACGATCGGCTCGTCGGCACACAGAGAGCGGACACGATCGAGGGCCTCGCCGGAAACGATCGGATCTTGGGAGCGGCCGGCGACGATCTGCTGGTCGGAGGACCGGGACGTGACTCCGTCGACGCTGGGAAGGGCAACGACCGGGTCTCGATCGAGTACGACGGGGCTCGCGACTCCGCCCGCTGTGGCGCAGGGGTCGACGTCGTCAACGCCGACCTGCTCGATACGGTTGCGCGCGACTGCGAGCTCGTCGGCCGTCGGCTCTCGCGCGACCCGTACACGAATCCGGACTCCCAGCACGAGTCCGAGGTCGAGCCCGACAGCTTCACGTTCGGAAACACGACGGTGGCGACGTTCCAGGTCGGGCGCCGGTTCAACGGCGGAGCGTCGAACATCGGCTATGCCGTCACCAATGACAGCGGACGGACCTGGACGAACGGCCTGCTTCCCGGTCTCACCGTCCATAGCCGCCCGGCCGGCGTGAACGCGTTCGCAAGCGATCCGGCAGTCGCGTACGACGTCGCGAACCGCGTGTGGCTGATCTCGACACTGGCGATCGACGGGCAGACGACGCGGTTGACGATCAACCGCTCGGGCGACGGGGCGACGTGGGAGAGCGCGCTCGTCGCGGCAGAGGAGTCCGTCCAACAGGACATCGCCTTCGACAAGAACTGGATCACGTGCGACAACACCCCGACGTCGCCGTACTACGGGCGCTGCTACCTCACGTACACGCACTCCTCCGATGAAGACATGCTCGCCGTCAGCTTCACGACCGACGGCGGGCTCACCTGGTCACCGCCGACCGACGTCGGCGCTCGGCCCGCAGTCGGAGTGTTCCCCGTCGTCCGGCCCACGGGCGAGCTCGTCGCCGTCTACCTCTGGGAGACGCAGGAGTCTGCGATCGCGGCGTCGCGCTCGACCGACGGCGGCGCATCGTTCGATCCGCCCGTCCGCATCGCCGATGTCGGAGCGTTCTCTTGCGGCATACGAGGCTTCCGCGTGTTCCCGCTGCCATCCGCCGACGTCGATCCGGCCGGCCGCGTCTGGGCTGCATGGCACGACTGCCGGGGGCCGCGCGCCCCGGCCAACGACGTCTTCGTGGCGACGTCGGCCGACGGCAGCTCGTGGAGCGCGCCCGCTGCGGTCACCTCCCGGCGTAATGCGGTGCTTCCCGCACTCGGAATCGACCGCGTGAGCGGACGCGTCGCGATCGCATTTCAGCGCGTGCGGGCCGTGGGGGTGGACGTGGAGCTCGTCGAGTCGCTCGGAGACAGGACCCGCTGGGGGGCGCCACGCCGCCTGTCTGCGCGGTCGATGAAGCTCAGCTGGATGCCCAACACGACGTCGGGACGGATGCTTGGCGACTACATCTCCGTCGACTACGCCGCCGGACGACCGCTCGCCGTGTGGGTCCTCGCCTCGGAGCCCGTCGGCGCGAGCCTCCGCCAGGCGGTGTACGCGACGCGCGGCTGAGTCCGCCGCGCGACGCGAGGACGTCGTTCGTCGTGCACGCCCAGGAGCCGGGTCGTGCGCCCTCAGACAGACTCGGCCGCCTTCGCGGCCGAAGCCGGACTCCTTGTAGGGGCCGAACGGCGACGCCGCATCGAGGCGGTGGAAGGCGCTTCGCCGAGACACAGCCGACGCGAACACGCTCGACCATCCACAGGGTCCTCGGGCGGGATGTTGGATGTCCAGTCGACCGGCCGCTTGACTTTTCGCTCGACTTCGACGATAAAGGAGCCATGTACGGTCGTCTGGATGACCGGACCAATGCGGAGTCATGGGGTTCGCCGCCTCTGACCGGGGGCTCGCCCGCGTTGCTGGACCGGGAGGCGCCGCTTCCGCTGTACGCGCAGCTCAAGGACGCTCTGCTCCGGGAGATTCGTGAGGGCGGCCTGCAGCCGGGCGACCGATTCCCGAGCGAGGCTGCCATCCGGGACCGGTACCGCGTATCGCGGGCTACCGTCCGACAGGCTCTCGCCGACCTCGAGACGGGTGGAGTTATCCGGAAGGTCCAGGGGCTCGGTTCCTTCGTGGCCGTTCCGAAGATCCGGCACGTTCCGCTCCTGACGTCGTTCACGGAGCTTGCGGTCAGCCAGGGGTTCACGCCGTCGCACCGGGTGCTGTCGTCCTCCGTGGAGGAGGTTCCGACAGACGCCGGGGCCGAGCTCGGCCTTGCGCAAGGCACCGCCTGCCGTTTCCTGCGCCGGCTCTTCCTGGCAGACGGCAGCGCAGTTGGACTGGCCGAGACGTGGCTCCCACTGAGCGCGCTTCGCGGTCACGACGACCTGTTCGATCGGGATCGACTGGACGATGGATCGATGTACGAGGTCCTTCAGAGTGAACCGATCGGACTGGTTCTCGACCACGCGGTCGAGACGATTTCGCCCGGGGTTGTCGACGCCCTGAGCGCCGAACTGCTGGGCTGTGAGGCGGGGACGCCGGTGCTGCTGATCCGCCGCCTCACGTTCACGCCCGAACGGCAGACCGTCGAGTCCACGCGGCTCGTGTTCGTGGGGGATCGCTACGAGTACCGCGTGGAGCTGCACCGGCCGGAGCCGGGCGGGCTGCGATGAGTACTCCCTCGGGGTTCGACGGCGGGAACGTCCCCTCCGAGGAGGAGGTCCGGCGGATGGTGGCTGCGATCGTCGCGGAAGTGACGGCTGACGAGCCGGCGCACTCCTCCCTCACCATCTCCGCTGCTGATCGAGAGCCGGGGCCGGACACGGTGGCCGAGTGTGCGATCGGGGCCGACCACGGCGGCTTCCGGCTGAAGGAGCGCATCGCGGCCGATCTCCGGGAGCGCGGCTTCGAGGTCTACGACTGCGGGACTGACGGCACGGAGTCAGTCGACTACCCGGACTTCGCCCACCGCGTGGCCCGCCTGGTTGCCGACGGCGACTGCCGCTGGGGGATCGTCGTCGACGGCGCCGGGATCGGGTCGTGCATGGCGGCGAACAAGGTGCCGGGGATCCGGGCCGCCACCTGCTGGGACGTCTCATCCGCAAGGAACAGCCGCGAGCACAACCATGCGAACGTTCTCGTCCTGGGGGCCGGGCTGATCGGAGAGAACCTCGCGCTCGAGATCGTGCAGGCCTGGCTGTCGACACCGTGGGGCGGCGACCGGCATGCCCGACGCGTCGAGAAGATCACGGAGATCGAGCAGCGCTACCTCGCGCAGAGCGAAGCAGGAGTGATGCCATGAGTACGACGACGGACGCCCTGATCGATGCGGTGACCCGCGAGGTTCTCGCGGCGCTGGCGGGTCGAGGCACCGAGGACTGCTCTGATCCGTCGTGCCAGGGGGCATGTGCCGCGCACTGCGCGGACAAGGTCCGTGGCGTGGTGTCCAGCGGAGCCGAGCGGATCAGCTACTCGGGGAACGGGGCCGACGTGCCCCGCGACCTCGCTCGGTTCATCGACCATACGCTGCTCCGCCCCGATGCGACCGCCGCCGACATCGACAGCCTGTGCGAGGAGGCTCGCACGTTCGAGTTCGCGGCCGTGTGCGTCAACCCCACGTGGGTTCGGCGGTGCGCGGAGAGTCTTCGAGGCTCCAACGTCAGGGTGGCGTCGGTGGTCGGGTTCCCGTTCGGGGCCGGCACCACCGAGGTGAAGGCGATGGAGGCCCGCCGGGCCATCCGCGACGGAGCTCGGGAGATCGACATGGTCATCAACGTGGGAGCGCTCAAGAGCGGCGACCACGATCTCGTCCGCCGGGACGTCGAAAAGGTCTCGGACGCGTGCCGCGAGGCCGGCGCCCTCTGCAAGGTGATCATCGAGGCCGCCCTCCTCACGGACGAGGAGAAAGTGATGAGCTCCCATCTGGCGAAGATCGCCAAAGCCGACTTCGTGAAGACCTCGACGGGGTTCGGCCCGGGCGGGGCGACCGTGCACGACGTCCTGCTGATGCGGGAGACGGTCGGCCCGAAGCTCGGGATCAAGGCGGCGGGAGGCATACGGAGCGTCGAGGACGTGCGCGAGATGATCGCGGCCGGGGCAACCCGGATCGGGGCCTCGGCCGGCGTTCAGATCGTCGCCGGCGGTGAGCCCGGAGATGGACGGTACTGACGTGAGAGGAGGGTTCGATTGAGCAACGGCGTGGAGCTTCGGGCGTACTGCTTCTTGGACAGCTTGCAGCCGCAGTACGCCGCGTTCTTGGGAACGGTTGCCCAGGGATTTCTGCCATTGGCCGGCGACGCCTCGCTGTACGTCGAGATCTCGCCTGGCATCGAGATCAACCGACTCACGGACATCGCCTTGAAGGCGACGAGCGTCCGGCCGGGGATGCAGGTGATCGAACGGTACTTCGGCCTGCTCGAGGTGCATTCACCGGAGCAGGCGGAGACCAGGGCGGCCGGTGCGGCCATCCTGGAGTCCATCGGGCTTACCGAGTCCAACCGGATCAAGCCGCGCATCCTCTCCAGCCAGATTGTTCGCCGCATCGACGATCACCACGCCCAGCTGATCAACCGTACGCGTCATGGGCAGATGATCATCGGCGGACAAACCCTGTACGTGCTGGAGTGCGAGCCGGCTGCCTACGCGCCACTTGCAGCGAACGAGGCGGAGAAGGCCGCGGAGATCAACGTCCTCGAGGTCCGTGCGTTCGGCTCGATGGGCCGGGTGTACCTGGGCGGTGAGGAGCGGGACATCGATGTGGGATGGCAGGCCGCTGTGGCGGCCATCGAAGGACTGGACGGCCGTGAGGCCGGCGGGTAGAGGCATGGACGGACGAAAACGGTCAAAGAGTTTTCCGCGAAAGGAGAGCGCGATAGATGGCTGACGCCCTTGGAATGATCGAAGCGAGAAGCTTCCCGGCGATGGTCGAGGCCGCAGACGCCATGGTGAAGGCGGCCAAGGTCGAGCTGGTGAGTTTCGAGGAGACGGGAGGCGGCTACGTGACCGCCGTCGTCCGGGGTGACGTGGCCGCGGTGAAGGCGGCCGTGCAGGCGGGGATCCAGAACGCCGAGAAGGTCGGCGAGCTGATCGCCAGCCACGTCATCGCCCGGCCGCACGTGAATATCGACCTGGTGCTGCCGCTCGGGCGCAAGGAGCAGGCACAGGCCGAGGGTTAGGCCGCTGCCTCGTCGCAGCGGGCGTGCCGTGCCGCAGCTTGCGGCTTGCCGGGGGGCCTGGGCCCCCCGGCAGCCGGGAGCCGCGGAGGGACGGAAAGCGAAAGGAGACCGAACGTGCTCCTCGGACGCGTAGCCGGGACAATGGTGGCCAGCCGCAAGGAGCCCTCGATGGAGGGGTTGAAGTTCCTCGTGGTACGCCATCTCGACGTGGACAACAACGACCTCGCGTCGTTTGTCGTCGCCGCAGACGCTGTTGGCGCCGGAGTGGGCGAGGTGGTCCTCGTGGCCACCGGGAGCTCGGCCCGGCAGACCGAGGCGACGCGAGACCGCCCGTGCGACGCGGTGGTCATGGCGATCGTCGACACGTGGGAAGTGGGCGGCGACGAGAAGTTCCGCAAGTGAGGAATTCGAGCAGCGACTGGGGTGAGCGATGAGCGCGATGTCGCAAGAGGAGATCCAGGAGATCATCGAGCGTGTCCGCCGTCGGCTGGGGGAGGCCGGTGAGCAGCCCGGGGCCCGCCTGCGCGCCGACGAGGCGCTGACGGCCGCAGCCGAGGCGGAGCTCGGCAGCGGCATCTTCCCGTCGATCGGCGACGCCGTTCGCGCCGCCTCAGCGGCGTCCGCCGAGTACCAGCGGATCGGCCTCGAGGGCCGCAAAGCCATCGTCGCATCCATCCGCGCGGCCATGCTCGAGCATGGCGAGAGCCTGGCCGAGATGGCGGTGGCCGAGACCGGCCTCGGGCGGGTGACGGACAAGATCGTGAAGAACCGGTTGGTCACCACGAAGACGCCGGGTCCGGAGGATCTCGAGCTGGAGGCGGTCACCGGGGACGAGGGCATGATGATCACCGAGTTCGCTCCGTTCGGCGTGGTGGCGGCCATCACCCCGACCACGAACCCGACCTCGACCATCATCAACAACACGATCGCGATCGTGTCCGCCGGCAACGCGCTCGTGTTCAACGTGCACCCGAACGCCAAGCGCGTGTCGGCCGAGAACATCCGCCTGCTCAATCGCGCCATCGTGGCCTCGGGAGGGCCCGAGAACCTGGTCACCTCGACGCCGGAGCCGACGATCGAGAGCGCGAAGGAGTTGATGCGCCATCCGGACGTCCGGCTTCTGCTCGTGACCGGCGGTCCGGCTGTGGTGCGAGAGGCTCTGAAGACCGACAAGCGGGCGGTCGCGGCCGGGCCAGGCAACCCGCCTGTGGTCGTGGACCAGACCGCGGACGTGGACAAGGCCGGCCGGGACATCGTGGCCGGCGCCTCGTTCGACAACAACCTAATCTGCACCGACGAGAAGACGGCGATCGTGGTGGACACCGTGGCCGATCGGCTCGTGCGCGCGATGGCCAAGCACGGCGCCTACGTCCTGAAGGAGCACGAGCTGCGACGACTGGAACGGGTGATCTTCGGGGAGCTCGGGGCACCGAACAGGCCCGGCCAGATCAACCCAGCCTGGATCGGCAAGGACGCCGGCGTCATCCTCCAGGAGATCGGAGTCCGCGTCGACGGCGACATCCGCTTGGCCGTGGCCGAGGTCCCGCGCGAGCACAGCCTCGTGTGGACCGAGCAGATGATGCCGGTGATGCCCGTCGTGCGGGTCCCCGGCGTCGACCAGGCGATCGACCTCGCGGTGCGGTCGGAGCACGGCTTCCGGCACACCGCGTCCATTCACTCGACGAACGTCGAAACGATCACGAAGATGGCACGGGCCATGAACTGCAGCATCTTCGTGGCGAACGGGCCGAACTTCTCCGGGCTCGGACAGGGCGGCGAGGGCTTCGCGTCGTTCTCGATCGCCAGCCCGACCGGGGACGGGCTGACCAGGCCTCGCACCTTCTCGCGGGAGCGGCGGATTACCGTCGTCGGCGCGCTACGGATCGTCTGATGGAACCTGCCGTCTGCCTCCTCGAGTTCTCGTCGATCGCCAAGGGCATCGAGGCCGGTGACGCCATGATCAAACGCGCTCCCCTCCAGGTCATCCGGGCAGGGACGGCGCACCCGGGCAAGTACCTCGTGCTGGTCGGCGGCCTCACCGCCGACGTCGAGGAGGCGATGCAGGCAGGGCGGGACGTCGCCGGGAACTCGCTTGTGGACGTGGTGTTCCTGCCCGACGTGCACCCGGACGTGGTGGCGTCGATCGGAGGGACGAGGCGGGAGGACACCGGCGAGGCACTCGGCGTGATCGAGACGCCGACCGTCGCGGCGACCATCGACGCTGCCGACGCCGGCGTGAAGGGCGCCCGGGTGACGATCCGCGATCTGCGACTGGCGGACGACCTCGGCGGCAAGGGCTACGTGCTGTTCGGGGGCGAGGTGGCCGAGGTCGAGGCCGCGGTCGGCTACGGGGTTGCCCGCACGACCGCCTCCGGCCAGGACGTCACCCACGTCGTCATCTCACAGCTTCACGGGGAGATGCGCGAGAATCTGTCGGCCGACCCCAGGTTCGGCGAGCGAGTGCGGGATGTGGAGAAGTCCGCGGTAGCCGAGAGCGGCCTGCGCGGGGCGGTCGTGGCACCTCGGGGCCGGCCGTTGCCGGGCTCCGGCGGGGGTCGGCGCGAAGACCAGGTGGACTCTGTCCCGGCGGCGAAATCCCGCTCCCGCCGTCGTGGCGGCCGGGCGGGCCAGAGCGGGAGCGAGGAGGGCTAGCGCGTGCAGCTCGCGCGGGTCACCGGAACACTCGTGGCGTCGGTGAAGGCCGACGGGCTGGAGGGCGTGAAGTTCCTCATCGTCCAGCCGTTGAGCCGACGACAGGAGCCCGAGGGCAGTCCCGTCGTCGCCGCGGACGGCGTGCACATGGCCGGCCCGGATGAGCTCGTCTACATCGTGGGTGCCCGTGAGGCCGCTCAGGCCTTGCCGAACACGTTCGTCCCGGTCGACCACGCAATCGTGGGCATCGTCGACGCGGTCGAGGAGCTGCGCGACCGCGCACGGGGGGAGGAGCAGCGGTGAAGATCGGTCGTGTGGTCGGCACCGTGGTCTCAACGATCAGCTCGCCGGTGTTCGAGGGCCGCCGCCTGCTGCTGTGTGACCTCCTGGACGCTTCCGGCAACCCCGAAGGGGGGTACCTGATCTGCGTGGACACCGTGGGTTCGGGGGCCGGAGAAGCGGTGCTGATCCTCGACGAGGGCAATTCCGCGAGGCAGGTGATCGGAATGTCTCCCGCTCCGATTCGAGCCATCGTGGTCGGCGTAGTCGATCAGCTCATGGTCGACGGCGAGCTCGTGCTGCGGGAGGGCTGATCCCTCGGCGGACCCGCCGTTCGGCGCCTACTGGTACCGCAAAGCCTCGGCCGGGCGGATGCGCGAAGCGCGCACAGCCGGCGCCAGCGTGGCGAGCAGCGCCACGACGTATACGACCACGAAGATCACGAACAGGTTGAGCCACGGGACGTGGAGCGTGAGGTTCTCCCAGCTCGGCTGCTGGCGCTGATCGTCGACGATGTTCCAGGCGAGGAGCAGCCCGAGCGCAGTCCCGACGACGATCGCCGTGAGGGCGACGAAGGACGACTCGAGGAGGAATGCCGCCTGCACCATCTGCCGGCGGAACCCGATTGCGCGCATGACGCCGATCTGCTGCCGGCGCTCGACGACCGCGCGCGCGCTGATGACTCCAAGCGCGGCGACACCCACTATCAGCCCGAGGCCCATGAAGCCCTGGATCAGCCGGTTGAACGTCATGCTCGCGGCAACCGTGTCGTCGACGACCTCCTGGATCGATTGCGCCTCGAGCCCGTTCTCGAGGAAGGCGGACTCGAGCTTGGCCGCCGTGTCCTCCGGGTCGGCGCCGGGCGCGAGCCCGAAGTAGTGGATCGTGGGATGGGTACGACCGGGGAAGGCCGACGTGAGCGTCTGCTGGGAGGTGGAGATGCCGATCATCTCGAACGGCGCCGTCTCCTTGAGGATCCCGACCACCGTGAGCCGCGCGGTCGCTCCCGTCTGCTTGTCGAGCACCTCGATGGGAATGGGATCGAAGCGGCCGTCCTCGAAGTAGAAGCCCGTGAGAGCGAAGTCCGGCGCGACCCCGAAGTTGAAGTTGTCCCGACGCGGCACGATGAAGCTGTCCACGACGGCGAGCCCCGGCCGGTCGCGGACGGCGTCCCAGACCTCTCGCGCGGAGCCGTAGCCCGACGCGATGGCCCCGAGGCCGAAGGTCGTGTGGTCGAGGAACGAGGCGTCGAGGCCGCGGACGGGGTAGCTCTCGAAGCCGCGACCCGTGCCGAGCTGCCTCGCGTCGACGGCGAGCACGGACTGGCTGCCGACGAATGCGATGTCCTCCGACCGCACACCCGGCGCGCTCTTCAGCGCAGCGGCCATGTCGTCCACCGGCGCCGCGCCGACCGTGCCCGCGCGCACCTGGAAGCCGCCTCCGGTGTCGTCGACGTCGATGGAGCGTACGAACGACGCCTGCGATGCCGATCCGGTCACGAGCACGAAGACGACGAGGGTGAACATCGCGAGCGTCGTGCCGGTTCGGAAGCGCGCCCGCAGCGGATACGCCATGGACATGCGCAGCACCGGCGCCAGGCCGCGGATGCGGCCGGCGACCCGCATGACGGCGCCGAGCAGGAGATCGGCGTTGAACACGATCACCCACACCGTGCCGACGACGATCATGAGGCCGGCGACGATCCAGGAAGAGAAGTCCATCGCGAGCGTGCCGAAGACCGACTCCAGAGCCCTCCACGGCAGCATCAGGAAGATCACGACGGCGAGGCCGCACGCGGTGAACGCGAGCCGCTCCGGGACGCCGGCGAGGCGAAGCAGCGGAACGAGGCTGATCAGCGCCAGCGAGACGCCGAGCATAAGCGGTGTCGCGGTGTCGGACGTCACTCCTGCAAGCGCCAGCAGGAGCCCGAGCAGGAGCCCGATGACCGCGAGCACGATCCGGCGCCGCCGCCGAGGCGCCGGCGGCTCGGGCAGGTTGCGGATCGCCGTCGAGATGGTCATGACGCTGACGCGCCACGCGGAGAAGGCAACGACGACGAGCGTGAGCAGGACTCCGATCGCGAACGCGATCAGCAGGCTTCGCGCCGACACCGCGTACTCGATCTGGAGCCCCTCGTCGGCGTCGGAGGCGCCGAACGCATTTGCCATCACGATCACCATGCCGAACGCCACGAGCGCACCCAGGGCTGCCCCGACGGCCGCGGCGGCGAGGTCGTAGGCCGCTCCCTCGAACGTGAACATCTCGACGAGGTGACCGCGGCGCGTGCCGATCGCGCGTGCGATGCCCAGCTCGCCGCGCCGCTCGGCGGCAAGCATCACGAAGATGAGGAAGATGAGCAGGATCCCGGCGGCGATCGAGAACGTCCCGAACGTCGTGAAGAACGCGATGAACGCGCTTCCCGCAGCGTCCGCGTCTTCGATCGCGTCCTGCTTGAGCGTCTGCACCTCCAGCCCGAGCTCGTCGGTGACGGGTACGAGCAGCGCCACCACGTCGTCCGAGAGCGCAGCGCCGGACGTGGCGCCCCCACGGTTCGAGACGAGCACGGCGCGGATCTCGCCCGAGTGGCCGAAGAGCCGCTGCGCGGCCCCGAGCGAGGTGAGCATCGCTGCATCCGCGGTGCCCGCGCCTTTGAAGCGGACGACGTCGCGCACGCGGCGCTCGGCGGCGCCCGTCCCGCCCGCGAAGACGAGCACGCGGTCGCCGGCCGCGACGCGCAGCTCCTTCGCAGCCTTCTGGTTCAGGTAGACCTCGCCGGGACGCAGGTCTCCGAGCGAGAGATCTGCGCCTTCCGCGCCGACGATCGGCGAGAAGCCGTCCATCCGGGCCGGGTCGGCCGCGAAGAGAACGACGCTCGGCTCGCTCTGCCGCTGCACCGGAGCCTGCACCGCGACCTGCTCGACGATCGCGCCGGTGACTCCGTCCACGAGCCCGGATCCGGCGACGGCAGACTCGACCCGAGCGACCGTCCCTTCGTCGAGCCAGCCCGTGCCCGTCGCGGCACCGAGGGCGCCGGGAATGTCGTCGACGGCGCCCCTGGCCGCGATCGTCTCGTCCGTCTCGCCGAGCGCGTCGACGGCGGTCGCGCGGATCGTGTTGTTCATCGTGTCGCCCGTGGTGAGCGCCGCCGCGATGATCGTGGTGCCGAGCATGAGCCCGACCACGATGAGGGCACTCCGCCCGCGGCGGCGCCCGACGCTGCGGACGGCGAGCTTGACGAGGATGCGATTGCGAATGGCGAGAATCGCGACGACGCCGAGCGAGACGGCGAGCGCGACCGCCAGGATCACGAGCAACGTGTCGACCGGGATGCCGAAGAGCTCCTGCATCGCCGCCCCTTAGACGATCGCCTCCTGTGGCGTCTCGGCTACGACGACGTCGTACGCCTCACGGCCCGGCGCCTGTCGGAACACGACGAGGTCGGAGAACTTCTCGATCTGCTCCAAGTAGAAGCCACTCAGTCGAGTTGCCCTAGCGGTCTCGTCGCTCGTCCAGAACGAGAGAACAAGCAGCTTCCCCTCGTCCGAGAGGAGCACGTAGCACCCCTCGTAGCCCTCCTCTTGGCGGAGAGCCGGGACAACCGACTCCCTGAATAGCGCGATCGCGTCGGCGGGATTCGTGCGGACGACGTCGATCTCCGCCTCCGTTGCGCGTACGACCATTGCTAGCTCACCCCCAGGAGCTCTTCACTGCGGATTACCCCGTCGACCATGCGTACGATGCGATCCGTCTTCCGGCCGACGGCGATGTCGTGCGTGACGATGAGGAACGTCAGACCGCGTTCGATGTTCAGCCGGCGCATGAGCTCGACGATCTCCCCCGCGTTCTCGGAGTCGAGATCGCCCGTGGGCTCGTCGGCCCAGACGATCGCCGGGTCGTTGACGAGCGAGCGCGCGATCGTCACACGCTGGCGTTCTCCACCGGAGAGCGCGTCCGGGACGTGGCTTGCTCGCTCGCGAAGCCCCACGAGCCCGAGCGCATCGAGCGCGCGGCGCCTCGCCTCGCCGCCGTCGGCGCGCGCGAGAAGGAGCGGAAGCTCGACGTTCTCGACCGCGGTCAAGACGGGCATCAGGTTGTAGAACTGGAAGACGAAGCCCATCCGCCGCGCCCGGTAGTCGGTGCGCTCCCGATCGGACATCTCGGAGAGCGGCGTGCCCTCGATGACCACCTCGCCACCGTCCAGCGAGTCGAGGCCCGACAGGCAGTTGAGCAACGTCGTCTTCCCGCAGCCGCTCGGCCCCATGATCGCGACCATCTCGCCCTGCACGAGTGCGAGATCGACGCCGCGGAGCGCGTCGACCCGGACGGCGCCCGTGTCGTACGTCTTCCGAATCGAGCGGGCTTCCACGATCGCCACACCGGCTCTGGGAGCAGTCTGCTCGGCAGCCCGAACCGGGGCGCTCGTGCCAACGGCCATTGCGCCTCCCTTCGTCGCTGAAACAGAAGGCTGGCGCGCCTCGGCGAGGCGGCCATCGGGGAGGTACCTGAAGCGCCGTTCGGTGAACTACGTACGCCGCCCACGGAGCCGCGTCACGGGTTCTGCCAGCGCCCCGAGCCCGTCTACGCCGTGTCGGCGAAGGCCTGCTCGCACTGGCTGGCGTAGCGCGTCGCACCGACCGCCTGGTAGAAGGCGAGCGCCCGCTCGAACTGCTCTCCTGCCTCGGCGCGGCGCCCCTGGGCGAGCAGTGCCTGACCCGCGCGAAGCCGCGCCTCGGCCTCGTCCGGCACCGAGCCGATCTCGTCGAACGTCTCCGCCGCCTGCTCGAACTGCCCGTCGAGGATCTCGCGCCCGGCTTTGAGCCAGAGGCTCGCCGCGGGCTCGAGCTCACCGAGGCGCTCGCGGAGGGGGCCTGCTAGTCCGATCCGGTCGGCGACCCAGGCGAACTCGATCAGCCCGTCGAGTCTCGCACCGACGCCGACGGTCGGAAGGAGTTCGTCCGCGAGAGCGCGCGCGGTGTCGAGACGGTTCAACTCTGCGTTGAGGCGGATATTGGACGAGAGCACGTGGTGGAGAAGCTGCGGGTCCTTCACCTCCCGGACGAGCTCCAACGCCCTGGCCGCGTCGCTCTCCGCTCCACAGACGTCATCCTGGGCGAGCCGGACAATTGCGCGCCGCTGGCGCACGTCCGCCTCGAGGTAGTGCGGCGACCCTGCCTCGCACTCGGCGACAAACTCGTCCGCGTGACGGACACAGTCGTCCCAGCGCCCGGCAAAGTATTCGACCCCGACTCGCACGCCGCGAAAGAAGCGCACACTGCGCTCATCACCGAATCTCCTGGCCATACGTAGCGCCTCGGCCCGGAGCTCGGCATCCCGACGGACGTCGCCCTCGGTGAGCGCGTTGAAGCCGAGGTTGTTGTACAGCGTTGCCGCCGCCGGGGAGTTGAGCGAGACCGCAAGCTCCAACGCGCGCTCCATGTCGGCGGCACCCTGGGGGTCGCCGAGTCGCGAACGGGCGATACCGAGGCTGGTCAGCGCGAGGATGCGCTGATCGTCGAGCGCGAGCTGCTCGGCCATGGCGAGCGCCTCCTCCCCGCAACGGATCGCGGCGTCGACCTCCGAACGAATTGCCAGCGAGGACGCCAGCCGGTTCAGCACGAAAACCTTGTCCGGAGACGGTGGACGCTCGGCGACGAGCGCAAGGGCGCGGTCGAGATACTCGGACGAACGGTCGCGCTGACCTCGATACCACCAGAACGCCGAGAGGAGCGAGTCAGCGCGTCCCGCCCGGTCGAGCTCCCCGAGCGCGACGAGGCCCTCGCGTGCTTCGGAGAGAACGTCGCCTGCGCGGTCGTCAGCGAGATGGAGCAGGGCCGACCCGTAGGAGAGCAGGAGCTCTGGCCGGTCCCGGTCGTCATCCGGCCAGAGAGAGGCCGCGTGCCCGAAGAGATCTGCCGCTGCCGCCCAGGCATTGAGCGCCAGAGCCCGGTCGCCCGCGGTCCGCAGCGCCCTCCGCGCCGCCTCCGAGAGATCGGCGTCCTCGAGCCCCGCCGCACGCGAGAGCTCGAGCGCATTCACGTAATGGTGGGCGAGCATTTCGGCGTTGTCCTCGGGTCGCCCAAGCGATTCGATCCACACCGCGGCGGCTCGGTGCTTCTCGGCCCGCTCGCCGCGCGGAATCTGACCGTAGGCGACGTCGCGCACGAGGAGATGGCGGAAGGCGTACTCGGTCTCTCCCTCCACGGAACCCCGCCGCTCTCTCCGGATGAGCTCCCGGCGCTCGAGGTCGTGCAGCTCCTGCTCGACGCTCCAGCGCTCGCGCCCGGAAACGGCCGCGACCGCGCCGAGCCAGAAGACCTTTCCGAGGACGGCGGCCGCCTGGACGAGTGCCTTGGCGTCGGCGGTGAGCAGGTCGAGGCGCGCGGCGATGATGCCCTGCACGCTCTCGGGCATCGCAGCGTCGTCGATCGTCCCGCGCTCGCGGAAGAGACGGGCGAACTCCTCGGCGTAGAGCGGGTTCCCACCTGCGCGAGCGAGCACCGCAGCCTGCGCCTCGGCGGGTAGCACGGAGCGCTCGAGGAGCGCATGCACCAGCTGGGCCGTCTCCTCGTCCGAGAGCGACGAGAGCGAGATCGTGACGGCGTTCGCCTTCCCTCCTCCCCACCCGGGCCGGCGTGCAAGGAGCTCGGGCCGGGCGGTCGCGACGACGAGCAGGGCGACGTCGCCTGCCCAGTCGACCAGGTGGTCGACGAAGTCGAGCAGGCCGTCGTCTGCCCACTGCAGGTCCTCGAGCACGAGCACGAGCGGCCGCTGCTCGGCGAGGGCCTCGAGGAACTCCCGCCACGCGGCGAACGCCTCGGCGCGACGATCGTCCGCAAGCTCCCGCTCTGGAGCGAGGCCGACGAGAGGGCTGAGATGCGACTCGACCCAGTCCGGGTGGTCTCCGCCCACGGAAGCGACCGCGTCGTGGAGCTTCTCGCGCGCCTGCTCGGAGGTGTCCGTCTCGAGGATTCCCGCCTGGGCCTTGACGACCTCGCCGAGCGCCCAGTAGCTCACGCCCTCGCCGTACGACAGGCAGCGCCCCTGGCGCCACGTGATGATCTCCGCGTCGCGATCCGCTTCTTCGAAGAGCTCGTACACGAGACGGCTCTTGCCCATGCCGGGAACGCCGGCGATGGTCACGAGCTGCGGGGAGCGCTCCCGGCGCACACGGTTGAGCGTCTCGACGAGAAGCCGGAGATCGCCGTCGCGGCCGATGAGAGGCGTGCGTGCAACCTGCGTCACGTCGACGCCGAAGCGCGAGCGAGCCTGGAGCACGGGCCACGCGGGAACGGGCTCCGCTTTGCCCTTTGCGGCCGCCGGTGTCGAATCGCCGTAGTCGATCGCGCTCTTGGTGGCCTCGTAGGTCTGCGCGCCGACGAGGATGCCGTTGACCGGAGCTGCGCTCTGCAAACGCGCTGCCGTGTTGACGACGTCGCCGGCGACCATGCCTTCTCCCTCCGCAGGTCTTGCGGCGAGGTTCACGATGGTCTCGCCGGTGTTGACGCCGATCCGCACCTGGAGCTCCTCCTGCTCGTCGAGGACCCACGAACGGATTGCCAAGGCGGCACGCACCGCCCGCTCCGGGTCGTCTTCGTGCGAGCTAGGCGCCCCGAAAACGGCCATCACGGCGTCGCCGATGAATTTCTCCACGGTTCCTCCGTAGTGCTCGAGCTCCTCGCGCAAGCGCGCGTGGTAGGGAGCGAGCACAGCGCGGACGTCCTCCGGATCGAGCTGCTCGGAGCGGCTCGTGAAGCCGACGAGATCCGCGAAGAGAACGGTGACGACCTTGCGCTCCTCCCGTGCGGGAGCGGCCGGCTGATCGAGCGGCGCCGCGCAGGCAGGACAGAAGCGGAAGCTCTCGGGGCTCTCCTGTCCGCAGTTGGGGCAGATCATCAGGGGCAAGCGTACGGCGCCGGCGGCCCAGTCGGTCGCGACGGCCCGCCTACAGGCCGAAGCGCTCGAGCATCTGCGGGTCGCGGCGCCACTTCGGCCGCACCTTGACCATGAGCTCGAGGAAGACCGGATGCCCCACGAGCGCTTCCACTTCGGGCCGCGCTCGGGTGCCGATCTCGCGCACCATCGCGCCGCGCTTGCCGACCAGGATTCCTTTCTGCGACTCACTCTCGACGTAGAGCAGCGCGCGGACGCTCTTTTCCCCGAGCTCCTCCACCTCGACCGTGAGTGCGTGCGGCACCTCCTCGCGCGTGAGATGGAGCGCCTTCTCGCGAATCACCTCGGCCACCCGCTCTTCGACCGCGAGATCGGTGGCCTGCTCGCGACCGAAGTACGCGGGGCCCTCTGGCAGCAGGAACACCAGATCGCTGCGCAACTCGGCCACGCCGTCCCTCGTGATCGCACTCACCGGATGGAGCGCGTGGAAGTCTCCGAGGGTTGCAGCGACCTTCATCTGGGAGGCGATGTGACCCAACTTGAGGCGGTCGATCTTGTTCAGCGCGATGATCACCGGCTTCTCGAGCCCGAACACCCGACGCGCGACGAAGCGGTCGCCGGCGCCGATGCGCGCCCGAGCATCCACCACGAGGAGTACGGCATCGACGTCGTCGAACGACGCATCTACGGTCTGCTGCATCCGCTTGGTGAGCGCGTCCATCGGCCGCTGAAATCCCGGGAGATCGACGAGCGCGAGCTGGAAGTCGACGCCGTTCGCGATGCCGAAGAGACGCCGGCGCGTCGTGTTCGGAACCTTCGACGTGATTGCGATCTTCTCGCCGCAGAGCGCATTGACGAGCGTGGACTTGCCGACATTCGGGCGGCCCGCGACCGCAACGAAGCCTGATCTCACGAGAGGTTCGTGCTGTCGAACGACTCCGGCAGGAGCTCGTCCGGCGTCATCGTCACGACCCGGCCGCCGTTGCGGAAGATCACGCGGTCGACGCCCATCTCGCGTGCCATTTGCCGACAGCCGCCACACGGTGAGGCGGTGATCGCGACTGCGACGAAATCCCCGGGCCGGTATCCCTCGGCGATCGCTCGCGCAAACGCCGAAGGCTCGGCGCACACGCCGAGGGGGTAGGAAGCGTTCTCGACGTTCACGCCCTCAATGATGTGCCCTTCGCGCGTGAGCACCGCGCAACCGACTTGGAAGTTCGAATAGGGAGCGTACGCGTGCGCTGCGACTGCATCGGCCGCTGCGAGCAGTTCGGCATCGGAGATCGAGCTCATCCGAAGGCCTGGAAGAGGAAGAGAGTGACGAGCGCCCCGAGCACAGCGCCGCTCGCCACCTCGGACGTTGAGTGCACACCGGTCTCCACGCGAGTTTGAGCCACGAGCAAAGCCATGATGAACGCAACGGAGGAAATCAGGAAGCGGTGAGGCGAGTCGTCGAGGATCAGCGTCACCGCCATCCAGCCGGCGAACGCGACAGCCGCATGGCCTGACGGCAGCCCGCCGCGAAGCGGCGTACCGCGTCCGGTGTAGGCCTTCACGGCGATGACGATGATGACCGTGACGGTAAATGCGACGAGCGTCAGCTCCGCCGGCGCGTCGGAGAGCCGAGTAAGAAAGCGCGAGCTGCGTGTGGCGACTTCGCCCGAGAAGACGAGGTACCCGACCGCGACAGCGTTGAGCGCGGCGACGAGCACCGCGCCTGCGGCGATGTCCTTCGCGATCTTCGCCAGCGGATCGAACGACGTCGAGGCGACGTCCACTGCAGCCTCGACAGCAGTGTTCACGAGCTCGGCCACGAGCACGAACGTGATCGCGAGCAGAAGAACTGCCAGCTCGAGCTTGGTAGCGCCGAACCCGACCGCTGCGACGAGGACGACGGCGGCCACAGCGAAGTGGATCCAGAGGTTCCGCTGCGTGCGCATGGCATGCACGATCCCCTCGGTGGCATGATTGAAGCTCTGGAAGAGCGAGGGGCTGCGATGTCTCTTCATCGCGCCGCGTACCTCTGCTCCCGCGCGGCCATCTCCTCGCCGTGGTCGTACCCGAGCAGGTGCAGGAGGCCGTGAACGAGCGGGCCGCGCCACTCCGAGCGGACGACCTCGGGGCACAGGACGACGTCGCCCAGCGCCCGCGGCGCGCCTTCCGGTAGCTCGTCGCGGCCGTCGAGCGGGAACGAGAGGACATCCGTCACCTCGTCGATGCCGAGGTGCTCGCGTTTCAGCGCGCGAATCTCGCCCGGCCCGACGAATCCGATCCCGAGCTCTCCGTCGTCGATACCTTCCGCGGCGAGCACGAGTCGCGCAAGATCGGCTGCGGCGCCCTCGTCCGCGGGCAACCCACTTCGGTTCGACGTCTCGACGACGATCACCGGCGACGGGCCGTGCCGGTCTCCTCGGCATGGCGCTTGTACGCCTCGACGATTCGCTGCACGAGCTTGTGCCGCACGACGTCTTCGTTTCCGAACTCGACGAACGCGATCGCATCGATTCCCGCGAGGATCTCACGCACCTGGATCAGACCGGATGCCTGCTCATGAGGGAGGTCGACCTGCGTGACGTCGCCCGTGACGACCATCCTGGAACCGAATCCGAGTCGCGTCAGGAACATCTGCATCTGCTCCGGCGTGGTGTTCTGTGCCTCGTCGAGGACGATGAACGAGTCGTTCAGCGTGCGCCCCCGCATGAACGCAAGCGGAGCCACCTCGATCGTCCCGCGCTCCATGTACCCGGCGAGACGCTCCGCGTCGAGCATGTCGTAGAGCGCGTCGTAGAGCGGCCGTAGGTACGGGTCGACCTTGGCGAGGATGTCGCCGGGCAGGAAGCCGAGCCGCTCGCCCGCCTCGACGGCCGGGCGCGTGAGAATCACGCGTCCCACGGTGCCCTCCGAGAGCGCAGAGACGGCGAGAGCCATCGCGAGGTACGTCTTGCCCGTCCCGGCCGGCCCGATCCCGAACGTGACCGTCCCCGCCCGAATGGCATCGACGTAGCGCTTCTGATTCACCGTCTTGGGCGTGATGTTCTTGCCGCGGTGACGCCAGACGACATCGCCGAAGACGTCGCGGAGGTCGTCAGCCTGATCGAGTGCGCTCAGTACGGCACCCACCGTGTCGGGGTCGATCTGATGTCCGCCTTCGACGAGCTCGACGAGCTCGTCGAGAACCGCGCGTGCGGCGGTAACGCGTTCGTCGTCGCCGCCGAGCGTCAGCCTGTTTCCGCGCAGCGCGATCGTGCAGTCGAGCCGCTCGCGCAGCGCATCGAGGACGCCGTCCTCGATGCCGGCGAGCTCCGCAGCCACCTCGTTCGAGACGTCGAGCACCTGTTGCATCAGGCGCAGTGTAGGCAGGCGATCAGGCCAGCCTGACGCCGCAGGGGCGTCGTCAGCCGGTCGCGGAGGCCGGCTTCGCCGGTCGGGAGCGACCCGGCGGCCTGCGGCGTCAGGCCAGCTTTTCCTTCACGAGCTGACTGACCATCGAGCCGTCAGCACGTCCCGAGACCTGGTGCATGACGCCCGCCATGACCCGTCCCATGTCGCGGATGTTCGTGGCGCCGACTTCGGAGATGACGTCGTCGATGATCTCCTCTATCTCCTCCTCGGAGAGAGGTTCGGGCATGAACTCCTCGAGGATCTCGAGCTCGTACTCCTCGTCTTCGGCTTGCTCCTCGCGACCCGCGGCGTGAAACGCCTCCGCCGCCTCGAGCCGGCGTTTGCGCTCGCGCTGAAGCACTTGCAGCTCTTCATCGTCCGAGAGGGGGCGCTGGAGCTCCTTCTGCGCGCCCTGCAGCGAGTTGAGAACCAGGCTGAGCGCGTCGCGGCGATCCTCGTCGCGCGCGAGCCGTGCCGCCTTCAGCTCCTCTTCGATCCGCGTGATCAGGCTCATGCTGTCTCCCGGAGAGCGCGAGCGATTCGCTCCGCGTCAGGGCGGCCCCCAAGGACATGCCAGTGGAGGTGAAAGATCGTCTGGCCGGCGCCGGCTCCGACGTTCACGAGCACACGGTAGTCCTCGAGCCCGGCGGCTTGGGCCGTCTCCGACACGAAGCGGAGCATCCGCGCCGCCTCGTCGTCGGGGAATGCGGCGACCTCCTTGAAGGTGTCGACGTGCCGTTTGGGGAGCACGAGCAGGTGCGTCTCGGCGATCGGGTTGATGTCACGAACAGCAACGAAGCCGTCGGCGCTGTGCACGTGATCGCCCTCGGCGACCAGCCGACAGAAGAGGCAATCCTCACGCGGCGACGGCAAGGATACCCTCCTCCGAGAGCGCGATGGCGCGAGCGTCCACGAGCTGTCCGACCGCTGCGTCGAGAAGCCAGGGCGTGTAGTCGTCGCCGTAGCCCCGGCCAGGCCGGTCGACGAGAACGCGATCGGTAGTCCCGACCTTCGACCTCCAACGCCGACGGCAAAGCTCGTCCGAGAGCGCACGCAGCAGCGCGCCTCGCTCCTTCTTCACGCGGGCCGGAACGGAGTCGGCGAAGGCCGTCTGCGTACCGGGCCGCGGCGAATACGGAAACACGTGAACCTTCGTGATCCCGGATCGCTCGACGAGCTCCAGCGTGCGGCCGAATGCGTCCTCGTCCTCCCCGGGGAAGCCTACGATGACGTCGGCGGTGAGGTTGAACTCGCCAAGCGGCTCGAGCTTCGCGAGGTACTGCGCGGCCGTGTAACGGCGGCCCATCGAGCGGAGGACGGTGTCGTCGCCGGATTGCAGCGGGACGTGAAGGTGGGCGGAAGCTGCCGGTGTCTCGCGGAGAGCGGTGACGAGCTCGTCCGTCAGATGGTTCACCTCGATCGACGAGAGTCGGAGACGCTCGACCCCGGGAATGGCACCTGCCTCGCGGATGAGGCGCGGAAGCGTGAATCCCGCCTCGCGGTCGCGGAAGCACCCGAGGTTGACGCCGGTCAGGACGATCTCCCGATGCCCCTGGTCGGCGCGTCGCGCAATCTCGCGGAGTACCGCGTCTGCGCGGCGGCTCCGCGTGCCGCCCCGCACGAGCGGGATCACACAGAAGGCGCACGAGAACGAGCAGCCGTCCTGGATCTTCACGAACGCGCGCGTCCGCTCCAGGCGCGCTTCGGCCCGCACACACGCGATCGCCCCCACATCGCCGGCGATCGCCGCCGGCGTCTCCTCGCTGGAGCGTCGGACGACACTCACGTTTTCGGGCATACCGCCGAACGCCCCCTCGAGGCGCGCGCCGCAGCCGGTCGCGTACACCCGACCGTGCGATCGGGCAGCGCGCGAGACAGCCTGCCGGGACTTCGAGACGGCTTCGTTCGTCACACAGCAGGTATTGACGACAGCAATGTCGGCTGTGTTTGGTGTCTCGACCTCGACGTGGCCGTCCGAGAACAGCTGCTCGCGCACGGTGTGGGCATCCGTATAGGAGACCTTGCAGCCCAGGAAGCGCACCGAGAAAGTCGCCATCGAGGCGTCAAGCTTAGTGCGCCTGGCCCCAACACACAGTGCAGCCCGATCTCGCCGCCGCCGAGCCGCCCTTGTAACAACTTGTAACTTGAGATCGAGCCCCTCGACAAGCCCAGTGGGAGCTAGAGATCCGCGCGCGCCTGCTTCCTAGTAACAACTTGTTACAAGGCGCTCGCGGGGCTCGTCCGTAGCAACGAGAACGTGGGCTGCCCACCCTTCGAGCTCGAGAGCGCGCGCCACCGTCCATCCGTCCGCACGAGGTCGTTCGCCGGCGAGGTAGCCCGCGGTGACGATCGTGCTGGACAGCCGGCGCGCGAGCAGAGCCTCGACCACTGCGAGCTCGATGTTGGCAACCATCACGTCAGTCGCCGGCACGGCGTCGCGGAAGACGTCCAGCCCGTGCACGGCAACCGCCACGCGGTTTCGGCGGACGGTTTCTCGGGCAACCTCGACGGCGACGGGATTGTTGTCCACCGCGATGACCGGACGGAACCCGAGACGCACGGCAGCGACCGCGATCACACCCGAGCCGCAGCCGGCATCCAGCAGGGCTCCACGCTCGAGCCCTGCGAGCAGCTCGATGCAGGCGCGGGTCGTCGGGTGCGCACCCGTCCCGAACGCACGGCCGGGATCGACGACGACGGCCTGCTCGTCACTCGGTGGCTGCTCCCAGGGCGGGCCGATCCAGAGTCCGCCGACACGCACGGGGTGGTGGAAGTCACGCCATCGATCCGCCCAGCCATCTTCGACCGAGAGTGCGGAGACCTCAGCGAAGACCTTCCGCATCCTCTCCTCGCCGGCGCTGTCGGTGTACGCGGCGAGCTCGATCCAGCCGGGGCCTTCGACCTCTTCGAATCCGCCGGGGACGAGCTCGAGCATGTGAGCGCGCGCGATCTCCACCTCGGCGTCCGGCGCCCTCGTCGCAACGCGGCGGATCTCGGCGCTCAGCGAAGCGCGCTCTTCAGACGGTGGAAGAACCCCTCGTCCTCGTCGCCCTGCGGGGCGTACGCCTCCGGTCCCACCTTGGCGTCGACATCCTCGAGAAGGCTGCGCTGCTCGGCTGTCAGATGCGTCGGCACCGCGACGTCGAGCCTGACGTACAGGTCACCTCGGCGCGACCCTCGGAGAGACGGCATGCCCTGACCCCTGATCGCACGAACCTCGCCGGGCTGGGCGCCGGCGCGAACGTCGAGATCGATATCGCCCGCGGGAGTCGCGACCTTCGTCGTGGTTCCGAGCGCGGCGTCGGTCATCGTCACACGCACCGCGGTGTGAAGATCGTCGCCGTCCCGCACGAATCGCGAATCGGGTCGGATGCGCACGACGACGAACGCGTTGCCTCGATCGGTGCTCCGAAATCCAGCGTGGCCCTCGCCGCGGACGCGAATCTGTTGCCCGTCGTGGATCCCTCTTGGAACGTCGACCTCGAGCTTGCGGCCGAGAACGACGCGGCCGTCACCACGACACTGACTGCACGGATGCTCGAGAACCTCACCGACGCCGCCGCAGTCCGGGCACGCGCGCTGCTGGACGAATTGGCCGAAGATGTTCTGGGAGACGCTCCGCACGACACCGGCGCCCGAGCAGGTGCGACACGTGCTCGACCCCGTGCCCGGCTCGGCTCCGCTTGCCGCACAGTGATCGCACGGGAGCGCAACGTCGAGCGGCACCGAGACGCTGAGCCCGGTGAAAGCGTCCTCGAGGTCGATCTCGACTACGGCCTGAAGATCGCCCCCGCGCTGCGAACGCTGTCGCGACCCCCCGGTTCCACCCAAGAGATCGTCTCCGAAGAACGCCGCGAACACGTCGGTGAGATTCCCGAAGTCGGCGTACATCGGCTCGAACCCACCGTTCTTCAGACCTGCCTTCCCGAAGCGGTCGTATGTCGCTCGGCGCTCGGAGTCAGAGAGCACCTCGTACGCCTCGACGATCTCTTTGAAGCGCGTGTCAGCGTCGGGGGCGGTCGAGACGTCGGGATGAAGCTCACGGGCGAGCGTACGAAACGCGCGCTTGATGTCGGCATCGCTCGCGTCGCGAGAGACGCCCAGAACGTCGTAGTACTCGCTCTCGATAGTGGCCATCGCGCGGTCTAGGCCTCTTCGTAGACGTCCTCGACGAAGCGTGAGAGCTCGAACGCCGCCGCTCGTACGATCCGGATCGCCTTCTCGTAGTCCATTCGAAGCGGGCCGACGAGGCCGACGGCACCGAGCGGCGTCGACCGAATCCCGTAGGTGGCGCCGACAAGGGACACGGAGTGATGCTGGCCTCCACCGACCTCGGGCCCGACATGAACGACCGGGCGCCGCGGCTCGAGGGCGTCGCTCACGAGCTCGAGCACGGCGGCACGCCGCTCGAGAAGCTCGAGGAGACGCATCGTCGCCTCTACCTCCTCGATGCGCGCCTCTCCCAGAAGGCTCGCGGTCCCGCCGACGAACACCTGAGGGCCCTCCTCGGAACCGACTTCGAGCAATGTCTGGCCGATGAGCTCGAGAAACGCCCGCTCTCGCGGAGCGAGCTCTGGCGCCTCGAGCCGTCGCCGAACCGAGCTCGACCCCAGCCGGCTGCCGACGAGCTGATCCTCGAGGTACTCGGAGGCCCAGGTCACGAGACCAGGGTCGACCGGCTCCTCGAGCCGGAAGTGCCGCTTGGTCACGCCACCCGTCGACGTGATCACGACCACCATCAGGCTCGTCGGCTGGAGCGCCAGGACCTCGATGTGGCGGATCGACGCCGTCTGGAGCGACGGCGCAGAGACGAGCGCAAGCAGCCGCGTTGCCTGCGAGAGCATCTCGGTCGTCGTACGCAAGGCGCCCTCGATCTCGTCGCGCATCGTTCGAAGGTCGACGCCGAGCTCATCGGGACGGCCTTCGACTGCCTCGACCAGCTCCTCGGCGTACAGGCGGTAGCCGCTCTCGGTCGGTGTCCGGCCGGCGGAGGTATGGGGATGCGTAAGCAGGCCGAGCAGCTCGAGCTCCGCAAGCTCGCCGCGAACGGTCGACGACGAGACGTGAAGGCCCGAGCGCTCGACGAGCACCTTCGACCCGACCGGCTGGCCCGTGGCGACATGCTCCTCGATGACACGGCGAAGGATCTCGCGCTTGCGTGGTGTGAGCTGCATCCCGCTTCCGATGGTAGCCGCGGGGCCTGCTGAATCCAGCACGCGGCTAGGACAGGAGCTCGGCTGTGACGCCTCCGCCGAGGAAGCGCCCGTGCCGCGTGAGGGACATTTCCTCGCCGCGTCCGTTCGTGCTCACGTCGACCAATCCACGCTCGGCGAGGCTGCTCAGCGCTTTCCGATCCAGCGCGTCGCCAACCTCAGCGACGACGAGTGGCTCGTCGAGCCGCAGCCCGAGCATGAGCTTCTCGCGCTCGTGTGTCTCGCGATCGATGATCTCGAGCTCGGAAGGCGGCTTCGCGCCACTTGCCAGGGCAGCGAGGTAACGAGCCAGGCTGGAGACATTCCGGCGACGCTCGCCCGAGACCGTCGCGACCGCACCCATGCCGACGCCGAGATAGTCACGCCCCCGCCAGTAGCCCAGGTTGTGCCGCGCCCGGAGATCCCGCCCACCGGCCTTCGCGCCCATTAGGCAGAAGTTCGCGGTCTCGTACCAGCGGTAACCGGCCGCCGTCAGCGTGTCGACGACCTGCTCGAAGTAACCCTCCATCGCCTCTGCCTGTCGCTCGAGCTCGTCGCCGTGGGCGTGCGTGAACCGCGTTCCCGGTTTGGCTTCGAGCTCGTAGCAGGAGAGGTGCTCGGGCTCGAGCGCTAACGCCTCGTCGAGATCGTGATCGAGGTCGGCGGGGCTCTGACCAGGGACGCCGTAGACGAGATCGAGCGAGAGGTTGTCGAATCCCGCCTCGCGCAGGCGGGCCACGGACCGGCGGACATCGTCGGGAGCGGCACGGCGTTCGAGCACCGCGAGCAAGTGCGGTTGAAAGCTTTGCGCGCCGAGGGAGACGCGGTTCACGCCGTGGCTGCGCAGGAGACGTGCGAGGTCGGGCGTCACGGTCTCGGGATTCGCTTCGACAGTGAGCTCCTCTGCAGCTGGAAGCCCTTCGAGCAGTCGTGCAAGCTCAGTTGCGTCAGTGAACGTCGGTGTCCCGCCCCCGAGGAAGACGGTCTCCAGTGGGTCGGCGAGAACGTCGCCTTCGAGCTCGAGCTCGGCCAGCAGAGCATCGACGTAGGAGCCGTGCTGCTCGCCGCGACCGACCACCGTCACGAAGTCGCAGTACCCGCAGCGGTGCGCGCAGAACGGGAGATGCACGTACAAGTGGCGTACGTGACCCACGGCTACTTCTTCCGATCCGAGTCGAGGTTCAAGACGGCGAGGAAGGCCTCCTGCGGGACCTCGACGCCGCCGACCTGCTTCATCCGCTTCTTCCCCTTCTTCTGCTTCTCGAGCAGCTTCCGCTTGCGCGAGATATCGCCGCCGTAGCACTTCGCGAGCACGTCCTTGCGCCGTGCCTTGATCGTCTCCCGCGCGATAACGCGCGAGCCGATGGCCGCCTGAACGGGGACGTCGAACATCTGCCGCGGGATCTCCTTGCGCAGCCTCTCGACGAGTTGCCGCCCCCGGTCGTAGGCGAAATCGCGGTGGATGATCAGCGAGAGCGCGTCCACCTGCTCGCCCCCGACGAGGATGTCGACGCGCGCCAGGTCGCCCGGCCGGAACCCCGCGAGCTCGTAGTCGAAGCTCGCGTATCCACGCGTGCGCGACTTGAGCTGGTCGTAGAAGTCGAAGACGATCTCGCCGAGCGGTAGCTCGTACGACAGCATGACGCGCTCCTCGCTCAGGTACTCGAGATGGTCGAAGCTCCCTCGCCGCTCGTTCGCGAGCTCCATGACCGCTCCGACGTAGTCCTTCGGGACGATGACCGACGCCTTGACGTACGGCTCTTCGACCTCGTCGAGCTCGCGCGGCATCTCCGCCGGGTTGTGCACCTCGACGATCTCCCCGGTCCGGGTCATAGCTCGGTACGCGACATTCGGTGCCGTTATCAGGAGGTCGAGGTCGAACTCGCGCTCGAGGCGTTCGCGCACGATCTCCATGTGCAGGAGCCCGAGGAAGCCACAGCGGAAGCCGAAGCCCAGCGCCTGCGAGGTCTCGGGCTCGTACGAAAGCGATCCGTCGTTGAGTTTGAGCCTCTCGAGCGCGTCCCGGAGCTCGGGGTAGTCGTCGGAGTCGGTCGGGAAGATCCCCGCGAAGACCATCGGCTTGACGTCTTGGTAGCCCGGAAGCGCCTGGTCGGCAGGACGACGGCGCGACGTGAGCGTGTCTCCGACCCGTAGGCTCGAGACGTCCTTCAGCCCGGTGATGACGTAGCCGACCTCGCCGGCTCCGAGCGAGTCCACGGGCTCTCGCGCCGGCGACAACACGCCGAGCTCCTCCGCCTCGAACGCCGTCCCTTGCGCCATCGCACGCAATGGCTCTCGGGTTTCGAAGCGACCGTCAACCACTCGCACGAAGGCGACGACGCCGCGGTACTGGTCATACGACGAGTCGAAGATGAGCGCGCGCGCAGGCGCGTCGGCATCGCCGGTTGGCGCCGGGATCCGCTCGACGATGGCGTCGAGGACCTCCGGTACACCGTCGCCCGTCTTCGCCGAGATCCGAAGCACTCGATCAGGCGACTCGCCGAGAAGCTCGCCGAGCTCTCTTGACGAGCCGTCCGGATCGGCTTGGGGGAGATCGATCTTGTTGACGGCGGGGACGATCTCGAGCAGCCCGTCGATCGCAAGGTACGCGTTGGCGAGGGTCTGGGCCTCGATCCCCTGGGCCGCGTCGACGACGAGTAGCGCGCCCTCGCACGCCTGCAGCGAACGGGAGACCTCGTACGTGAAGTCGACGTGACCGGGAGTGTCGATCAGGTTGAGCTCGTGTCCGCGCCAGCGCACACGAACGGCCTGGGCTTTGATGGTGATGCCACGCTCGCGCTCGAGCTCCATCGTGTCGAGCACCTGCTCGCGCATCTCCCGTTGCGTGAGCGCTCCCGTCAGCTCGAGGATGCGATCGGCGAGCGTCGACTTGCCATGGTCGATGTGCGCGATGATCGCGAAGTTGCGAATACGGTCTTGCTCCATAGGAATCAGCGCTGGTCGGAGGGCTCGGAGCGCTGGGCTCGCAAGAGTAGCAGCGCCTCGAGCTCGCGAAGCCCAAGCGCTCGGCCGGCGCCGAAGTAGACGAGCCCGCCGGCGGAAAAGGCTGCCCCGAGAGAGACGAGCTGGGCGATCAGGGACTCCCCTAGCCAGGCATCGAGGCCATACCAGACGAGGAACGCGGCCGCCGCCGCGAGGGCCGCAGCGAACGCGACCCGAGCCACCACGGTGAGCGTCCTACCGACGTGCTCGAGCCCGATGCGCCGGCGCATCATCACGAGCAGGACGGTCGCGGCGACAACGTTGACCGCCGACGTCGCGAGCGGGATCCCCCAGATTCCGAGGCGATAGAAGATCGTGTCGAACCCGGCGTTGAGCGCAACCGCGCCGAGTGCGATCGCCGTCGGAGTCCAGTTCGTCTGGACTGCGTAGAAGCTGCGGTTGAGGATCAGCATCCAGCCGTTGAACACCAGGCCGATCGAGAACGCCTGCAGGCACTGGGCTACGATCACGGTGTCATCGGCAGAGAACTCCCCGCGTTGGTAGACGAGGCGAACGATCGGCTCGGCGAGCACGATCGAGAGCAGGCCTGCTGGGAAGAGAAGGAAGGCGATCTGCCTCAGCCCCCCGTCCAGCGCGCGCCGTAGGCCCGCAGTGTCCCCCCTTGCAGCCATGCGCGCGAGCGCCGGGAAGAGAACGGTTGTGACCGCGACGGCGAAGATGCCCTGCGGGAGCATGTAGAGGCGGAATGCCTTGTCGATCGCGGCCGGCGCGAGCTCGGGATCGAGGAGCCGCGACGCAAACAGTGTGTCGACGAGGAAGTTGACGTTCACGAGCCCGATCGTCAGGGTCACCGGGAGCATCAGCCCCAGCACTCGGCGCACCGCCGGATCCCGCCAGTCGATGACCATCGTCAGGCTGCCGTCGAGCCGTCGCAGCCAAGGGATGGGCAGCAGCAGCTGGACGAGCGTCCCGACGACCACCACTCCGGCGTACAGATAGAGCTGGCCGCTCTCGTCGTCGATCCGCGGAACGCCGATGACGAGACCGAGGATGATCACCAGGTTCCAGGCGACCGGCGCGAGCGCCGGGAGGGCGAAGTGGTGGTACGTGTTCAGGATCCCGACGACGATCCCGGAGAGCCCGAGGAGCACGACGATCGGGAAGAGGACACGTGAGAGGCCGACCGCGAGGTCGAAGTCGCCGCCGGGATCTCCGAAGGGCCGCATCAGAAGCGGCGCGAGCAGGATGAAGAGGGCGGTGATGCCGCCGAGGACGAGAAGCGTCAACCAGAAGAGAGTCGACGCGACGCGCCACGCCCGCTTCTTCTCGCCGCGTTCGAGCAGCTCGCTAAAGACCGGGACGAACGCGCCCGAGAGCGCCGCATCGGCAACGAGCGCGCGCACGAGGTTCGGAATCTGAATCGCGACGGTGAACGCGTTTATGAGCCCCGAGACGCCGAAGTAGTACGCGCTGACCATCTCGCGCATGAGGCCGAGAACCCGCGAGACGGCTGTGGCGAGCGAGAAGACCGCCGTCGAGCGAGCGATACGCCGGCTGTAACCGGGATCGGTCGCGCCGGTGGGAGTTGAGGTGTCGGGAGGCTCGGTCACGTTGTCAGCCGAGGGCGTTGTCGAGCAGCATCATCACTGCGAAGCCCGCGACCACACCTGCCGTGGCTTCGCGCTCGTTCCCTCGACCGTGACTCTCCGGGATGATCTCGTCGACGACAACGTAGACCATTGCACCCGCGGCGAAGGCGAGGGCGAACGGCAGCGCGGCGACGACTGTCCCGGCAACGCCGTAACCGAGGAGCGCGGCTGGTGGCTCGACGAGCCCGGTCGCTGCGGCGAAGCCGATCGCCATTCGCGTCGTCGCGCCGGCAGCCAGTACTGGGGCAGCTGCAGCAAAGCCCTCGGGGATGTTCTGCAAGCCGATCGCGACGGCAATCGGGATTCCGAGTTCAGGCCCTCCGGCCGCGAAGGCAACGCCGACCGCGAGCCCCTCGGGCAGATTGTGGATCGTGAGCGCTCCGAGCATGAGCGCCGCGCGGTGCGTCTCTCCGCGCGGCGGGCGCTCGACGAAGCGCGCGTGGATATGTGGGATGTAGAAGTCGAGCAGGGCGAGCACCGCCGCGCCCACGAGGAACCCGAGGACGACCTCGCTGACCGCACCTTCGTCGAGAGCAGGCACGAGCAGACTGAAGACGGACGCTGCGAGCATGATCCCGGCGGTAGCGCCGAGCAGGGTGTCGAGAAGCCGATCACCCGGCCTCCTGATGACGAGCAGCCCCAACCCACCGACGCAGGTCGCGAGCCCGGGAGCAACGAGCCAGAAGAAGGTCGAGTCCATTCTGCGAGGCGATTCTCCCAGCAGGTCCTGCTACCATCGCCCGGCCCGCAGCTGCGGGCATTTTCTCGAATGGCGAACATCAAGCAACAGAAGAAGCGCGTCCGCATCCAGGCGAGGCAACACCTCGAGAACCTTCGCTACCGCTCGACGATCAAGACGCTCACGAAGCGGCTCGAGAGCGCGGCTGCCGAGGGTGACGCCGATCTCATCGCAAGCGAGCATCGTGGCCTCGTCCGCACGATCGACCGGGCAACGACACGCGGCGCTCTCCATCGCAACACGGCCGCGCGGAAGAAGTCGCAGGCCGCGAAAATCGCGGCTGGCACGACTTCATAGCGCGACCTACGCCGTGCGTGCGGCTTGCGGCCGGCGTATGAGATCGACGAGCGCTCGCTGAACCTCGAGATCCGCGGCGAGGCGGCTCTGGCCCTTCAATGCTCCATCGAGCTCCGCGAGACGCACGACCGCGTCGCGTAACTCCTCGGCCGAGAATCCCTCGGCCTGTTCGGACAACTTCTGCGCGCGAAACGGATGCATGCCGAGCTCTGCAGCCGCCTCCTTAGAGCCGACGCCTCTCCCAGCGAAACGCTTCAGCGTCGAGAGGCGGGCCACGTGCCCCGTCATCGCTCCTGCCATGCGAGCGGCGACGTCGCGACGCGACCGGTCGCCCTTCTCGAAGATCGCTTCGCTCATGCCAATGAGCGAAGGCGCGTCATGAGTGCAGAGCGCGTCGGTCAGGCCGTAGAGCGGCTCGTCCCCGCTCGGAGCCGCGAGGGCGAGGACTTCGCGCTCGCCCACGGGCTCACCGGCCGCCCACGTCGCGAGCTTGTCGACCTCCGACGCAAGAGCCCGCGGATCGTCGCCGACAATCTGCACGAGCGCCACTGACGCCTCGGGATCGGCCTGCACCCCGCGCTGCCGGAACTGCTCGGTGACCCAGCCGTGCAGGCCCTTCTTGGCGACCGCGTACTCCAATATCCGCCCCGCTTTGGCACACGCCTTCCACAAGGCAGTCGTCTTCTTGACGTCCTCGCCGACGAGAGCGAGCACGGTAGCGGGCGCAGGATTCGCCAGATAGGCGCTCACTGCCTCGACATCGGCTGCTTTCCAACCTCCCTTACGCCGTTGGTCAGAGTCCCGTCGGCCGTCGACATCCTCGATGACGACCAGCCTCGCGTCGCCGAAGAGGCTTCCGGCGTTGCAGAGCGCAACGGCGCTCTCGCCGGAGGTGTCGAGCGCGCTGGTGACATCGATCGCCTCCGCGACGAAGTGCGTGCGAAGCCGCGCGAGTGCCGTCTCGATCTTCGGGCGGTCGCTACCCGTCAGCAGATACACCGGCTTGTCGGGAGCATCGGCCAAAGCACCTCTACCCTAGCCGTGCGTACGGACTCGAAGCTGCAGCCCGTCGGACTCGACGACGACCCGACCGTCCAGGTCCGTGCGGTAGACGGCGATCCCAGGTGACGCGGCGAGCGCCGCGAGGGTCTCCGCTCGTGGATGCCCGTAGTCGTTGTTCCGTCCGCACGAGATGACCGCGATCCGCGGACGAAGGACACGTAGCTCGTCATCGAGGCCAGGATCTGCGGACCCGTGGTGAGCGACCTTGAGGATCTCGATCCCGCCGAGCGGCAGGCGGGCGGTGACGTCGGATTCGGCATCGGCGGGAAGCAGGACGTCCGTTTGGCCATACGTCGCGACCACGACGAGCGCATTCAGGTTCGGATCTTCGGACGGGGCGCCGGGATCGGGCGGCCAGAGAGCGCGGAGGCGCAGTCCGCCGACTTTGAACTCCGATCCCGCACGAACGACGCGGATCGGGACACCCCGTTCATTCGCGGCGGCGACGGCCTCTTCGCGCTCAGGGCCGGTGGCCGCTAGCCCAGGATCGAGGACAGCGCCAACACGGAGCTGTCGAATGACGTCTCCCGCTCCGCCGACGTGATCGCGTTGGGGGTGTGTGAGCACGAGAGCCGAGAGCGAGCGGACTCCCATGCGAGCCAACTGGCCGGCGACATCGGCCTCGGGCGGGCCCTGATCCACCAATACGCGCGCGCTCGGAGTCTCGAGGAGGACGGAGTCCCCCTGCCCGACATCGAGAAACGTCACCCTGAGCCCGGCGGGCTGATGCCAGGTGGGCGCGGGCCGGACCGCCCACCAGCCGGCGATCGCGACGACGACCGCTCCGCCGAGAATCACGCCCAGAACCGTCCGGCGTGCCCCTAACCGCGGCGCAGATCGGCTCAGGGCGAGCCAAACCGCCGTGAGAGCAAGCGCACCTGCAAGCGCCGTCTTCGCTCCGATCTGCGCCGACGGCAGCGACGCGACGAGCCGTGCGACGAGCTCGAGCCACGCAGCCGCCCATCCCGCGAGCCAAGCAAGCGCCGCCGCCACGCCAGGGGCGAACGGATCGGCAACACCCGCGAGGAGACCGAGACCGAGGACGAGCGGGACGGCAGGCTCGGCGAGGACGTTCGCCGGAACCGTGTACAGCGGTGCCTGTCCGAAATGGAGAAGGACGATCGGCGCCGTGACCACGCCGCAGACGACGGCGACACCGAGAACTTCGGCGAGCCGAGTTGGCAACGGATAGCCGCTGAGCCGATCCCGCACGCGCGGCACGACTACGAAGATTCCTGCGACCGCGGCGAACGAGAGCTGGAACCCCGGTTCGAGGACGGACGTAGGCGACCACACGAGGAGTACGAGGGCGCCCAGTGCGAGGAAGTGCCAACGATCGTGCGGGCGCGCTGCCAGCCAAGCCAGCGAGGCCAGAGCGCCGGCGACTCCTGCTCGTACGACGGACGGCTGCCAGCCCACCGCAAGTACGTAGAGCCCGATCCCGCCCACGGTCGCGAGCTCACGCGCGGCACGCGGGAGTCGGAGCAGCCAACTCAGCCCGTAGATGCCGACTGCGAGGAACATGACGTTTTGACCCGAGACTGCGAGCAGGTGATAAAGACCCGACGCCCGAAAGTCGTCGCGCGTCCGCTCGGGAAGTCCCTCGTCCTCGCCGAGGACGACACCGAGCACGAGCCCACGATGTACGCCCGCAACTCCGCGCCCGACCGCACGCTCGACACGATCCCGGAGGCGATCTCCGACGCCGGCAATACCCTCGCGAGACCCCGTCTGCCGCCAGGTGCCGCCGCGAAGGACGACGTGGATCCCCTGGCGCGCCAGCCAGGCCCGCTCGTCGAACCCGTCCCCGGGCTCGCGCGGCTCGGTGACGCGAACCACGGTCTCGAGGATCGCGCCACGCGGCGGTGATCGGCCGACCGGGAGCAAGAGCAGAACCCGCTCCCGGACACGCGACTCGCCGAATCGCCTCACCTCGGCCTGAACGCGGACGGCCCACGAGGTCGTTCGAGCGGGACCGACGACGACGAGCTCTGCAGATGCGGTCTCCCCGATCTCGTGCGAAAGCGCGCTCGAGGCCATGGCGTCGAGCCGCAGCCCTCCCCACCACAAACCCGCGACGAGGAGAGCGCATCCGATCGCGACGACGCGCGCCCTGTCGGCGAAGAGGCCAACTGCAGCCAGCGCGAGGCATCCCGCAAGGGCAAGCGCTGGGCCGGCAACCGACATCGTGTTAGAGGCCGCGAGCCCGGCGCAGGCCGCGCCCACCAGCAACGAGGGCCAGTGTTGCTCGACGACTCGCCTCACGGGGTCACAAGGTCGCGCAGCTGCTCGATCCGCGTCGGCCCGATGCCAGGCACGGCGTCCAGGTCGTCGACCGACCTGAACGGACCGTGCTCGGCTCGGTAGTCGAGGATCTTCTGCGCGGTTATCGGCCCCACCCCGGGGAGCTCGTCGAGCTGATCGGCCGTCGCCGAATAGAGGCTGAGCTTGGGCCCAAGCGCGCCGGCTACGCCCGTTGCACTCCCGGCGAGCACCTCGCCCGACGGCTCGGCACCCATCGACCCGGCAACCCCAGCCGCCGCAAGTCGGCGCGGGACGAGAACCTGCACCCCGTCGACGAGGGGAGCGGCGAGATTGAGTGCGGCCAGCTCGGCACCACGTGTAGCGCCGCCCGCGCGGGAGACAGCGTCCGCCACACGCGCTCCTTCACGGAGACGATAGAGACCAGGCCGACGCACAGCACCCACGACGTGGACTACGAGCGCGCTCCGAGCCGGAGCTTGCGCTACGGGCTCGAGCGGAGCGACGACCTCGGGGGAGGTCGCCGTACCCGCCTGCGCCAGGCGGTGCCCGGCCAGCGCGAGCACCACCAGGAGCGCGCTGAGCGCAACCAGCGCGGTCGACCGCGAAACGGCGAACGGCATGCGTCGATGGTCGCCCGAGCACGATCACAGGTGGGACACGGCTTCGTGCCGAGTCCGTGCCAATCGATCATGCCGTCGCACGCCACAGCAATGAGCGAGCTATGCGCCCGTCTCACGTGACGAAGCTGACGAGCTTTCCCGGGACGACGATCGTCCGGGCAACCTCACTGCCATCGAGGTACGACTGCACGCGCTCCGACGAACGCGCGAGGGCGACGAGCTCCTCATCGGGAGTGTCGGGCGGCACGTGCAAGCGCTCTCGAACGCGGCCGTTCACCTGCACGACGACCTCGACCGTCTCGACCTCGAGCAGCGCGGGGTCGGCAACGGGCCATGGGGCCTCCCACAGCCGCTTGTAGCCAAGTCGCTCCCACAGCTCCTCAGCGGCATGGGGTGCGTACGGCTGGATGAGCGATACGACCGTCTCGGCGGCGAGACGCGAATCGGGGCCCGTCGTGTCCTTCGAGAGCTCGTTGACGAGCTCCATCATCGCCGCGATGGCCGTGTTGAAGGCATAGCGGCGGCCGATGTCATCGGAAACCTTCGCAATGGTCGCGTGCGCCTTGCGTGCGAGCGCGCCCCCCTCGGGCGCGTCCGACGGCACACCTTCCACGACCTCGTTCACGACCCTCCAGAGACGGCGGACGAAGCGGGCCATGCCTTCTACGCCCTCCTCGGTCCACTCCATGTCCTCGTTTGCCGGCCCGAGGAAGAGGATGTTCAGGCGGCACGCGTCCGCTCCGTAGCGCTCGACGAAGTCGTCCGGCCCGACCACGTTCCCCGCCCGCTTCGACATCTTCGTCTTGCCCATCGTCACCCAGCCGTTGGAGAAGAAGCGCGCGAACGGCTCCCGGAAGCCGACCAGCCCGAGATCGTTCAGCACCTTGACCCAGAAGCGCGCGTAGATCATGTGCATCGTCGCGTGGTCGACGCCCCCGATGTACAGGTCGACCGGGTTCCAGTAGTCGACCGCCTCGCGAGCGAACGGCGCCGTGTCGTTGCGGGCGTCGCAGTAGCGGAGGAAGTACCAGGACGAATCGACGAACGTGTCCATCGTCTCGGTCTCGCGCCGCGCGGGCTGCTCACAGCGTGGGCAGGGAACGCTGACCCACTCCTCGGCCTGCGCGAGCGGCGGCTTCCCCTTCGGCTTGAAGTCCTCGATCTCGGGCAGAAGCACGGGCAGCTCATCCTCCGACACCGGGACGATCCCGCACGCATCGCAGTAGACGACGGGGATCGGGCAGCCCCAGTAGCGCTGTCGCGAGAACCCCCAGTCGCGCAGGCGGTAGTTGACGGTCGACCGGCCGCGCCCGTCGGCTGCGAGCTTCTCGACGATCCTGCGGCCGCCCTCGGGCGCGGGCAGGCCGTCGAACTCTCCGGAGTTCACGAGCACCTCACCCTCGGTGTGCCCGACATACGCTGTCCCCTGATCAACCTCGTCGTCGGCAGGACGAATGACGTGTCGTACCGGCAGCCCGAACGCGGTGGCGAAGTCGAAGTCGCGCGGGTCGTGGGCGGGCACGGCCATGATCGCACCCGTCCCGTAGTCCGTCAGCACGTAGTCCGCCACGAATACGGGCAGTCGCTCACCGTTCACGGGGTTGACGGCATGAAGACCCGTGACGACGCCTGTCTTCTCCTCTGCCGCCGCGCGCTCCTCGGTCCTTTTCGCGGACGCGCGCCGTACGTACTCGCGGACTTCGGCGGAGTCGACCCGCACCACGAGTGAGTGCTCGGGCGCGAGCACGAAGAACGTCGCTCCGTAGAGCGTGTCGGGGCGGGTCGTGAAGACGGGCACGTCCGCGTCCAGTTCCTCGATCCGGAACAGAATCTCGGCGCCATCCGAGCGGCCGATCCAGTTCCGCTGGCGCGCCTTGATCGACTCGGGCCAGTCGACCGTCTCGAGGTCGTCGAGTAGCGCCTGCGCGTAATCGGTAATCCGGAAGAACCACTGGTCCATCAGGCGGGACTCGACCTCGGCGCCGCAGCGCTCGCAGCGGCCGTCGTGCACCTGCTCGTTCGCCAGCACCGTCTGGTCCACCGGGCACCACTTGACCGGCGCTCCCTTCCGGTAGGCGAGCCCGCGCTCGTAGAACTTCAGGAACTGCCACTGCTGCCAGCGGTAGTACTCCGGCTCGTGGGTCGAGAGCTCGCGGCGCCAGTCGTAAGCCCAGCCGATCCGACGCATCGAGCGCGTGATGTGCGCGATGTTCCGCTCGACGATCTCACGCGGGTGGCCACCCTCCCTGATCGCCGCGTTCTCGGCCGGGAGGCCGAACGAGTCGAACCCTTGCGGGTGGAGCACGCGCATCCCGTTGCGACTGCGGTAGCGCGTGACGACGTCGCCGATCGTGTAGACGAGCATGTGGCCCATATGCAGCGTCCCCGACGGATACGGGAGCTGCTCGAGCACGTAGCTCTTCGGAGCGCCATCATCCTTCGGGGACCCTGGATTCGGCACCTCGAAGGCGTGCGCGTCCTTCCAGACCCGTTGCCATTTCTCCTCGATCGTCGTCGGCTCGTACTTGTCCATCGCTCGTCTCATTCGGCTGTGTTCACTTATGTGGGGGGAACAAAAAAGCCTCTCGCGCGAGAGGCTCCATGAGAACGCTCGCGGCTTCCGCCGCGCCCATTCCCTGACCTACGGAAGAAGCTGCCACATGTGCCAGAAAGCGTAACAGGCAGAATCGCTGGATGCTCGAGCTCTTCCCGGACACCGCCCGCATCGACGTCGGAGAGCTCTCACTCGGGGGAATGCGGGCGTCGGGGCTCGCCGGGCAGTTCGGAACGCCGCTTTACGTCTACTGCGAAGCCACGCTCCGCGGGCGTGCGCGCGAAATCCGCGCGGCGGTACCGGATGCACTCGTCTTCTACGGCTCGAAGGCGTTCCCGAACGTTGCCGTCCTCAGGCTCATGGCTGACGAAGGCATCGGTGCGGACGTCTCGACGCTCGGCGAGCTCGCACTTGCCCGCGCAGCCGGGATCGAGGGTGAGCAGCTCGTCGTGCACGGGAACGCGAAGGCGGACGAGGAGCTCCGCGCAGCCGCAGAGTCCGGAGCGACGGTTGTCCTCGACGGCGACGAGGCCGAACGGGCCGCGACAGCAGGCGTCCGCCGCGTGCTCGTTCGCGTCACGCTGGGCGTCGAAGCCGATACGCATGAGGCGATCCGGACGGGCCACCACGGCTCGAAGTTCGGCCTTCCGCCGGATCACGCGCTGCGTACGGTCGAAGCTGCTCTCGCTCTCGACCTGGAGGTCGCCGGCCTTCATATCCATGTCGGCTCGCAACTCGCCGACACGTCGGGTCATCTCGAGACGATCGACCTCCTCGCACGCTTCGCCGTACGCTGCCGTGCCGAGCTGGGATGGACGCCCGAGCTCGTGAACGTCGGCGGAGGCTTCGGCATCCGCCACGTCTTGGAGGAGCGCGAGGCGCCACTCGGCGAGCTTGCCGCCGAGGTCGCCGAAGCCGTCGCGCGCTCATGGGGCGAGCACGGCCTCGCCGCGCCGCGACTCATGCTCGAGCCGGGCCGCGCCCTCGTCGGACAAGCGGGAGTCACTCTCTACCGCGTGCTGAACGTGAAACGGCTCGACGGCGTGACCTGGGTCGCGGTCGACGGAGGTATATCCGACAACCCTCGCCCCGAGCTCTACGGCGCCCGCTACACCGCACTGTCGGCGAGCCGTGCCGACCAGCCGGCTACGGAGACCGTAAGCATCGCCGGCCTGCACTGCGAGTCGGGCGACGTCCTGATCGACGACGTCTCGCTGCCTCCGCCGCGGCCGGGAGATCTGCTTGCGGTCCCGGCGACTGGCGCCTACACGCTCGCGATGAGCTCGAACTACAACGCCACGCCACGACCCGCAGCCGTGCTCGTCGCCGGCGGCGAGGCGCGAGTCGTTCGCCGGCGTGAGACACTCGACGATCTCCTCGCGCTGGAAGTCTGGTGAGGCTCAGCTTCTGCAACGACCTCGGGCGCCACGGGTTCTCGTGGATCGTCGATGAGCCCATGACGCGCACGGCGCACGCACTCGCCGCGGCCGGGAACGTCTGGCTCGTCGATCCGATCGACTGGCCCGACGCGATCGATCGCGCGCTCGCACTCGGTGAACCCGCAGGCGTGCTTCAGCTCCTCGACCGCCACAATCGCGACTGTGGCGCACTGGCCGAGCGCCTCGGAGTGCCACACCTCGTCGCACCGGACGAGGTCCCCGGCAGCCCCTTCGAGTGTATTGCCGTGAAACGGATGAAGCGCTGGCGAGAGACGGCGCTCTGGTTGCCCGAGACGAGAACGCTCGTCGTCGCCGAGGCGGTCGGGACGAACGCGTTCTACACCGGCGGAAAGGATTTGGTCGGCGTCCACATCCTGTTGCGTCTGACGCCGCCGAAGGCACTCGCGGCGTATGAGCCGGACCGACTGCTGGTCGGCCACGGCGAAGGTTTGCAGGGCGCGGCTGCCGCGACCGGACTCAGGCACGCGCTGAGGCACAGCCGCCGCGGCCTGCCGCAGGTGCTGGTTCGCCTTCCGTTTGCGGGCCGCTCCTAGGAACGAGCGCCTGCGAGCAGACCTGGGCGAACCAGACGCGACGGAGCGACGAGGCCCGCGTCCTTCACCGAAGGGTTGCGGGGTGCGGCAAGCGGCTCGGCTCCGAACGAGGCACGGGTCCGCTCTGGCGACGACTCGCCGTAGAGCGTCGTTCGCTGTCGCGGCGTGCGGCCGGCCGAGCGGATGAGCTCCTCCATGTGCTCCGGCGGCATCTCCTGCCCGTACTCCGCGCCGGCGGAGCGCGAGATCGACTCGTTCATGAGCGTTCCCCCGAGATCGTTGACCCCCGCCTGCAAAACCTGCCGTGTTCCGTCGGGCCCGAGCTTCACCCACGAGGCCTGGATGTTCGTGATCTCCGGATGCAACGCGAGCCGGCCCACGGCGTGGACAAGAAGCGTCTCGCGGAAGGTCGGGCCACGGCGCGCGCGGCCTTGGAGGTACATGGGCGCCTCCATCGGCACGAACGGCAGCGGCACGAACTCCGTGAAGCCACCCGACCGGCGCTGCTGCTCCCTCGCCCGTAAGAGGTGACGCGCCCAGCTTCGCGGCGTGTCGGCGTGGCCGAACATGAGCGTGACGTTGGAGCGAAGGCCGACCCGATGCGCGGCCTCGTGCACTGCCAACCACTGGACAGTCGTCACCTTGTCCGGGCAGATGATCCGCCGCACCTCGTCGTCGAGCACCTCGGCGGCCGTACCGGGCAGCGAGCCGAGGCCGAGTCCACGCAGTTGCGACAGGTACTCCTCCAACGACAGGTCGAGCGTCGCCGCGCCCTGCCAGACCTCGAGCGCCGAGAACGCGTGCACGTGGATCTCCGGCACCGCGTCCTTGATCGCGCGAACGACGTCGGCGTAGTACTCCCCCGTGAAAGCCGGATGGATCCCGCCCTGGAGGCACACCTCGGTCGCACCACGCTCCCACGCCTCCTCGGTGCGCCGAACGATCTCGTCGAGCGGGACGAGGTACGGCGCGCCGCGCAGATTCTCCGCGAGCTTCCCCTTGGAGAACGCGCAGAAGCCGCAGCGGAAGTAACAGACGTTCGTGTACTGGATGTTGCGCGTGACGACGTACGTGACGTCGTCGCCGGAAACCTCGCGTCGAAGCCGGTCAGCGGCCGCGAAGACCCGCGCCGTCTCCTCCCCGCGCGCTTCGAACAGCCTCGTGATCTCCTCCTCGCCGAGCTCGGCGCCGGTGAGCTCGAGCGGCACCGCGTCCTGGCGGACCACGAAGGGCACGGAGCCCGGCTCACCCGGAGCCCAACGGTCGTCGCGCTCGAGGCCGCTCGCGTCGGCGGCGCAACGGACGTGGGGAGCGACGGCAGGATCGCACCAGCGGCCGAGGTCGGCGACGTACGCGGGGTAGACGGCGAGACGTGGTGCGAGCTCGAGGCCACGACTTCGCGTCGCTTCCGCGAGTCGGTCGAGCTCGGGCCACGGAGCTTCGGGATTGACGTGGTCGATGGTCACCGGGGAGACACCGCCCCAGTCGTCGATACCGGCGTCGAGGAGACGGGGGAAGTCGTCGAACGCAAGGTTGGGGGGAGCCTGGAGGTGCCAGGAATGGCCGAGGAGGATCCGCGCGACGGCAATCGTCCAGAGGTGGTCGTCGAGAGACGGCTCGGAATGCGTGGCCATGCGCGTTCCGGGCTTCGCGCGGAAGTTCTGGACGATGACCTCCTGGACGTGGCCGTGCTCCTCGCCGAGCGCCTTCAGCGCAAGGAGTGCGTCGATCCTCTCCTCCCGCGTCTCCCCGATCCCGATGAGGATCCCGCTCGTGAACGGGATCGCGAGCTCGCCCGCGAGCCGGATCGTCTCGAGCCGGCGCGCCGGAATCTTGTCGGGCGAGGCCCAGTGCGGCCCGCCCTTTGAGCCGAGCCGATCAGCGGTGGTCTCGAGCATGATCCCCATCGAGGCCGAGACCGGCCGCAGCGCCTCGAGCTCGCCGCGCATCATCACGCCGGGGTTGAGGTGCGGCAGCAGGCCGGTCTCCTCGAGCACGAGCCTGGCGCAGCGCTCGAGATACTCGAACGTTGTCTCGCAGCCGAGCGCTCGAAGCTCCTCGCGCGCGACCTTGTAGCGCAGTTCGGGCTTGTCGCCGAGGGTGAAGAGCGCCTCGCGACAGCCCGCCGCGGCGCCTGCACGTGCGATCGCGAGCACCTCCTCCTCGGTCATGTACGCCCGCTCTCCGCGTTTCGGCGGCCGAGCGAACGTGCAGTAGCCGCAGACATCGCGACAGAGCGTCGTCAGCGGGATGAAGACCTTGGGCGAGTAGGTGACGAGCGACGACGGCCGCAGCGCGCGAGCCTCGGCGAGCAGCTCATCGAGCGGTGCGGCGACGAGCTCGCGAATGTCCGACGACGACACGACCTGGTTCAGTTGCGCTTCGAGGTCCAGAGCCCGCCGAACGGAACCCAGCGGCCCTTCATCCAGCGCTGAAGCTGTCCCTGCTGGAGCGGGAAGTTGTCGCCCTTTCCGGTCTTCACCGAGACCCCGGGCAGGAGGAACGGGTTCTTCGCGCTCGCGATCGAGCGGGCCCGCGCCATCAACCCGGCGCGGGTCGGATTCGCGCCGAGCCCCTTTAGCAGCCCCACGGTCTCGTACGCAACCGCCATGCCGTACAGGTGGTTTGCGTCGTTCGGGTTCGCGCCTTTCGCGTACTTCGCGAGGATCGCGCGGTACTGCTTCATTCCGGGATCTTTCTTCCAGCGCGGATTCAGCGGGTCCTTGAGCGGCGTGGTCGAGATCGTTCCCTCGATCGACTTGTTCTTCCCTCCCTCGGACGCGAGCGTCATCGTGTTCGAGGTTGCCGACACGGCGTTGTTGATTATGAGCGGGCGCCACCCCAGCCGGTTCGCAAAGACGTACGCCTGGATCGCGAAGGTCGGCGTGGCGAAGATCGCCAGAACGTTTGCACCCGAGGCCTTGAGCTTGCCGATCTGCGAGCCCACGTCCGGCGAGGTCACCTGGTAGGGCTCGGCAGCAACGACCTTGGAGCCCGAGCGACTGAGGCCGCTCTTGAGGCTGGCGAGCAGATCCTTCCCGTAGTCGTCGTTCTGGAAGAGAACGCCGACCTTCGCCTTCTTCTGCGTTTTCGCGATGTATTGGCCATAGACGAGCCCCTCAGCCGCGTAGCTCGGCTGGAATCCGATGGTCCATGGGTATTTCGCCGCGTCACGCCCCCACGTCGTCGCCCCGGAAGCAACGAAGAGTTGGGGGACCTTCACCTGGTTCAGGTAGTCGCGAATGGCGAGATTAGCCTCGGTTCCGAGCGTGTTGAAGACGGCGAACACGTTGTCCTGCTCCACCAGCCGGCGTACCGCTTGCACCGTCTGCGCAGGGTTGTAGGCGTCGTCGACGACGCGGTACTCGATCTTCCGCTTCGCCGCGCCTCCCTTGGCGTTGATGAAGTCGAAGTAGGCCTGGGCTCCTCGCGCCACCGTCGCGTACGAGGCGGCTGGGCCCGTGAGCGGTGACGTTCCGCCGATGAGGATCGTCGTCGAACTGACGCCTGGATCGGCCCCCGAGCCTGCGAGCGCGACGGGTATCGCGCAGAGCGCTGTTGCCAGGGCGGCTATCGGTGCGAACCGTCGTCTCATCGTCGGCGCCTCCTCCGCGAGTGCACTACTTCGCACGAGAGTAGCGGCGACTCGAGATCAGCTGCCCGATACGGCGGAACAGCCCACCGACGCCGTTCGGGATGGCGAACATGAGCAGGATGAGAACGATGCCGTACACCATTGCCGGGCCGCCCGGCTTCTGCGTCTCGGCGATGATTCGGTCGGGTAAGAGCGAGCCCAAGTCTTGTCCTTGGGCCCAGAGCGGCAGGAACGCGATGAAGATCGCGCCGAAGACGAGCCCGGAGAGGCCCCCGAGACCGCCGACGACGATGCCGACGAGCAGGTAGATCGAGAGCGCGACCGGGAACGCGTCTGGGTTGATGAAAGCGCTCGCGATGACGAAGAGGCCACCCGCAACGCCCGCGTACGCGGCACTAATTGCGAACGCGAGCGTCTTGTAGCGGGCGAGGCTCACGCCGGAGGACACTGCTGCGATCTCGCTGTCGCGCACGGCACGGAACGCACGCCCGGTTCGACCACGGAGGATGAGCCACGCAACGGCGAAGGCGACGAGCGCGATCGACCAGGCAAGGTAGTACATCCAGTCGTTCGGGCTGAACGACAGTCCGAAGATCTCGACGTTCGAGATCGAGCCCGTCAGCTCCGGTGTCCCGAAGAGTTGGATGCCCGATCCCCCGCCAGTGAACTCCTCGAAGCGCTTCGCAGTGGAGGGCATGGCCACGGCGATCGCGAAGGTCGCCAACGCGAGGTAGAGACCAGAGAGGCGCAGCGCAGGAATCCCGAACGCCAAACCCACCAGGCCGGCCACGAGGCCGGCGATAGGCAGCGTCCATACGTCTTTCATCCCACCCGAGATCGGCCCGCCGAACTGCTCGTTGCCGGCCATGAGAATCGCCGTTGTATAGCCGCCGATCGCCATGAATGCGCCGTGCCCGAGAGAGATCTGCCCGGTATAGCCCGTGAGGATGTTCAGGCCGAGGAGCGCGATCAGGTAGATCCCGACGTAGCTGTACTCGCGAGCCTTGAAGTCGCCGATGAACGACGGCAGCACCGCGACGAACGCGACGAAGGCCGCGAATGCGACGAACCCGATGATGCGCGTCGTGCGAGCCGTCATACGCGCTTCACCTCCGGCCTGCCAAAGATGCCCGTCGGCTTCACGAGCAGAACCACGAGGATGATGAGGAGCGCCGCGGGCAGCCGCAGTTCTTCCGTGAACCAGTCGAACGCGCCGTACTGGCTGAGATAGCTCAGCATGTTCAGAAGGACGCCAAGCAGAAGCCCACCTACGACGGCGCCGATGGGCGAGTCGATCCCGCCGAGCACTGCGGCTGCAAAGGCGTAGATCAGCACCGCCTGCATCATCTGCGGATCGAGCCCAACCGTTGGGGCCGTCAGCATTCCGGCGACAGCGCCGAGCGTCGCCGCGAGCCCCCACCCCAGCGCGAGCATCCACGTAACGCGCACGCCGACGAGTCGCGCCTCGTCCGGGTTCACGGCCACGGCGCGGAGCGCAAGCCCGACTTTCGTGAACCGGAAGAGGAGCCAGAGCAGGAGGACGATGCCGAGAGCCACCGCGATCGTCCCGATGTCGTGGGCCGCGACGATGACCCCGCCGACGTCATACGTTTCCGTCCCGAACGGGCTCCGGAGCTGTTGTGGCTCGCCGCCCCACTCCCAGATCACGAAGCCGTTGATCCCGACGAGCAGGCCGATGGTCACGATCACGATCCGAAGGACGCTGCCGCGCTCGACCGGGCGTATCACCACTCTGTGGATCCCGACGCCGCCACCGAATGAGATCGCAAGGCACGCGACGAATGCCGGCCAATAGCTCAAACCGTGGTTCACCGTGAGCGTCCAGGCGATGTAGGCCGAGAACGTCGCCATCTCACCCTGAGCGAAGTTGATGACCCCCGTCGAGCGATGGATGATCACCAGCGCGAGCGCGAGCAGTGCGTAGATCCCACCCGATGCGAGGCCGGAGACGACCTGCTGCATGAAGTCGGAAAAGGCGGCGACGATCATGGCCTCAATACCCGAGGTAGCTCTTTCGAATGGACTCGTCGCTGCGGAGCTCATCGCTCGCCCCCGTCAGGGCGACCCGACCGACCTCGAGCACGTACGCTCGCGCAGAAGCTTTCAGAGCGATCTTCGCGTCCTGCTCGACGACGAGCACGGTGAGCCCTTCTTTCTCGTTGAGCTCACGCACGATCCGGAAGAACTCACGCACGACCATCGGAGCCAACCCGAGTGACGGTTCGTCGAGAAGGAGCAGTCGCGGCCGACTCATCAGCGCTCGCCCGAGCGCTAGCATCTGTTGCTCACCGCCCGAGAGCGTCCCGGCGCGCTGTCCGCCGCGCTCGGCGATCCAGGGGAAGTACTCAGCGATGCGTGCGATGTCCGCCTTGACCGACCCGTGGCGCCGCGTGTAGGCGCCGAGCTTGAGGTTCTCGATGACGGTGAGATCGACGAACGTCCCTCGCCCTTCGGGGACGTGTGCAATCCCGGCCTTTGCAGCTACCTCGGGGCCTCCTTTGACTGCCTTGCCCTCGAGCTCGATCGTCCCGCTCCGCGAAACCGTGCCGGAGATCGCCCGCAGCGTGGTGGTCTTCCCGGCTCCGTTCGCACCGAGCACAGCTACGACCTCGCCCTCACGCACGGTCAGCGAGACGTCGTGCAACGCGTGGACCGGCCCGTAGCGGGCACCGACCCGATCGAGCTCGAGTAGTGCCACGACTAGGCCTCGTCACCCTCCGTCGGCGGGTCCGGCTCTACAGGGGCAGTGGCAGGCGGCTCGTCGTCGTCGTCATCTGATCCCAGATACGCCTCGATCACCGCTGGATCTGCCTGAACCTGCGCCGGTGGACCGTCGGCGATCGTGCGCCCGAAGCTCAGGACGTTGACGTGGTCGGAGATGCTCATGACGAGATTCATGTGGTGCTCGACGAGCAGAACGGTCAGCGCGAAGTCGTCCCTGATGCGCTGGATGAAGACACCCAGTTCGGCGACCTCCTCATGGTTCAATCCGCCTGCTGGCTCGTCGAGCAGCAGGAGCCGCGGCTTGGCGACAAGCGCGCGTGCGAGCTCGACCCGCTTCTGGATGCCGTACGGAAGAGCGGCCGCGGGGGAGTGGGCACGATCGCGGAGCCCGACGAAGTCGAGCACCTCGAACGCTTCCATCTCACCCACCTTCCGGCCGCGCCCATGTGCGCCGATGAGCACGTTCTCGAGCACAGACATGGTCTTGAAGAGCTGGATGTTCTGGAACGTGCGCGCGATGCCCTTGCCCACGATTCGGTAGGCAGGCTGGCGCAGAATCGACTTGCCTTCCAGCGTAACCTCGCCCGAGTCCGGCTTGTAGAGCCGGGTGATGACGTTGAACGCTGTCGTCTTGCCCGCCCCGTTCGGGCCGATGAGACCCGAGATGTGACCTTCCTCCACCCCGAAGGAGACGCCGTCGAGCGCAACGATCCCGCCGAAGCGGAGAGTGACGTCCCGAACCTCGAGGAGGGCCATCGCCGACGAACCCTAAACCGGCTCGGAGTGCCGTGGCAATGACCAGCGCACGCCAGACCCATTACGATCGTGATCGATGGAACTCCGCGACACCCCCGAGGAGGCCTCGTTCAGGGGCGATTTGCGCACCTGGCTCGAGGAGAACGTCCCCGCTGAGCTGCGCGGACACCGCGGAGGGGCAGCACGGTTCGACGGGCCCGAGATGCGCGCCTGGAGTCGCGCGCTGTACGACGCCGGCTACGCGGGACTCACGTGGCCCGAGGAGTACGGAGGCGGCGGCGCTCCGTACACGCACCAGGCGATCTTCCTCGAGGAGATCGCGCGCGCCGAGGCGCCCCCGCACATCGGCGTGATCGGGCTCGGCATGGCAGGGCCGACGATCATGGCCTACGGCACCGAGGAGCACAAGGCGCGGTATCTGGCGCCGATCCTGTCTGCCGAGGAAATCTGGTGCCAGGGCTTCTCGGAGCCGGGCGCGGGCTCGGATCTCGCGGGCGTGCGGACGAGCTCGCGGCTCGAGGACGGGCACTTCGTCGTCGACGGGCAGAAGGTGTGGTCGTCGTTCGCGCACCTCTCGGACTGGTGCATCCTCCTCACGCGCAGCGACCCCGAGTCGACGCGCCACGCCGGGCTGACGTATCTGATCGTCAACATGCACGCTCCCGGCGTCGAGGTTCGCCCACTTACGCAGATCACGGGCGAGGCCGAGTTCAACGAGATCTTCTTCACGGGCGTACGCGTGCCCGCCGACAACCTCCTCGGCGAAGTCGGCGGGGGCTGGCAGGTGGCAATGACGACGCTACTCCACGAACGGGGCACGCTCGGCTTCGCGCTTCAGGCGGCACTCGAGATGCAGGTGCGGAAGCTGATCGCGCTCGCGCGCGATCGCGGTGCCGACCAACTCCAGCGCGACCGGATCGCGCGCGAGTGGATCGAGATGCAGGCAGTTCGATTCACGAACTACCGTTCCCTCTCGGCGCTCATGAAGACCGGCCTGCCCGGGCCGGAAGGATCGATCTCCAAGCTCGTATGGTCGGAGGCGAACCAGCGCGTAACGAAGCTCGCGCTCGAGATTCTCGGACCCGATGCCGCGCTCGCCGACGACAACGCACCGTACGGCGGCTACTGGCAGTACCAACAGCTCCGCAGCCGGGGCAACACCATCGAGGCGGGGACGTCGGAGGTTCTGCGAAGCATCGTCGCCGAGCGCGTTCTCGGCCTCCCCAAGTCGCGCTAGGAGCCTATGGACTTCACCTTCACACCCGAGCAAGACGCACTCCGCGAGCAGGCACGCGAGTTCCTGGCAGCAAACCCGGAGCCGTCGTGGGCGCAGCTCTCCGAGCTTGGCTGGACTGGTGTTTCGATCGCCGATGAGCTGGGTGGGGCCGGGCTCACGTTCGTCGAGGAAGCAGTGCTCTTCGAGGAGCTCGGCGGCGCGCTGTACCACGGGCCGTACTTCTCGACGATCGCCCTGACTCTCCCCGCGCTCCCCAGTGACCTCCGTGCCGAGGTCGCCGCAGGGACTGCGAGTTGGACGCTCGCGCTCGGACCGCTCGTCCCCGACCTCGACACTGCCGACCGAGTCGCCGTCGTCGGAGGAGACGGGATCTTCGAGCTCGAGAGCCCTGAGCGCGAGGTCCTCACGACGAACGACCAGTCCCGCCCACTCGGAGTCGTGCGCGGCGGCCAGTCTGGCCGCCGGCTCGCCGATGCGTCCGTCCTCGCCGAGATCGGAGTGCGCTCACTGACCGCACTCGCTCTCGAGGCATGCGGCGTGGCGCGCCGCGCGCTCGAGCACGCGGTCGAGTACGCCTCGACACGCGAGCAGTTCGGTAAACGCATCGGCGTCTACCAGGCCGTCTCGCATCCCCTCGCGAACGCCTACACACGCCTCGAGCTCTCACGCTCGCTCGCACTCTGGGCAGCCTGGTGCGTCGCGACCGGAGATCCTGAAACACCGCTGGCTGCAGCGGCCGCCAAGTCCTCCGCCGCCGAGAGCGCGGTCGCGGTCTGCGAAACATCGATCCAGGTGCTCGGCGGCATCGGTTTCACCTGGGAGCACGAGCTCCACCGTCTGTACAAGCGGGCGTTGGGGATCGAGAGCTTCGGGGCGTCGGGCACGAGGCTCCGCGCCGAGCTCGCCGTCGCGCTCCTCAACGAGAAGACCGAGGAGGCGCCGGTCACCACGCCGGCCCCCGCCCCCGTCGAACAAGGAGGATGAGGTGGACGGCTTGATGATGGACTACCAGCTGAACGTTCCGGCGATTCTCCGACGCGCCGACGAGCTCTACGGCGACAGCGAGATCGCGAGCCGTCTGCCGGACAAGAGCTGGCACCGGTACACATACGCCGACTTCGTCTCGCGGACGAAGAAGCTGGCGGTGGCTCTGCGCGGCCTTGGTCTCGAGGACGGCGACCGCATCGGAACGTTCATGTGGAACCACTCGCAGCATCTCGAGACGTACATGGGCGCCCCGGTTGGCGGCTTCGTGACACACACGCTGAACCTGCGCCTCCACCCGGACGACAACACGTACATCGCCACGCACGGCGGCGATCGCGCGATCGTCGTCGACAAGGTGCTGTGGCCGCTCGCCGAGCAGTTCGTCGGTCGATGCAACTTCGAGCACGTGATCACCGTCGGGGACGGACCCGCTCCGGACGGCACGATCGACTACGAGGAGCTTCTCGCCGACGCGGACGAGTCCGCGTTTTCGTACCGCGATCTCCCCGAGCGCTCCGCCGCGGCGATGTGTTACACAAGCGGCACGACGGGGCGGCCCAAGGGCGTCTTGTACTCACATCGCGGGATCGCGATCCATGCCCTCACGGTGATCGGCTGCCTCGGAATGTACGCCGACGACGTGTGCCTTCCCGTCGTGCCGATGTTCCACGCAAATGCGTGGTGCTTCCCGTTCTCCTGCACCATGACCGGTGTCAAGCAGGTCTTTCCCGGGCCGCATCTTGATCCCGTGAGCCTGCTCGAGGACTTCGAGCAGGAGAAGGTCACGGTCACCGCGGGCGTGCCGACGATCTGGATGGGGATCCTGCAGACCCTCGACGCCAATCCGAGCGGATGGGACGTCTCGGCGATCCGCACGATGACCGTCGGCGGCGCGGCGCCTCCGCGAGCCATGATCGAGGCGTTCGGAGAGCGCCACGGCCTCCACATCACGCATGGCTGGGGGATGACCGAGATGAGCCCTGTGGGAACGCTCTCCGGCGCACCCGGCCAGGAGACCGGGCTCTCGCCGCAGGAGGCGTATAGCCGACGCGCGATGCAGGGACTCGCGATCCCGTTCGTCGAGGTCCGCGCATCCGGTGCCGACGGCTTCGTGGCGTGGGATGGCGAGACGATGGGCGAGCTGGAAGTGCGCGGACCCTCGGTCGCGTCCGCGTACTACGGGTCCGAAGACGGCGCCGACCGCTGGACCGACGACGGCTGGTTCAAGACCGGTGACGTCGTCACGATCCACCCCGACGGGTTCGTCGACGTCCAAGATCGATCGAAAGACCTCGTCAAGTCGGGCGGGGAGTGGATCTCGACGGTCGCGCTCGAGAACGCGCTCATGGGCCATCCGGCGGTGGCGGAGGCCGCGGTCATCGCCGTCCCCGACGAGAAGTGGTCGGAGCGCCCGCTCGCGGTCGTCGTCCTTCGGCAGGGAGCGTCCGCGACGGACGACGAGCTGCGCGAATTCCTTGCCCCGAGCTTCGCCAAGTGGTGGCTTCCCGATCGCTTCGAGTTCGTCGACGAGATCCCAAAAACCGCGGTCGGCAAGTTCCGCAAGACAGCGTTGCGTGAGCAGTTCGCCCCCCAACCCGCGGAGACGACGTAGTGCCGTTCATCTCGACCGAGCAGGACGGAGCCGTCGCTGTCGTAACGATCGACAATCCGCCGATGAACGCGCTCTCGGCGCCGCTCCTGGAGGAGCTCGAGGCCGAGGTCGAGCGCCTCGATGCCGACGACGCCGTCCGCGCCATCGTCCTCAAGGGCGCGGGCGAGCGGGCGTTCGTGGCCGGGGCGGACATCAAGGAGTTCCCGTCGCTTCGGGAGGCGGTAGAAGAGGCGCACGAGGGTGGCTCTGCGCGCGGGATCCAGAAGCTCGGAGCCCGGATGGACGCCGCTCGGACGCCGTTCGTCGCCGCGATCCACGGCTTCTGTCTCGGCGGCGGGCTCGAGCTCGCAATGTGCTGCGACCTTCGAGTCGCGGCCGCGAGCGCTCAGCTGGGGCAGCCCGAGATCAAGCTCGGGCTCATCCCGGGTGGCGGCGGGACACAGCGGCTACCGCGGCTCATTGGGTTCGGACGAGCTCAGCTCCTCAACATGACCGGCGACTTCATCGACGCGGCGACGGCATACGACTGGGGCCTCGTCGAGAAGGTCGTTCCGCCGGAGGAGCTTCTGGAAGCGGCGTTCACGATCGCGCGCGCGATCGCCGCGCGATCGCCGGTGTCGATCGGCGTCCTCCGCGAATTAGCCTGTACGACGCGCGACCTTCCACTCGAGGAGGGGCTGCGGCGGGAAGCCGACGGCTTTCGCCGCTGTCTCGCAAGCGAGGACGGCGCGGAGGGCGTCGCGGCGTTCATCGAGAAGCGCGAGCCTCAGTTCACCGGGCGCTAGTGCGACGACGTGGCCGCGGGTCGTTCGATGCGTACATTCTGCGCAAGTTACAACTTGTAACTTGGCCCTTCTGATGCAATTGAGTACGCCGGGCCGCACGTGAGGGCGGTCGTCCTCGAGGGGGTCGGTGGACCGGAGCAGCTCGTCGTCCGAGACGTACCCGAGCCCGAAGCGAGCGACGGCGCGGCGATCGTCGATGTCCGCGCAGCAGGAGTCAACTTCGCCGACGTCCTCATCCGCCTCGGTCGCTACCCGCAGATGCCCGAGCTTCCCGCGATACTCGGCTCGGAGATCGCCGGAGAGCTCGACGGGAACCGCGTCATGGGTTTCGTTCGCAGCGAGGGCGGAGGCTACGCAGAGCGTGTCGTCGTCGACACGCGCTGGCTTCTGCCCCTTCCGACGAACGCGAGCTTTGCGGAGGGCGCGGCGTTCCCGATGGCGTTCCTCACGTCCTGGATCCCGCTCACCGAGCTCGTCCGGATCGCCTTCGGCGCGCGCGTGCTGATCACCGCGGCGGCAGGAGCAGTCGGGACAGCCGCCGTCCAGATCGTGCGCGCCCTCAACGGCAACCCGATCGCCGCAGTTGGCAGCGTGGAGAAGCTCGAGCTTCCGCGCTCGCTCGGCGCCGTCGAGGCGGTGACGTACGACGCTCTCAGCGAGGTCGAGCCCGTCGACGCCGTCTTCGACCTCGTCGGCGGGGACGTCTTCGCTTCGGCGCTCGCACTCCTGAAGCCGATGGGAACTGCGATCGCGGTCGGATACGCCGGCGGGCTCTGGCAGGACGTGAGCCCGACGTGGCTCGTGGGCCGCAACATCGGCGTGCACGGCTTCTACCTCGGCCGGCTGATCGGACGGAACCCCGATCTCGTCGGCCGGGCCGCGCAGGATGTCCTGCGACTCTGGGAGGGCGGTGCCGTCCGACCGATCGTCGGGGCAGAGTTCCCCCTCGAGGCGGCTGGCGGCGCGCACCAGCTGATCGAGGAGAGGCAGTCGACAGGAAAGGTTGTGCTCATTCCATGACCGCGTTGGTAACCGGATCGGCGGGAGGTATCGGCAGAGCGATTGTGGCGAAGCTCCAAACGGAAGGCTTCGAAGTGAGAGAGCTCGACCTCGTCAGCGGTTTCGACGTCACGGACCCGGTGGCGTGGGAGCACATCGGCTCGGTCGAAATCGCGTGCTTGAACGCGGGCGTCCTCACAGGTGGCGAGGACATCGCGGCGCTGACCGACGAGCAGTACCGCCGCGCCGTGAGCGTCAACGTCGACGGCGTCGTCTTCGGCGTGCGCCGCCTCGACCGAGTCATGCCCAAGGGAAGCACGATCATCGTGACTGCATCGCTTGCCGGGCTCGTCGCCATCCCGGACGATCCGATTTACGGTCTGACGAAGCACGCGGTTGTCGGCTTCGTCCGCTCCGTCGCACCGCAGCTCGCCAGCCGAGAAATCCGCATTCAGGCGGTCTGCCCCGGCTGGGCCGACACGGCGCTGACACCTCCGGAGTTCAAGCAGGACCTCGTCGCGAAAGGATTCCGTCTCCTCCAACCGTCCGATGTGGCAGAAGGTGTGTGGGCCGCATACCAGAGCGAAGGAACCGGCGAGGCCTGGATCGTCCAGCCCGGCCGAGAACCGCTCCTCTACGAGTTCAAGGGCGTTCCGGGCCCGCGCTAAGCCTCAGTCGAAGCGCCAGCCGTCGCCGGCCGCGAACGACTTGAGGATCCGCCGAGCGACGACCATGCGATGCACCTCGTCCGGGCCGTCGTAGATCCGCGCGCCGCGCGCCATCGCGAGCATCGCCGCCAGCGGCGTCTCATCCGTCAATCCACGTCCGCCGTGGACCTGCACGGCACGGTCGATCACGTCGTGCAAGACGCCGGCAGCGAAGAACTTGATCACCGAAACCTCGACACGCGCCTCGTCGCCCTGGTCGATCTTGTGCGCGGCGTCCAGGGTCATCAGTCGGCACGCCTGGATCTCGGCAGCTGAGTCGGCGATCCAGTTCTGCACCGTCTGCTTCTCGGCGAGCGGGCCGCCGAACGCCTCGCGCTCGAGTGCGTACATGCACATGAGCTCGAAGGCCCGCTGCATCTGACCGAGCCAGCGCATGACGTGGTGGATGCGGCCGGGCCCGAGGCGCTTCTGCGCGATCCGGAAGCCCTCCCCCACCTCTCCGAGCGTGTTCTCGACCGGGACGCGTACCCCCGTGTAGCGCACCTCGCAGTGCGTCGTCCAGCCGCGCCCCCGGTGGCCCATGTTCGGAACGGGTCGCACGATCTCCACGCCGGGCGTATCTGCCGGGACGATGATCTGCGTAGCGCGATGGTGCGGATCGGCGTCGGGATCCGTGACCGCCATGACGATTCCGAAGGCCGCTCCTTCGGCGCCCGACGAGAACCACTTGTGGCCGTCGATCACCCATTCGTCGCCGTCTCGAACCGCTCGCGTCCGCAGAGTCGTCGGATCGGAGCCCGGAACCTCCGGCTCGGTCATCGAGAAGAACGAGCGCACGTCGCCGGCGACGAGCGGTCGCAGCCACCGTTCCTTCTGCTCGGCCGTCCCGAAGTGCCACAGGATCTCTCCGTTGCCCGCGTCCGGCGCCTGGCACCCGAAGATCAGCTGCGCCCAGACCGAGCGCCCGATCTCCTCGTTGAGGTGGGCGTAGACGAGGAAGCTCCCGTTCGAACCGCCGGCCTCCGGCGGCAGGTGCGGGGCCCAGAGCTCCTGCTCCTTCACGAGCGCTCGCAGCCGCTCGACGAGCGCATCCGTCGCCTCGTCCTCGCGGTTCAACGCAGGCTCGTTTGGATACACGTGCTCGTCCATGAAGGCGCGAACACGGGCCTGCAGCTCCTGCATCTCGTCAGTGGGTCGTATGTCGGTGATCGTCATGGCGTTAGCATCGCACTCATGCACCTCGGTTTCTACATGGGATACGCAACACCGGGGACGAGCCCACTCGAGCCGATCGCGCTCGCGCAGGAGGCGGAGCGCCTCGGCTACGACTCTGCGTGGGCCGCGGAGGCCTGGGGAACGGACTGCGTCACCGTCCTGTCCTGGCTCGGCGCAACCACCGAGAAGATCAAGCTCGGGTCGGGG
>JAOUHF010000154.1 GCA_029865325.1 Thermoleophilia bacterium
CGCGGCGCTCGCAGTCGTCGTCTTCTGGTGGCGGGGCCCGGACTGGGGCAGCGTCTTCGAAGCGTTTCGCTTCGTGATCTGGAGCTGGATTGTGCTCGCTTTCCTGCTCAACGTCGTCTCTACGTTCTTCCGCGCGTATTCGTGGCGGATGACGATCGGTCAGGCGTTGCCGCCCGAGCATCAGCCTCGACTCGATCACGTGTTTTCTTCATTCGGCGTTGGACTGCTCGCAAATGCGGTCGTGCCGGGTCGACTGGGTGAGCTCGCGCGCGTTGCGACGCTGCGCCGCCACTTGCCCGACGCGCCGCCTGGGACGAGTGCGACGCTTGTGGGGACCGTGTTCGCGCACCGGCTGTTCGATCTGATTCCCGCGACCATCCTCGTCGTCTGGGTGCTCTTGACGGCCGAAGTCCCGCATTGGGCAGTCGTCGCATTCGGCATTGGCGCGCTCGTCGGGTTCGCGCTCTTCACGATCGCATGGCTCGGAGCACGTCGTCACCATCGAACGGTGATGCATGAGGGAGTCGGCTCGGTTCGTGACCTCTTGGTCATGGCGCGGCAGGGGTTGTCGGTGCTAAACGCACCTGTGTCGCTTGCCGGTGCGATTCTCTTCCAATGCTGTGGCTGGCTCATGCAGCTCCTCGCGGTGTGGGCGACGATGCAGGCGTTCGACATCAATGCCCCGCTGCCGGCTGCAGGGCTCGTTCTCGTCCTCATGAACGTGGCGACGATCGTCCCGTTGTGGCCGGGCAACATCGGCCTCGTCCAGGCCGCGGTGGCTCTGCCGCTCCGCAACTACGGGGTCCCGTATGCCACCGGGTTCGCCTTCGGCCTGGCGTTGCAGGCGATCGAGATGGCGGTCGGGGTCGGGCTCGGTCTGATCGCGCTTGCACGCGAGGGCATCTCGTTCGCCGTGGTCCGACGCATGCAGGACGAGGAGCAGTCCTCCGAGGACGTTCTCGAAGGTGTGCATGCGATGGTTGAGGAGCTCGAGCACGAGGCTGAGCGTGAGAGCGCTCCTGTGCCCCGCTAGCCTCAAGGGCGTTCTCTCCGCCCGAGCTGCGGCCGCCTCCCTGGGGCGCGGCTTCCGCGAGGCCGGCGCTGATGTGACGGAGCTCCCGGTGGCTGACGGCGGGGAGGGGACATGCGAAGCGCTCGCAGCGGCTCTCGGGGGAGAGTGGCGCGAGGCCGTGGTGTCCGACCCGCTCGGGCGGCCGGTCCCGGCGCGCTGGCTGGTGCTCCCTGACGGACGGGCCGTGATCGAAGCCGCTGCGGCTATCGGTCTGCCGCTCTTGAAGCGGGAGGAGCGCGATCCGCTTCGAGCCTCGAGCCGGGGGCTGGGCGAGCTCGTGCTCGCGGCCCTCGCGGAAGCGCCGGTGTCCGCCGTTGTCGCGCTCGGAGGAACCGCGACCGTCGACGGAGGTGCGGGCCTACGCGAGTGCCTACGCGAGCTTCCTGTGCCGACGGTCGTTCTGTGTGACGTGCGAACGCGGCTCGCCGATGCGGCGAGGCTCTTCGGCCCCCAGAAGGGAGCATCCGAAGAGGACGTCGACGAGCTCGAGCGCCGACTCGCCGCAATGGCGGAGCTCAGGCCGTACGCGAGTCAACCCGGGTCGGGAGCTGCGGGCGGCCTCGGGGCTGCTCTTGCGGCGCTCGGCGGCGAGCTCGTTCCCGGAGCGCCGGCCGTGCTCGACCTGGTCGGGTTCGACGAGCGCATCGCCGTTCACGACCTCGTCGTCACGGGCGAGGGGCAGATCGACGAGACGACTGCGGAGGGGAAGGCGCCTGGGGAGATCGTCGCTCGCTGCTTGGAGGCAGGCGTTCGCTGCGTCGTTTTCGGCGGGCGTGTTAGGGCCGAGATCGCGGGCGCCGAGACGTTCGCGCTCTCAGGCGATCCCACGCAAGCCGAAGCCGATCTCGTCGATCTCGGCCGCGTGCTTGCGCGCTAGCGAGACTCGGCGGTCTCGAGCCGGTCCGCCATCGCCTCGAGCAGCTTCCACGCCACCTGGGGCCGCGCCTCGACGAATGGGCGGAAGACGAAAACGGGGAGGCCGTACGCCTTGAGAGCGGAGATCGCCGTGACGCTTGCTGTTCGCGGGCGCCGGTCGATCAGAGCGATCTCCCCGAACGCGGCGCCGGGACCAAGCGTCCCGACCGCCTCACCCTGAACTTCTACGGACGCCTCGCCGCTCTCGACGACGAAGAACATGAGGCCGCCCTCGCCTTCGAGTGCGATCTTGTCGCCGGCGGCAAAGCGCCGCTCGTTGAACTCCTCCGCGAGGCTCTCGAGATCCTTCTCGTCGAGGTCCGAGAAGAGGCGGACGTTACGGAGCAGGTCTGGTGTCGGCTTCGACATGAGGCGATTCATACACGAACGGAGTGGCGCTTGTCACTCATTCGGCGTCTGTGACCGTGAGCTCCTCGATCCGGAGCTCGGCTCCCTGCAGCCGCGCGACGCACGTCTTGTAGAGCTCCTCGCCCCGTCGGAAGAGCGCGATCGCGTCGTCGACTGCCACGTCGCCACGCTCGAGCCTGGCCACGATGTCCTCCAGTTCCTTCTGGAGCTCCTCGAATGGCCGCTCCTCCGTCATGCTCGCACGTCCTCGACTCGAGCCCCGAGCGCTCCCGACGCGAGCTCGATCTCGAGCCGGTCGCCCCGGCTAGTCGACGATGTGTCGCGCAGCGCAACGGCCCCCGCGCGGACGATTGCGTATCCCCGCTCGAGCGTTGCGAGAGGCGAAAGCGCGCTGAGGCGTGCTCCAGCGTGATCCAGCCCCGACCTGCGCCGCTCGAGGAGCAGGCGCGGTGCCGCGCGCAGCCTCGCTCCAAGGCGGTCGAGTCGTGCGGCGTCACGCTCGAGAAGGTTTCGTACAGTCAATCCGAGCCTGCGGCGGGAGCTCTCGAGCGCGGTGCTCAGCTCGGTCAGCTCGGGCACGACGAGCCCGCCCGCGGCAGTCGGCGTGGCGGCCCGTGCATCGGCGGCCAGATCGCACAGCGGAGTGTCCTGCTCGTGTCCCACTGCGGACACCACCGGAACGGACAGTGCGGCTACGGCCCGCACGACGGCCTCGTCGCTGAAGGGGAGGAGATCCTCGAAGCTCCCCCCGCCGCGCGCGAGCACGACGACGTCGACTTCGGGGTGTGCCGCGAGTGCCGACAGGGCGGCGACGATCGCTGTGGGCGCCGTCTTTCCCTGGACCCGTGCTTCGCAGATCACGACCTTCGCCGCCGGGAAGCGCGCTCCGATCGTGGCGATGAGGTCGCCCCGCGCTGCAGCGTCCGCGCCGGTGAGGATCCCGATCGCGCGCGGAAGCCGGGGAAGTGGACGTTTCCGCCCTGGCGCGAAGAGCCCCTCCGCGGCGAGCTTGCGCTTCAGGCGCTCGAGAGCGAGCAAGTGCCCGCCGATGCCGATGCGCTCGATCGTGGTGGCTCGGAGGCCGAGCTCGCCCTTCAGCTCGTAGAACTCGGCGCGGCCGGAGACGTGGACCGCCTCGCCCTCCTCGAGCGCGAGCTCGAGCCGGTCGAAGGTGCGACGAGGAATGGTCACGTTGAGCGTCGCACCCGTCGTGGGGTCCTTGAGAGTGACGAAGACCGTCGCCCACGCTTCGTTTCGGCGAAGCTCGGTGACCTCGCCCTCGACCCAGACGGCCGG
>JAOUHF010000069.1 GCA_029865325.1 Thermoleophilia bacterium
ACCTGACTCGGGAACTGGTCGCCGGAGGCGGGCCGGGCATCGACTTCCTCGAGAGCCGTGACGTGGAGTTGAAGGGGCTCGAAGGCTTGCACCGGCTCTTCGCTGTCGATCGCGGCTGAGCGCGCTGCGGCGCTCTAGGCGATACGGCATCGTCGATCGGGCCGTCCGCGGCGCGCGGCTAAGCTGACCTCCTGAGCAGCCTGGCGGAACCGGCGCTCCATCGCGCACTTGGCCTCACGGACGGGGAGCACGAGCGAATCTGCGCCCTGCTCAGGCGCGATCCGAACGACTTCGAGCTCGCCGTCTTCTCGCTGCTCTGGTCGGAGCACTGCGGCTACAAGCACTCGGCGCTGCTCCTGAAGAGCCTCCCGAGCACGGGCGAGCGCGTGCTGCAGGGCCCCGGCGAGAATGCAGGGGTGCTCGATCTCGGCGATGGGCTCGCCGTCGCCTTCAAGGTCGAGAGCCACAACCACCCGTCGGCCGTCGAGCCCTTCCAGGGGGCGGCGACAGGGGTCGGGGGGATCCTCCGCGACATCGTGGCCATGGGGGCCCGCCCGATCGCGCTCCTCGACGGCCTCCGCTTCGCCGAGCCCGACTGGCACTTCTCGCGCGCGGTCGCCGGCATCGGTCACTACGGCAACTGCGTGGGGGTCCCGACGGTCGGCGGCGAGACGGTCTTCGATGAGGCGTACCGTGACAATTGCCTCGTCAACGCGATGTGCGTTGGTCTGGTTCCCACGGAGCGGCTGATGCGGGCGAAGGCGACCGCGGCCGGGCACTCCATCGTTCTCTACGGAGCGACGACCGGGCGCGACGGGATCGGTGGCGCCTCCGTGCTCGCGAGCCAGGAGCTCGACGACGGCGCGGCCGAGAAGCGGCCCTCCGTTCAGATCGGAGATCCGTTCACCGGGAAGAAGCTCATCGAGGCGTCCATCGAGATCGTCCAGTCGGGTCTCGTGGAGTCGCTCCAGGACTGCGGGGCCGCGGGGCTCGCGTCGTCTCTCTCCGAGATGGCCGCCGACTTCGGCATCGACGTCCACCTCGACCGCGTCCCGCAGCGCGAGGAAGGGATGGAACCCTGGGAGGTCATGGTTTCCGAAAGCCAGGAGCGCATGGTCGCGATGGTCCGACCGCAGATGGTGGAGGCCGTCGAGGACGTGCTCGATCGCTGGGAGCTCGATCACGCGGCCATCGGTGAGGTCACTGGCACGCGTGCGCTCCGCGCGTTCTGGCACGGGGAGGTCGTCGGCGAGATACCCGCAGCCCTGCTGACCGAGGAGTGCCCACGTTACGAGGTCGCGCGCGCGCCGCGGCGCGCCGCGGTCGCGTCGGAGATCGTCGATGCTCCCCCGGTCGGCGACGCGCTCCTCGAGCTCCTCGCCTCGCCCGGGCTGCGGAGTCGCGAGTTCGTGTTCCGCCGCTACGACCAGCTCGTGGGCTCGCGCACCGTGCGCAGGCCGGGGCTCGACGCGGCGGTGCTTCGGCTTCGTCCCTCGCTGCGTGGCCTTGCGCTCACCCTGGACGGCCAGGGCCGGATCGCGCGGCCCGACCCCTTCATCGGCGGCGCGCTGGCAGTGCTCGAGGCAGCCCGCAACGTCGCCTGCGTGGGCGGCGAGCCGCTCGGGTTCACGGACTGCCTCAACTTCGGCAACCCGGAGAAGCCGGAGATCGGATGGGAGCTCGCCCAAGCGATCGACGGAATCGCCGCGGCCTGCGAGGCGCTCGGGCTTCCGGTCGTGTCCGGGAACGTCTCGCTCTACAACGAGACGAACGGTCGCGCCATCCACCCGACGCCGGTCGTCGGCGCGGTTGGTCTCGTCGAGGACGTTCGCCGCGTTCCGAACGGATGGCATGAGGGCGATGCGCTGTTCGTCGTCGAAGCGTCGCCGGTCTCGCTTACGGGCTCCGAATATCAGGCGCTGTACGGCGAGGGTGGAGGAATTCCCCCACGCCTCGACCTCGAGCTCGAGGCACGGCTCGTCTCTTTCCTTTGGCGGGCCGCCCCGCTCTCGACGCTCGTCCACGATGTGTCGGAAGGCGGGCTCGCAGTCTGTCTCGCCGAGGCAGCGCTGTACTCCGGGTGTGGCGCCACTGTGGAGCTCGATGTTGCAGCGCATGAGCTCTTCGGCGAAGTCGGTGGTCGTGCGGTCGTCTCGTGCTCACCGGAGGGCGCAGACTCGCTCCGCGGTCTCGCGCTCGAGCTCGACGTGCCGCTACGCGCGGCCGGGGTCGTCGGCGGAGCTACGCTGCTGGGAGTGGAGCTGGCGCAACTGCGGGCTGCTTGGGAGACCAGCGTCTGATGTGCGGAGTCTTCGGCATACGCTCGGAGGAGCGGGACATCGCGCGGATTGCCTATTTCGGCTTGTTTGCGCTCCAGCATCGCGGCCAGGAGTCGGCTGGGATCGCGGTTTCCGACCAGGGTCGACTGACTGTTGTTCGGGAGATGGGGCTCGTCGCGCACGTGTTCAACGAGCAGCAGCTGCAGGCGCTCCCGGGCGAGGTGGCGATAGGCCACACGCGTTACTCGACCACCGGCGCGAACCGCTGGGCGAATGCGCAGCCGCTCATCCACCATGGGCGCGCGCGAACGGTGGCGCTCGGGCACAACGGCAACCTCGTGAACGTCGAGGAACTCAGGGCGGAGCTCATCGCGGACGGCATCAGGCTCACGTCTGGCTCCGACTCGGAAGTGATCGCGGCACTCATCGCGCGTGATCCGGCTCCACTGGTGGAAGCGGTCGCGAATGCGATGCGGCGACTCGAAGGCGCGTACTCGGTGACCGCCCTCGTCGACGGCACGCTGGTCGCCTTTCGCGACCCGCTGGGATTCCGGCCGCTCACGCTCGGTCAACTCGGCGACGACTGGGTGGTTGCGTCCGAGACCTGTGCCCTCGATCTGATCGGTGCGGAGGCCGTGCGCGACGTTCGTCCTGGCGAGGTCGTGTGGATCGACGAAGACGGCCTTCATGGCACGCAGGCCATACCCGTCGGCCGGAACGCGCTCTGCATCTTCGAGCTCGTCTACTTCGCGCGGCCCGACTCGCGACTCGGAGGCGTCGAAGTGCACGGCGCGCGCGTCCGGATGGGAGAGCGTCTTGCGCGTGAAGCGCCTGCCGACGCCGATCTCGTGATCGGAATCCCGGACTCGGGCACGCCGGCCGCTATCGGCTTTGCGAAGGCTTCCGGGATTCCGTTCAACGAAGCGCTGATCAAGAACCGGTACGTCGCTCGAACGTTCATCCAGCCCGACCAGGGCATGCGCGAGCAGGGAATCAAGATCAAGTTCAACCCGCTCGACGAGGTCGAGGGCAAGAGAATCGTCGCCGTCGACGACTCGATCGTCCGCGGGAACACGATGCGCCAGCTCGTCGCGATGCTGCTCGACGCGGGTGCGGCCGAGGTGCACGTGCGCATCTCCTCGCCGCCCGTGGTCTCGACGTGCTTCTACGGGATCGACATGGCCGACGAGGACGAGCTTGCGGCAGCGCACCGCTCGGTGGAGGAGATGCGCGTCCACGTCGGCGCGACGTCGCTCCACTATCTCTCGGTCGGTGGGATGCAGGAAGCGACGCAGCTCCCCGAGGACTCGGTCTGCCGCGCGTGCTTCACGCGCGACTACCCGACGCGAGTGCCCGCGAGGGTCGAGAAGCTTCGCTTCGAGCCGGCGCCCGCGTAGCCGCTAACGCCGGCGAGAACCGTCGCAGATGCTGGTCTGGAGGATCTTTCGTGCGGATCCATGCCCGAAGATCCGCCAGCGTTCCCCGCGCTTGACGAAGAGGGCCACCGACGTCGTACTGCCCGTTCCGTCGGCTCGTCGGGTGGTCCCGGTTTGAACCCGCACGATGGCAGGACCACGGCCTTTTCGATACTGCGTGACCTTGAACCGCTGAACGCCGGTCGCGGTCGGCCCGTCGAGGGCGACTCCGTCAAAGATGACGTCGGCTCGCGCCCGCTGCTCTCCCGCGGTCGCCGGGAGGCACGAGGCGCGTGCCGTAGCAGCGAAGACCAGAGCAGAAGTCGCAAGGGCAAAAATCGGAAGCACGACTCGTTTGGTCATGACCTCACAGTACGCCGCCGTGGTCGCACGTCGTCACACGCGACGGGGTGGCAGCGGCACGAAGACGCTCGTCGTCCGCTGGTACTCGAGGTAGTCGACCCGGCTACGGAGCGCCTGTCGCTCGGTCGCCGGGATCCCCGTCACGCGGAAGAGGAGAAAGAGGAGACCGGCCGGCACGATCCAGGCGATCCAGCTCTGCGCTGTGGACGTGGCGACGAGCGCGATCCCACACCAGTTGATCCACTCGAAGAAGTAGTTCGGGTGGCGCGACCAGCTCCAGACGCCGCCCCTTGCGGTCTTCCCTTTGTTCGCAGGGTCGGCGCGCCAGGTCGCGAGCTGGCGATCGGAGATGATCGTGCCGACGTTCCCGATCGCCCAAACGCCAATCCCGATCCAGACGAGCGCGCCGAATCCGCTCTCCGACTCGAGCGCGATGAACGCGAACGGGATCGAGAAGAACACAACGAAGACGGCCTGGAACTGGAAGAAGAGGAAGAAGTTCCGGTTCGTTCGCTCGCCCCACTTGGCACGGAGCGATTGGTAGCGCCCGTCCTCCTCCTTACCGCGCACGCGGTTGAAGTAGAGGTAGGCCCCGAGGCGGAAACCCCACACCGATGCGAGAAGGGCGGCGAGAGCACGGTACGCCGCATCTCCGTCAGCGAGAAGCGCATAGAGGATGGCGGCGCACGCGATGAGGACGGCCCAGGCGACGTCGACATGGCTCGCATCACCGATCCGCACCTGCACGATCCAGAGCACGATCATCACACTCGAGGCGAGGATCAGGCCCACGAGGAGGAGACCCAGAACGGAGCTGATCACGAGCGGGCTCTCTTCGCGAGGGCCGACGGCCACCACGAGCGCTCACCCAACGAGAAGGTCAGTGAGGGCACGAGGATCGATCGTACGACGAATGTGTCGAGCAGGACCCCTAAGGCGACCGTGATGCCGATCTGGGTCAAGGCGACGAGCGGGAGCACTGCGAGCACCGAGAACGTCCCGGCGAGAACGACGCCCGCCGACGTGATGACTCCGCCCGTCACCGCAAGACCCTTGAGCATCGCCTGCCTGGTCGGCTTCGTGAGGGCTTCCTCGCGCACTCGGGCCATGAGAAAGATGTTGTAATCGACTCCAAGCGCGACGAGGAAGATGAACGCGAAGAGCGGGTAGCTCGGATCCTCACCCGGGAAGTCGGCGAAGAGCTCGAACACGAGGAGGCTCAGGCCGAGTGCCGCAAAGAACGAGAGAACGACGGTCGCCATCAGCATTACCGGCGCGACGACGGCTCTCAGCAACAGCACGAGAATCGCGAGCACGACGACGAGGACGAGCGGAACGAGGAACAGCGTGTCGCGCCGAACGGCCGCACGTAGATCGAACTCCTCCGCTGTGGCCCCGCCGACGAGCACGGCATCGCTGCCGACGGCCCGGAGCTGAGCTCGCAGCGGCTCGATCGCGGCGAAGCCCGCTTGGCTGAAAGGGTCTTCCGTCAGCGTGACCTCGAATCGTGCTCCGGGCGGGCCCGTCTCGATCGGGCCGACGAAGGCCGTTTCAGAAGCGGCCGCTGCGGCGCTCCTGACCGCCTCGGCGAACTCCGGGTTGGTGACGAGAACCGTCGTCGGCGCGCTCGCCCCCGCGGGAAACGAGCGCTCGAGGAGCCTCTGCCCCTCGACGGCTTCGATCTCGCCCCTGAAGGCGTTAGCTGTCGTGAGGTTCGAGTCGAGCGTCAGCGTGCCGAGCGCGAGTGCGAGAAGCGCGAGTGTGGCTGCGATCCATACCGCGCGATGACGCCTCTCGATCCAGGTCCCCAGCTTGCTCCAGGAACCGCGTCGCCACGACACCTCGCGTCCGTCTTCGACCGGGTCGCCGAGGCGCGGAACGAAAGGCCAGAAGGCGCGTCGTCCCCCTATGAGAAGCATCGCCGGCAGAACCGTGAGCATCGCGAGGGCGGCGATGGCGACTCCCATCGCGCCGACCGGACCAAGCCCGGCCGTCGAGTTCACCGACGCGAGCGCGAGGCACAGGAGTGCGGCGACCACCGTCCCGGCGGAGGCGACGATCCCGGGGCCGGCCTGCCGGATGGCGATGCGCATCGCATGGTGCTTGTCCTCATGGCCGTGTAGCTCTTCCCTGTAACGGGCGGTCAATAGGAGTGCGTAGTCCGTCCCGGCCCCGAACACCAGCACAAGCAGGATTCCGCCCGTCTGGCCGTTGATGACGATGCCGGCCTCCGCGAGGAGAGTGCCGAGGCCGCGTACGAGGGACTCGGCAAACAGTACGGCGAGGAGGGGGATCACCCAGAAGATCGGACTGCGGTAGATGATCACGAGCAGCACGAAGACGAGGAGCGCCGTCGTGAAGAGGAGGGTCGAATTGATGCCTTCGAATGCTTCGCTACCGGCGGCGGAGTACCCCGCCGGCCCGGTCACCTTGACGTCGAGGCCGGGCGGTACGCCGTCGCTGGCCGTTTGGCCGATCGAGTCGACGGCATCGAGAAGAACCTCGTCGGCGCCTTTCGCAACGATCGGCGCAACCAGGATCGCCGCTGTACGGTCGGCGGAGTAGCGGGGTGGCCCGACTCCCTTCAGTCCCTCCGTCGCCGCCGCGTTCAGTTGCGCCTGGACGTCGTCGATGGCCTTGCGATCCGCGGGTGTGAGGCCTCCGGGGCGCGAGAAGACGACGATCGCGGCGGTCGCCTGGCCCGACGGAAACTCGCGCGCCGCTTCGAGGACGGCGACCGACTCAGCGCTTCGGGGGAGGAAGCTCGAAGGCTCGTTGCGCTGCTTCGACTCGAACTCCGCAGCGAGCGGGCCGGCCGCGACGAGTGCGAGCAACCACGCCCCGAGGACGAGGTACTTCGACCGGCGGCCGGAGACGACGCGTGCGAGCAGACTCATGCGAAGACTCTATACGAAAGTTATACGAACACGGTATATGAATCTAGGCGAGCTCCTGCCAGCGTCGGTATCTCACCGCCCGTTTCACCGCGCGTGGGTCGTGGCCCCGCTCGATCAGCTCCTGGCGGATCTCCCCCTCCTGCGCCATGCGCAGGAAGAGCCACGCGATGGCGACGATGGTGACGACGGATCCCTCGAGCATCATCAGCGACCCTGCAAGGCTCTGGTCGGCCTCCGGAGCGAGCCCGAGGAAGTCGTCCCCGGTGTCGTAGACGTCGTAGAACGGATCCCCTGCCCAGATGAACACGTTCCCGATCACGGTCGCAATGAGACGAACGCCGACGATGTAGCCGAGCTTCGCTCCGGTGCCGAACCACTCGGGTGCCGGCAGCGTCTCGAGGACGGGCAGCCACAGGATGATCCCTGCCGTGAAGAACGCGGCGTGCTCGAGTGCGTGGACGCCACTGTGCCGGACGGCCGCCTCGTACATCGTGGGCATGTGCCAGAGGACGAGGTTCGCCGCCCAGATGGGAAGCGCTACGACCGGATTCGCGAGCACACGCAGGCGCATGACTCCCGGGAGCGCGAGGATGGGGCGAAGGAGCGGTCCGGTCAGGCCGGCGAGCAGGCAAAGGGGCGCGAGATCGCCGAGCAGGAGGTGCTGCGTCATGTGGAACGAGAACAGCTCTTCCTCTGCGACGGCGGCGAGCGGCGACGCGAGCGCGACGACGAGCAGCGCGATTCCGAGCATGAAGAGCGCGATGCGCCAGCCGGGGACGGGCTGATCGCGGCGCGCAAGAGTGTGCGCCCGCATCGCGTACGCGCCGGCGATCAGCGCGATCGGCGCGAGCTGAAGCGGGTCGAGAGTCCAGCTCGTGACGAGCGAAGGCTCCACGGCGTCACTGTATTCGGGAACCGGTGTCTGACACCCGTCGGCCGCAAACCCGCACAGTCCCTCGAGTGGCGTCAGACACCGTAATCGGCAGCCAATAGACTCGCGGTGTGGGAAGCGGCGAGGAGACGTACGCTGCGGCGGGCGTCTCGCTCACGACCGCCGAGGCGATCGTCGAGCGATTGCGAGCAGCGGCCGAGTCGACCGGCGCGTCCGGGTTCGGCGCGTTCGCTGGCCTCTACCCGCTGGACGGAAGCAGGTTCCTCGCGGCGGCGACAGACTCGGTCGGCACCAAGCTCATCCTCGCGCGCAAGCGTGGACGTCTCAGGGCGTGCGGTGCCGATCTTGCCGCCCACTGCGTCAACGACGTTGCGACGTGTGGAGCCGAGCCGCTCTTCTTCCTCGACTATGTCGCCGCCAATCGCATCGATCTCGAGTCGGTCGTAGAGCTCGTGGAGGGCGCGGCCGAGATCTGCCGCGAGGCCGGCTGCGCGCTGATCGGCGGCGAGACCGCCGAGCTGCCGGGGATCTACCAGGCGGACGAGCTCGACTTCGCCGGTACGTGCGTCGGCCTCGTCGAGCGCGATCGGCTGATCGACGGATCGCGAATCGAGGTCGGCGACGCGGTGGTCGGGCTGCCGTCGGTCGGCGTGCATGCCAACGGCTTCACGCTCGTGCGTCGCATCCTCGAGGAGCAGGACTACGCGGGCGACGACCTCCTTGCGCCGACTCCGCTTTACCTGGACGAGGTCCGGCGACTTCGCGCGACTGCGGACGTTCGCGGCCTTGCTCACATCACGGGGGGTGGAATCCTCGGCAACCTCTCGCGGATCCTTCCGGACGGGCTCCGCGCCGACCTCGACTGGAACAGGTGGGAGCGTCCGCCGGTATTTGGCTGGCTCGCACGACACGTCCCGGAGGACGAGCTACGGCGAGTGTTCAACCTCGGTATCGGCTACGTCGCCGTCGTGCCTGATCCGGGCGACGGGCTCGTAATCGGGACGATCGTACGAGCGTGATCGGCGTGCTCGTGAGCGGCGAAGGGTCGAATCTTCAGGCGTTGCTCGACGCCGGTCTGCCGGTAGTCGCAGTGGCGTCGAACAAGGCGGGTGTGCGGGGCCTCGACCGAGCTGCGGCTTCAGGTGTCGCTACGGCAGTCTTCTCGCGAGACGCATACGAAGATCGCGATACGCGCGACCTCGCGATGGCGGAGTGGCTCGAGGGGCTTGGAGTCGAGCTCGTGGTCTGCGCCGGCTACATGCAGCTCCTGCGCCAGTCGTTCCTCGATCGATTCCCCGGTCGCGTCGTGAATGTGCACCCCGCGCCGTTGCCCGACTTCCCCGGCGCGCACTCGCTCGAGGATCTCCTCGAGGCTGGTGCGCAGGAGACGGCAGCGACCGTGCACTACGTGGACGAGGGCGTGGATACCGGAGCCGTGATCGCGACCGAGCGCGTTCCCGTGCTTCCGGGCGACACCGTCGAGACGCTGCGCGTGCGCGTGCATGAGGCCGAGCACCGCCTTCTTCCCCGCGTCGTCGGAGACCTGTGCGCGCTCTGATCTCCGTCTACGAGAAGACCGGACTCGTGCCGTTCGCGCGAGGGCTCGTCGACCTCGGCTTCGAGCTCGTTGCGAGCGGTGGGACAGCGGCTGCGCTCCAAGAGGCCGGGCTCGCGGTCACGCAGGTCGAGGATGTCACCGGCTTCCCGGAGATGCTTGACGGACGCGTCAAGACGCTTCATCCGCGGATCCATGCTGCGGTCCTGGTGCGGCGCGATGTCGCCGAGGACCTCGCGTCACTCGAAGAGCACGGCATCGAGCCGTTCGACCTCGTGTGCGTGAACCTCTATCCGTTCAGCCGCGCGGCGGAGCAGCCCGACGTCGCGGATGAGGACGTCGTCGAGATGATCGACGTCGGCGGCCCGTCGATGCTCAGGGCTGCCGCAAAGAACCATGCGCATGTGACGGCGGTGTGCCGGGCCGAGGACTACGAAGGCGTCTTGGCGGAGCTCCGCACCGACGGCTCGATCTCGCTCGAGAGCCGCCTGCGCCTCGCCGGAACGGCGTTTGCGACGACCGCCGCTTATGAAGCTGCGATATCCAGTTGGTTTCAGCGACACGAGCAGCTGCCTGAGACCCTCGTCCCCGCGTTCGACCGTGCGCTCGAGCTCTCGTACGGCGAGAACCCGCATCAACGAGCCGCGTACTACGCCGAGCGCGGCCGTCGTACACACCTTCTCTCGCGGGTCGAGCAGCTGTGCGGAAAGCCGCTCTCGTTCAACAATCTGAACGACCTCTCCGCTGCTCGACTGCTCGTGCGCGAGTTCAACGACCCGGCTTGCGTGATCGTCAAGCACGCCAATCCCTGCGGTGTCGGCACGGCTGAGACGATCGAGGACGCGTACGTGCGAGCCCTGTCCGCCGACCCGCTTTCGGCGTACGGGGGCGTTGTCGTTGTCAACCGGGCTGTGAGCGCTGCCCTCGGGGAGGCGCTGGCCGACCAGTTCGTCGAGGTGCTCTTTGCCCCCGGCTACGACGAGCAGGCGATGGAAGCGCTCGCGCGGAAGACTTCCGTGCGCGTTCTCAACGACACCGAGCGCCGCGCGCTGACGGACACCGAGCCTGACTACCGGCGCGTGCTCGGCGGTTTGCTCGTGCAGGACCGAGACTGGGCAATCGCAACGAGGGACGGAATGGAGCTTGTGTGCGGCCAGGTCTCGGACGAGCAGTGGGACAACCTTCTCTTTGCATGGCGCGTCGTGAAGCACGTGGCTTCGAATGCCATCGTGATTGCGCGAGGCGGACAGACGATCGGGATTGGAGCCGGGCAGATGAGCCGGGTGGATGCCGTCCGGATCGCGCTCGAGAAGGCGCGGGAGCTCGGCCACTCACCCGAGGGCGCCGTGCTCGCCTCCGACGCGTTCTTCCCCTTCGCCGACGGTCCGCAGCTTGCTCTCGATGCCGGTGTCGCGGCAATCGTCCAGCCGGGTGGTTCGAAGCGCGACGTCGAGGTGATCGAGGCGGTTTCAGCCGGCGGTTCGGCCATGGCCTTCACCCACCGCCGCCACTTCCGACACTGATCGGGGCAGCCGCCGCAACGTGTCTCGTTGGGACATGTCCGGGGTCTGACCCCGGGTCTGACCCCGAGGCTGGCTCATCGGGACATGTCCGGGGTCTGACCCCCCGCTCTAGGCGATCGCCTCGTCCTCATTGAGGAGGTGTGCGAAGCGCGAACGGGCTTCCTCGATCTCGATGGTGCGCCCCGCCTCGAGCTCGCGGCGCAGGTCGAGGAGGAGCTCAGCGACCTCGCGCCGGCCGCCGAGCTCGCTCTCGACGCGCTCGAGTGCGCAGCCCCGATCCCAGAACGCGCACGCCTCTCCCGGGCAGCGCTCGGCATGACCTTCGGCGATGAGCTCGATCGTGCACAGTTGACGGTGCTCGTTAGCCGTTCTCACGGTCCGAGGATGCCTTCCCGCCCTGCGACGACCATCGGCGTCGCTGCGGATGTCTCCTGCGGAAACCTACGCAACGTGAGAGGGTCAGAGAGTGGACGCATTCGATCTCGACGTGCGGCGCCATGTCTACTTTTCCGTCGTCGCGAACGGCCGGCCACCGAGCACCACGGAGACGTCTGAGGACTTTGGGTTACCGGAACCCGAGATTGCGGATGCGTATCGACGTCTTCACGACGCGCACGCGCTCGTCCTCTTCCCCGACACCACGGACGTATGGATGGCGAATCCGTTCTGCTTCGGGCCTGCCCCGCACCGGGTCATGGCCAGGGGGCGGGAGTGGACGGGAACCTGCGCTTGGGACGCACTCGGGATTCCCGCGGCGTTTCACGGGGACGGTCGGATCGAATCCGAGTGCGCGTGCTGTGGCGATCCGGTCGCGCTCGAGGTGAGCGACGGCGAGCTCGTGAGAGGCGCGGCGCTCCTCGTCCACATCCTCCTCCCGGCCCGCCGCTGGTGGGAGGACATCGGCTTCACTTGAAGCACTATGGTCTACCTCCGGTCGGAGGAGCACCTGGAGCGATGGCTCGACGACAACGACTGGGAGCCGGGCGCCACGCTATCCGCATCCAAGATGAACGAGCTCTCCCGCGAATGGTGGGGGACGCGGCTCGATTCGGACTGGCGCCCGCGTCCACCCGACGAGTCGCAGGCGATCCTCGAACGCATCGGTCTGACCGGCGAGTTCTGGCAGCTGGTGTAGGGCGAGGCTTGCCTTGCGCCTCCAAGGGGGAGGGCATGCCCGGCCCGATACCCTTCCGCCCGATGTCGCGCCGCGAGTATCCAACGGTCCTCGAGCTCGTCGGGCACACGCCGATCGTCCGGCTCGACCGGCTCGGACGCGCTGTCCCGGGCGAGCTCCTCGCCAAGCTTGAGTATCTGAACCCGGGCGGGTCGGTGAAGGACCGGATCGGGCTCGCGATGATCGAAGCAGCAGAGAATGACGGTCGGCTCCGGCCCGGCGGCACGATCGTCGAGCCCACGTCCGGCAATACGGGCGTCGGTCTCGCGATTGCTGCTGCGCTTCGCGGCTACCGGTGCATCTTCGTCATGCCGGACAAGATGAGCCAAGAGAAGATCTCGATGCTGCGCGCGTATGGCGCCGATGTCGTGATCACGCCGACCGCGGTCGACGCGCACTCGCCCGAGAGCTACTACTCGGTCTCGGATCGTTTGGCCGAGGAGATCCCGGGCGGCTTCAAGCCGGATCAGTACTCGAACCCATCGAATCCCGAGGCCCACTACGCAACGACCGGGCCCGAGCTCTGGGAGCAGACGGGGGGTGAGATCGACGCCATCGTCATCTCCGTCGGCACGGGTGGGACGATCACCGGCGTCGGGCGCTACTTCAAGGAGCGCAGACCCGAGGTGCGGATCGTCGCCGTCGATCCCGAGGGCTCGGTCTTCACAGCCGACGAGGAGCATCCCGAAGGGCCGTACCTCGTCGAGGGAATCGGCAAGGAGTGCTGGCCGGACACGCTCGACCCCGAGGTCGTGGACGAATGGGTGCGGGTGTCCGACCGCGACTCGTTCCTCACCGCGCGACGACTCGCGCGGGAGGAAGGGCTCCTCGTCGGCGGGTCGACGGGATCCACGGCCTGGGCGGGTATCGAGGTCGCGAAGAAGCTTGGCCCAGACGCTCGCATCCTGATGATGTTTCCGGACAGCGGGCGCTCATACCTCTCGAAGTTCTACGACGACAACTGGATGATCCAGTACGGCTTCCTGGAGCGGACGACCCCGCCGCCGGCCGTCGAAGAGGTGCTTCGCTTCCGCCGCAAAGGGCACGAGGTCCCCGACCTCGTCACTATCGGTTCGCACGAGAAGGTCGGGGCTGCGATCGACGTGATGCAGCAGTACGGCATCTCGCAGCTCGTGGTCGTACGCAGCGAGCCTGTGGACTCGCTCGCGGACATCGTCGGCTCGCTGCAGGAGCGCGAGCTGCTCGAGCGGGTCTTTCGAAATGCCGACGCGCTGAACGAAGACGTCGCCGTCGCCATGCAGCCGCCACTTCGCGCTGTCGACGCGGGCGCCTCGGTGAACGAGGTCTACGAGGGTCTTTCGGGCGGGAGCGGAGCCGTAGTCGTCGCGAGCGAGGGTCGCCCGACGGGCATCCTCACGCGGTCTGACCTTCTGGAGTTCCTGTCGGCGCGGCGCTCGCAGGTTGGGTCATAGGGGTCAGGTCTTCCACGTTCCTTTTTGGGGAACGTGGAAGACCTGACCCCATCTCGGCGCGAATCGCGATGTACACGGCTGCGATCACGACCAGCGCGCCCGCGAGCGACCATGCGCTCGGGCGCTCGCCGAGGAACAGCATCCCGAGGGCGATCGCGACGAGCGGGTTCACGTACTGGTGCGTTACGACGAGTGAGATGGGCGCGACGCGAAGGAGCCACGCATAGGCGGTAAAGCCGACGAGCGAGCCCATGACAACGAGATAGAGCCACGCGAGAACCGAGTCGAGGGCGAAGGTCGCGCTCGTCAGCTCTCCGAGCTCGCCGAACACGAGGGCGGCGAACACCAGGAACAGGCCTCCGAAGGTCATCTCGTATGCCGTCGCCAGGA
>JAOUHF010000155.1 GCA_029865325.1 Thermoleophilia bacterium
CCGCGAGCGAGAGGCGGTCGCGCCGTCCGACCGTCAACGACACGGCGTCGAAGAGTGGGTCTCCGGAGACTCCTTGCGGAGGCTGGACGCGCCCAAGCAGAGGGTCACGCGAGGCGGGCCTGCTGGCGGAATGCGGGGTGACGCGCTTCGAGTCGAGAGGAGGTCAGCGCCTAGGTCAACGTTGAGCCCGCTGAGCGGCGTTCTCCGGCCGCTCCAAGCGCAAGGACAGAACGGAGGGCGGCTGGCGGCCTTGCCCGCGCGCTGGAGAGCGGGCGTCAGCGGGAGTGGCAAGCGGGGGCCACGACGGCCGAGTCGCGCGCACCCGCGCCATCGGCACTGCATCGCTGAGGCCGACCGGGAGAAGGCGAGCGGGGCTCCGAACCAGGAGAAGGCGGGTGCCTTGCGGGCCGGAAACGCAGCGTATCCCTTAGGCTGAGTGCCGATGGCTGAGATCACACCCAAACGGCATGGCGAACTTGCCCGGGGCGTGTTCGCGATCCTCCGGGACGCGCCCGATGGTCTGCCCGCCGCAGAGGTGCTCAGACGAGTCGCGGAAACCGTACCGCCGACGCCGTTCGAGTCCACGTACTACGAAAGTACGCCTACGGCGCGCCGCTACGAGAAGATCGTCCGGTCCTCCACGATTGGGGCAGTCAAGGCGGGCTGGCTGATCAAAGAGAAGGGCCAGTGGTCATTGACTGAGGACGGTCGCAAGGCTTACGAGGAGTTCACTGACCCTGAAGCCTTTTTTCTTGAGAGTCGCAGGCTGTATCGAGTGTGGAAGAAGGCTCAGCCAGAAGTGCCGAGTGACGACAGCGAGGAGGTTGGGACTGCGGCAGCCGCGACGATCGCTGCCTTGAGCCCACGTACGCGCGCAATCGGGGTCGCCGCTCTCGGCATCGCTGCCGCAATACTCGCGTACGTTCTGATCGGCCGCGACGATGGGTCGTTCGCAGTTGCACGGGACGCGGTTCCTGTCGACACGCGTCCCGCGATCCCGGCCGACGCAGTAACGTTGCAGGAGCTGAAGAGTCAGGCGGCGTCGCAATCGCGACCGTTGTATTGGGCCGGTGCGCGGGCGGACGCGACGTACGAGCTGACCCGCTCGGCAGACGGGCGTACCTACGTCCGCTACCTCACCGGCGACGCCGTCGTCGGCGATCCGGCCGCCGACTTCGTGACGGTCGCGACGTACCCGCAGTCCAACGGCTTCGACGCCGTGACCACTGCGGCCACAAAGGCAGGAAACATCAGGATCGACCTTCCGGCGGGCGGTGTAGCGGTCACCAGCCGGACGCAGCCCACGAGCGTCTACCTCTCCTACCCCGGCGCGGACTACCAGGTCGAGGTGTACGCACCCGATGCCGCGACGGCGGTGGATCTTGTCAAGAGCGGGAAGGTCAAGCCGGTCGGCGGCGGCACTCCGGTCGCGACGGGGGTCGCGCGTGGCCTCAGTCTCCGCGCACTTCGCGCCCTCGCCAGATCGGAGCCCGGGATCTACTGGGCAGGTCCCCGGACGGGAACGACCTATGAGGTCACTCGCACGCCGGGAGGCCGGACGTTCGTCCGCTATCTGACGGGCGGCGCGAAGATCGGAGACCCAGATGCGGATTTCCTCGTGATCGCGACGTACGCGCAGCAGGAGGCGCTCTTGCAGGTCGAGGCGGCCGGCAACGGGAGCGGGGTCGTAAAGCTCGAGCTCGAGGGCGGCGGTCTTGCGGTTTACGACCCCGTCCAGCCGACGAGTGTCTACCTCGCGTTCCCGGACGTGGACAGCCAGATCGAGGTCTACTCGCCGAAGAAGGGCGAAGCACGCTCGCTCGTCGAGCGCGGGCGGATCGTCCCCATCAGCTAGGACCTAGACCTGCTCGCTTCTTGGGTTCTGTTCCCGATCGTGCTCGGGGTGCTCTGCCTCGGCTGCGGAGCCTTGCTCGCGCGCGCCGCCGCCACCACGATCCGGGCGCCGCTCATGCTCCCGTGCGGGTTCGCCGTGGTGATCGTCGCGTCCAGCCTCGCGACCGCGCACTCGGCGACTGCGTCGTTCGCGTCCCCACTCGTGGTCGGACTCGCGGTGGCCGGCCTGTGTTTCCTCCCGCGCCGCCGGCCGGGACGAGACACCTGCATCTCAGTAGCCGTCGGCGTCACCACGTTCCTCCTCTACGGCGCGCCGGTGTTGCTCTCCGGCGATCCGACGTTCGCGGGCTACGTGAAGCTCGACGATACCGCGACGTTTCTGGCGTTCGCCGATCACGTCCTCGATAACGGGCGTGATCTTTCCGCTCTCGGGCCGTCGTCGTACGAGGCGACGCTCGCGGTGTACTTCGCAAGCGGGTACCCGCTCGGTGCGATTCTTCCGCTCGGGGTCGGCGCGCGTCTTGTGGGTACCGATCCGGCTTGGGTCTGGCAGCCGATGATCTCGTTTGCGGCCGCATTGCTCGCGATGACGCTCTACGCCCTAGCCACTCAGCTCGTCCCCTCTCGGAGCCTCAGGGCATTGGTCGCGCTGGTTGGGGCCGAGTCGGCGCTCCTCTATGGCTACGCGCTCTGGGGCGGTACCAAGGAGGTCGCCGCGGCAACTCTCCTCGCTCTCACGGCAGCCACTCTGACCCACGCCGTGCGGGGCGGGCCACGTGAAGTGCTCGTTCCGGCGACGGTGTTCGCGGCCTTCATCGGCGTGCTCAGCGTCGGCGGCGTGGCGTGGCTTGTCGTTCCAGGCGTCGCCCTGCTCATTGCCCCGGGAACGCGACGCCTCGGCCGAGCCGTCGCGTTCTGCGGATTCACGGCCGTGCTCACCCTCCCAGCTCTCGCGGAGGCCGGTGCCTTCCTCAGTGACGACAACGTGAGCACTTTGCGCTCGACCGAGGAGCTCGGCAACCTCGTTCGCCCTCTGCGGCTACGACAGCTGCTGGGCGTGTGGCCGACCGGCGACTTCCGCATCGACCCGGAGCACAACGGGCTCACTGCCGGACTCGTCGTGGTCGCATTCACGGGCCTCGCACTCGGCGTTGCGTTCGCATGGCGCCGACGCTCGTGGCCGGTTCTCATTCTCGCTTCGACCGCGGCGGTAGGCGTGACGGTCTTTTTCGTCGCGGGCTCACCCTGGCTCGCAGGCAAGGCACTTGCGATTGCTTCGCCGGTCGCGTTGTTCCTTGCAGCATGCGGGTACGCGACGCTTCTGACGGGGCGGCGGACACGGGTCGCGCTCGTTCTCGGTGGGCTGCTGGTTGCTGGGGTCGTATGGTCGAACGTCCTTGCGTACCAGGGCGTGTGGCTTGCCCCCTACGACCAGCTCAAGGAGCTCGAGCAGATCGGGAATCGCTTCGCAGGACGGGGGCCGGCGCTCATGACCGAGTACCAGCCCTACGGCGTCCGTCACTTCCTCCGGCGACTGGACGCCGAAGGCGCCTCCGATCTGCGTCGCCGTCCAGTCCGTCTTGCAAGCGGCGCGGTCCTCCCAAAAGGCGAGTACGCGGACCTCGACGAGTTCGATCTCTCCGAGCTCAGCACGAGCTACCGGCTCCTCGTCCTTCGCCGGTCACCAGTGGCGAGCCGGCCCCGGCCGCCTACGAGCTCGTGCT
>JAOUHF010000156.1 GCA_029865325.1 Thermoleophilia bacterium
CTCCGACCAGATGACCTCGTCGACCATGATGAACGGGGCGACGATCCCACGACCGAGGACGATTCGAAGGACCGCGGAGCCGACGACGATGGCGGCGAGCCAGGCCCACGCCGGGACTCGACGGAGAGCTCTACCCAAGCTCGACCTCGGCGAGCCGGCGGGCGATCTCCTTCGCCTCGGCCGTTTCCCCCGAGATCCCGACCTCCGCTGCGGCCGCGCTCACTTCGCGCAGAACGGAGTCGGCGACGCCAGCGCCTCCTGCAGACTCCTCGAGCGCTGCCGCGTAGAGCTCGGCAACGCGACCGAGATCGTGCCCGCGGCGGGCAAGCTCGACTCCGGAGATACCCATCGCCTCGCGGACGTCCGCTCGCGTGACGAGGAGCTCGAGTGCCGCCGAGAGCACCTGCACCTCGTCGTCCCCCGTCGGGATCTTGAGCGCGACCTCGTTGGGAAGCTCTGCAAACCACCCCACGTCACTGACGACGAGCGGCTTTCCGAGCGAGAGCGCGCGAATCACGCTTCCCGAGGTCTCGCCCATCGTCGGGTGACGCAGGTTCACGGCGACGTCAGATCCGGCCATGAGCGACCAGAGCCGTGCCTCGTCGGTCCACCCCTCGCGGACGAGCCCTTCCTCCGCAAGCCCGACTCGCTGGAGGCGGCGCTCGAGATCGAAGCCGGGCGAGGTCGGGCCGACGAGCAAGAGCGTCACGTCGGGATGCGACTCGCGCACCGCGGCCGTCGCGCGGAGAAGCTCGGGAATGCGCTTGCTCGCATTCACGACCCCGAAGCAGCCGATGACGGGGCCGGGTGCGACGCGGACGGGTGCGATCTCGTGAACCGGCCACGCAGGATGCGGCACGACCCAGACAGGCCCCGCGAAACCCGATGCACGAACGAGCTCGGAGACCGTGCGGGAATGGACGATCAATCCCGTCGCGTGCTCGAGGACGAACGATGCGAGGGGGAAGTCCGCCGGACGAGACTCCCAGAGCGGAGGAATGCGCTTGTCGAGGACACCGTGTGCGAGAAGTCGACCGACGACTCCATACTCGCGCTCCATCGCGTCGAGGTAGCCGTGCCCGTCGCGCCGGCCGACCGTCATGCCGGCGACGAGATGATGCAGGACGTAGTCGTGGAGAACGACGACGCCCGGCTCCCTGCGCAGAGCGTCGACGATCCATCCGTGTGCATCTGGGTTGTTGCCGACGTGATAGAGCGAGACGTCGGTTCCCCGCGGAGCCCTCTTGCGCCCGCGTTTTACCACTGAAACGTCGAGTCGCTCACCGAGCGCGGGAAGGAGGAGCGCGCTGTAGTCGGCGATGCCGCTCCGCTCCGGCGGCATCGGCGAGAAATACGCGACCTTCATGCCAGCAGCCTCCCGATCGCACGATCCCAGGTGACCTCGGCCGCGAGGATCTGGCCTGCGCGGCCGTAGGTGGCTGCGTCGTCTCGATGCTCGCGGAGCCAGCCGGCCGCGCGGGCGAGCTCTCCCGCGTCGGGGGACACGACCAGCCCGGTGGCGCCGTCGGTCACGACCTCGAGGGGACCGCCCGCGTCCGTCGTGGTGAGGACTGGCTTCTCCGACAGGAACGCCTCGAGCGGGACCATTCCGTAGTCCTCGTCCACCGGCGCGTAGTAGACGGCGAGACACCGGGCGTAGAGGTCGGCCAGCTCCTGCTCGGAGACCCGACCGGCAAAGCGGGCGCGGCCGTCGAGCCCGCGGTCGCGCGCTATCTGCTCCAGTCGCCCGCGATCCGGTCCGTCGCCGGCGATGACGATCTGGAGCCCAGTGTCGAGCGCCGCCGCCTCGAGCAGGAGATCGATCCGCTTCGCACGGTCGAGGCGATTCACGGAGAGGACAAAGTCGCCGTACCCGTCGCAGCGGAACTCGAGTCCCTGGGGCGGATGAGGCAAGACCTCGGCCTGGAGCCCCGTGGAGGACTCGAGCCGGCCGGCGACGTTGCGCGAGATGGCGAAGAGCCGAGTGGCCTCGCCGAGGGCAACCCGGTCGAGCGCCTGCACCTTCCGGCGGATCGCGCGGTCCTCGGGCGAGTCGCCGAACTGCCCCAACTCGGTGCCGTCGAGGTCGTACGCCTGGCGGAACTGATGGACGAGCCACACGCGCTTGTCGGCGTGGCGAACGAGGTACGACGGAAACTTCGTGGCGACGACGATGTCGATCCGCTTGCCGTCCGCCTCGTCGAGGTCGAGCATCCGCCACAGGAACGCCTGCGTAAGCACACGTGCGCCGGGGTACCACTTGAACGGAACGCTGACGAGATCCGCGTCGTGGCCGCGCGCGCGCAGCTCGTCGACGAGCCGATCCGTGAAGATCTCGGCCCCACCTCGGGCGAACGGCACCTGCGGCCGCAGGACAGCGACGTTCACGGCTTTTCGGCGCGGAGCGCCTCGACCTCGGCCTGGAGGCGATCGACCTGCTCTTGGAGATCGTCGATCAAGCGCAGCGCCGCGGCGTTGAAGGAGCGCTGGTCGTATGCGAGCGGCTCGACGTACCAGCGCATGAGCTTCCGGAGCACGGCCTTGACCGGCGTTCCGAGCCCTCCGCGCACGCCCGGTCGCAGGCGTAGCGAGCGATCAGCCGAGACCGGCCAGAGCCGCTCGGCCTCAGCGCGCGCCGCGCGGCGCTCCTCGTCGCTCCCCGATCCGGCGCCGGGGTCGGCCCCGGATCGCCGCACCTCCTCCTTAAGCGCTCGGAAGAGCTGTTCTACGTCGACCGAAACCCCTGCAGATTCGCCATTTTCGGCTCTATCAGAGGGCATCGCGGCATTCTAGCCGGGCCGTAGGACCGGCCCAGTAGGATCGAGGGTGAGATGGCCGACCGGCAGTTCCTCGTCGCGCGACTGGTGGCTGAGACACGAGGCCGGCTGACGCCGCCCGTCCTCGCCCGTATTCCCGATACGCGCTCGGCCGAGCGGCGTCCCCGGCTTGGTCTCAGCCATCCCCGCATCGACGGCAACGAACGGTCAACCATCTGATGCGCGTCGGAATCTCCTTGCTCACGCTCGCGCCGAACGACCTCGGTGGCTCGGAGACGTACGCGCGCCAACTCGTTCGGGCGCTCTCGCGAGTCGGGACGCTGGACTACTCCGTGCTCGTCCCCGCTCACGCGAAGGACGCAGCCGAAGGACTGCCCGCGATCGAGGTTTCCGATCCTCCGATCGCGCGGCGCGGCCCGTCCCGCATCGCCGCGATGGCGTTCTCGGCGCGCCGCACGAAGGGGGTCGGAGCCAAAGTAGCCGCCCTCGATGTCGTCCACTACGCGCTGACCGTCCCCATTCCGCGAACGAAGGCGCCGACGGTCGTGACGCTCCACGACATCCAGCATCGCGACCTTCCCGAGTTCTTCGGCCGTGCTCGACGATCGTTTCGCAGCATCGCGTACGACCGGGCCGCGCGCAGCGCAACCATCGTCATCGTCACGAGCGAGTTCGTGCGTGCGCGCGCCCTCGAGTTGCTCGACCTCGATCCCGCGCGCGTGCACGTTATCCCGCTCG
>JAOUHF010000004.1 GCA_029865325.1 Thermoleophilia bacterium
CGCGCGGTCGTTCAAGGTCAACCTCATCCCCTACAACCCGACAGGCAAATACGAAGGATCCTCGCGTCCGGCGATCGAGTCCTTCAAAGCTGTCCTCGACCGAGCACGCATTCCGGCGACGGTGCGACTTACACGCGGCCGCGACATCGAGGCGGCCTGCGGGCAACTGGCGAGTGCCCGTTGATGGAGCGCGTGACCGGGATCGGCGGAGTGTTCTTCCGGGCGCGCGATCCGAAGACCCTCCTCGCCTGGTACCGGGAGATCCTCGGAGCCCCGGTCGGGAACGAAGATCTCGTCATCTTCCCCGAGTCGCGCAACACTCACTGGGTGCCGTTCCCGAGTGACACGACGTACTGGCCGGCCGAGAGAGAGCTGATGGTCAACTACACCGTCGGTGATCTCGACGCGATGCTCGAACAGCTGCGAAGGGCCGGCGTCACGGTCGACGAGCACGTCGAGGAGCACGAGTTCGGCCGCTTCGGCTGGTGCTGGGATCCCGAGGGGAACCGCGTCGAGCTCTGGGAGCCGCCCGAGGGACCGTTGCCCGTTCCATAGAGGTCCAGCCGGCAACCCCGGGCTACCCTGGCCTCGGTCGTGCTACGTCGCGTCGACCCGCACCGGGTGCTCGTCGAAGAGGTAGCGGAGAATCGGCTGCTTCGCTGCGCGCACCTCGTCGAGCCTCCGCACCGGCCGACCGTGGGGCGCCTCCTTCAGCACCTCGGGAGACTCGGCAGCCTCCTCGGCGATCCGCCGCATCGCATCCACGAACCCGTCGAGGCGCTCCTTCGGCTCCGTCTCCGTCGGCTCGATCATGAGCGCCTCGGGGACGACGAGCGGGAAGTAGATCGTCGGCGGGTGGATCCCGTAGTCCATGAGCCGCTTCGCGACGTCGAGCGCCGTGATCCCGTGCTCGCGCTTGAGGTTCCTCGCGGAGAGGACGAACTCGTGCATGCAGTGGCGGTCGTACGGGAGGTCGTAGACGTCTCGAAGTCGCGCGAGAACGTAGTTGGCATTCAGCACCGCGACCTCCGACATCTCCTTGAGGCCAGGCCCGTACGCGCGCATGTACGCATACGACCGCACAAAGACCCCGAACGGACCGGCGAAGCCGCGAACCCGCCCGATCGACTTGGGTCGGTCGTGATCGAGTCGAAAGGCGTCGCCGTCCCGGACGACGGTAGGAGCCGGAAGGTACGGCTCGATGCTCTCGCGCACCGCCACCGGACCGCCGCCAGGGCCACCCCCGCCGTGCGGCTGCGAGAACGTCTTGTGCAGGTTGTAGTGGACGATGTCGAAGCCCATGTCGCCCGGGCGCGAGATCCCAACGACGGCGTTGAGATTCGCACCGTCGTAGTAGAGAAGCGCCCCGGCGTCGTGGAAGATCTCGGCGACCGCCTCGATGCCCTCGTCGAAGAGACCGAGCGTCGAGGGATTCGTGAGCATGAGCCCTGCGGTTCGGTCGTTCACCTTGGCTCGAAGATCCTCGAGGTCCAGGTTTCCGCGCGCGTCCGTCTCGACCTTCTCGAGCTTGAATCCGGCCATCGTCACGCTCGCCGGGTTCGTCCCGTGCGCCGTGTCGGCCGTGATGATCGTGTCGCGATCCTCTCCACGATCCGCGAAGTACGCGCGCATGAGCATGAGGCCGGTCAGCTCGCCCTGTGAGCCGGCGGCGGGCTGCAGGGTGACGGCCGGAAGGCCTGCAATCTCCGCGAGCATCTCCTGGAGCCGCCACATCAACTCGAGTGCTCCCTGAGCCCCGTCGTCATCCTGGTACGGGTGAAGGTCGCGGAAGCCCGGGAGAGAGGCGAGTCGCTCGTTCACGCGAGGGTTGTGCTTCATCGTGCACGAGCCGAGCGGATAGAAGCCCGTGTCGACGCCGAACGTTCGGTCGGCGAGTGCGGTGAAGTGGCGCACGATCTCGGGCTCGGACAGTTCGGGCAGCCGCGGCGGACGAGCGCGGCGAAGCGACTCCGGGACGTCCGGCGTGGGGAGATCGGGGATCGGCGGGCGCCCAGCCCTACGTCCCGTGCGAGACCGTTCGAAGATGAGTGGGGTGTCTCTCCAGGTCCGATCTGGCTCAACGCTCATCTGCACACGTCCTCGAGCACGGAAGCGAGGCGATCGATGTCCTCGACCGTGCGCTTCTCGGTGACCGCGACGAGAAGCACGTCGTCCATTCCCTCGTAGTCGCGCCCGACCGCATACCCCGGGTGAACGCCGTGCTCGCGTGCGCGCCGGATCACCTCGCGCGCCGGGAGCGGCGTCCGGAATGCCACCTCCTTGAACGAGGATGCTGCAAACGCGGGCTCGAGCGGAATTCGCTCACGCGCGTATTGGGCGAGCGCGAGGCAGGTCTCCCCCACCTCGCGGAGCCCGTCGGGCCCGAGCCACGAGAGCGTCGCAAGACCTGCGAGAGCGAGAAGCGTCTGGTTCGTGGTGATGTTCGACGTGGCCTTCTCGCGACGGATGTGCTGTTCGCGCGTCTGCAGCGTGAGCACGAACGCACGTCGACCGTCCGCGTCGACCGTCTCACCCACGATGCGACCTGGCATGCGGCGCACGAAGTCCCCATGCGAGGCGAGGAAACCGTAGTGAGGTCCCCCGTACGACTGCCAGTTGCCGGCCGACTGGCCTTCTCCGAGCGCGATCGAGCATCCGTACGCCCCTGGGGCCTCGAGGACGCCGAGCGACATGAGATCGACGTGCGCGATCGAGAGAGCACCGGCTTCGTTCGCCGCCTCGGCGAGATCGGGCGCGGGCTCGAGGCACCCGAGGAAGTTCGGCTGCTGGAAGAGAACCGCCGCGGCGTCCTGTGCGGCCTCGGCGATCCGGTCGGGATCAGTCGTCCCGTTCGTGTGCGGGACCTCGACGACCTCGAAGCCGAATCCCGGCGCGTAGGTCTCGACCACCTCGCGCACCTGGGGATTGAGCGCTTCGGCGAGAACGATCTTCCTGCGGTCGGACACGTGCCGAGCGACAAAGCAGGCGTCTGCCGCGACTGTGCACCCGTCGTACCCGGACGCATTCGACACGTCCATGCCCGTCAGCTCGCAGATCACGGTCTGGTACTCGAAGATCGCCTGCAGCGTGCCCTGGCTCATCTCCGGCTGGTACGGCGTGTACGCCGTGAGGAACTCGCCGCGGGAGAGCACGACGTCGGCGACGGAGGGAACGTAATGGTCGTAGATGCCCGCGCCGAGGAACGAGAGCTCCGCGCCTGTATGGACGTTTCGCGCGGCGAGCTCCTCGATGTGTCGCGTGAGCTCGACCTCGCCCAAGGCCGGCGGCACGTCGAGCTCGCGGTCCAGGCGAACGCCCGCCGGGATCTGCTCGAAAAGCTCGTCGACGGAATCGACGCCGATCGCCGCGAGCATCTCGTCGCGGTCGGCGTCGGTGAGAGACAAGTAGCTCACTGGTCGGCGATGTGCACGCGGTAGGCGGCCGCGTCCATCAAGCCGGCGACCTCACCTGGATCGGACATGCGAATTCGAATCAGCCAGCCCTCGTCGTAGGGGTCGTCATTGACGATCTCGGGCTCGTCGATGGCCTTCTGGTTCACCTCGAGAACTTCGCCCGAGAGAGGCGCAACGATGTCCGAGACCGCCTTGACGGACTCGACCTCGCCGTAGGACTCGTCCTTGGCCACAGTCGAGCCGACGACGGGTGCCTCGTAGTGCACGAGCTCGCCGAGCGCGTCCTGTGCAAACCACGTGACTCCGAGCGTGGCGTCGTCGCCGTCGATCCGCGCCCAGTCGTGTTCTGGGTGGTACTTGAGTTCCTCGGGATAGCTCTCGGCAGCTGGCATCTACGTCTCCCTCCGATAGATCGGCTTCTTGACGACACGGGCTCGCTTCGGCTTGCCCCGGACATCGATCACGATGTCGTTACCCGGCGTCGCCGCTTCGCTCGGGAGGTACCCCATCCCGATACCCACGTCGAGCATCGGCGAATGCGTGCCGGAGGTCACCTCGCCGCCACCTTCGATCGGCATCCCTTGTCGGGGAACCGCTCGCTCCTCCAGTACGAAGGGCACGAGTCTCCGGGTAGGACCTTCATCGCGTGTTCGGCGCAGGACGTCGACACCGGTGAACTCCGTGGCGAGAGCGCAGGCCCAGCCGAGACCGGCCGAGATCGAATCCGTTTCCGGACCGATGTCGTTCCCGTGCAGCGGGTAGCAAACTTCGAGTCGAAGCGTGTCTCGCGCACCCAGACCACAGGGAACGGCACCTCGGGCGAGGACCGCGTCCCAGAGCGCGGGTGTTTCGTCCGCAGCGCAGCACAGCTCGACACCTCTCTCCCCCGTGTACCCGGTCCGGGAAATCAGCACCTCGATGCCGTCGATCTCGCCCATGTCATGCGTGAACGCGGGAGCCTCAAGGAGCCCGAGGCGCCCGAGCGCCCGCGGCCCTTGTACGGCGAGGAGCCCGTACTCATCGGACGCGTCACGCACTTCAGCGCCTCGGGGCTCGCGGTCCTTGAGCCAGGCAAAGGCTGCCTCCCTGTTGGACGCGTTCACGACGAGAAGGAACTGGCCGTGAGCGAAGCGATAGACGATCAGATCGTCGACGATTCCGCCCTGCTCGTTTGTCAGCAGCGTGTACTGGGCCTGGCCGTCCCCGACCCGATCGACGTCGTTCGAGAGCATGGCCTGGAGGAATGCCTGCGCGGTTGGACCGTCGACGTGGAGCTCGCCCATGTGGGAGACGTCGAACACGCCGCAGTCGCCTCGAACAGCTCGGTGCTCGGGGATGACACCCTCGTACTGCACCGGCATCTCGAAGCCCGCAAACGGCACCATGCGCGCGCCAAGCCCCACATGGCGCTCGAAAAGCGGAGTGCGCTTCAGCGTGGCTTCCACCGCCGCGACTCTACCGCCGACAGGATCCCCTCAGCCGTCGAAGGTGAGCCACGCCGCAGCCACCGAAGCGGATGCCTTCTGGGATTCGCGCAACCGGGATCCGCTCGCGCGGGATTCCGGTCGCGCAAGGCACTAGTCCTCTTTCAGGAAGCTGGGAATATCGATCTCGACGTCGCTGACGCTGGGCGCATGGAAGACCGGGCGCTCGGACGATGTCTCGATCGACGCCTCGACTCGGCGTCGGCGCGGACGGCCGCCGAAGCCCGTCGCGATCGCCGTCACCCGCACGTCATCTCCCATAGCCTCGTCGATGACTGCGCCGAAGATCACGTTCGCGTTCGAGTCCGCCGCGCTGGTCACGACCTGGGCGGCTTCGTCAACCTCCGCCAGGCCCAGGTCCGGACCCCCCGTGATGTTCAGCAGGACTCCGGTGGCGCCGTCGAGGGAGGTCTCGAGGAGCGGCGAAGAGATCGCAGCCTTCGCCGCATCGATTGCGCGATTGTCCCCTCGCGCCACGCCGATGCCCATCAGGGCGGAGCCGGCATCCCGCATGATCGTGCGCACGTCGGCGAAGTCGAGGTTGATGAGACCGGGAACGGTAATGAGGTCGGTGATGCCCTGCACGCCTTGGCGCAGGATGTCGTCCACCATGCGGAAGGCCTCCGTGACGGGCGTCGAGCGCTCGACGACCTGCAGCAAGCGGTCGTTCTCGATGACGATGAGCGTGTCGACGTTGTCGCGAAGCGTCTGGATTCCCTGCTCGGCCTGATCTGCCCGCAGTCGACCCTCGAACGCGAACGGCCGCGTGACGACCCCGACCGTGAGCGCACCGAGTTCCTTGCCGATCTCAGCAACGACAGGCGCTCCGCCCGTGCCGGTGCCACCGCCCTCGCCTGCGGTGACGAAGATCATGTCTGCCCCTTTGAGCGCCTCCTTCAACTCATCCCGGCTCTCCTGCGCGGCGGCGATCCCTACGCGCGGGTCGGCGCCGGCCCCCAGGCCGCGGGTTGCCTTCGAGCCGATGTGGATCTTGACGTCGGCCTCCATCATCAGGAGGGCCTGTGCATCCGTGTTCACGGCGACGAACTCCACGCCCGAGACACCTGCCTCGACCATCCGAGTCACCGCGTTCGAACCCCCGCCACCGATCCCTACGACCTTGATCACGGCGAGATAGCTACCTAACTGATTGCTCATGTCTCAACCCACCTCAGGCTGAAGCTCGCATTGAACGTGCGATTGCGGAAGCACCCTTCGCCTTCGAGAGTACGGCTCCTGCAGAACGTTGTCAACGGTTTTCTGGCGTCAAACATTTAACCTCAACCTGAGACTTAATCTACGTACCAGAGACAGGACGCTCGGGAACGCTTACGTCGATGTAGGTCGCGCCGCTCTCGACGAGTCGGAACACCGCTGCCGCGACCGCCACCTTGAGGCCAAGGTCGGTCGCCTTGCCGAGCCGGATCTCAGGCCCGTGACGCAGGACGAGCGTGAGCTCGTCGCCCATCGCGCGCACGGCCTTGACTCGCCGCGGGAACTTCTCCTCCGTAGCGGAAGCAAGCGCCTTCGTGGCGGGTGTGTAGCTCGCCGGAAGCGTTCCCCCGAGGTTGACCGCGACTTCCCGCGTGAGCCAGATTCGCGGGTACGTCCGCTCCGAGCCCGTCTCGATCTCCCGAATCACCTTGCCCGCCCCCGTCACGAGCCACGAGGAGTGACCGCGCCGCGCGACGGCAACCGCCCGCTCCGGTGCGATCTTGACGACGAGCGAGTGCGGAAATGCCCGATCCACCGAGACACCTGCGACCGACGGGAGTGCACGAAGGGTGCCTTCGACTCCGTCGGTATCGACTGCAACCAGGCTCGTTCCCAGCACATCCTTTGTTGCTGCCTCGATCTGGCGCGCGATCTCGGGAGACGCCCCGATCACCTCGACTCGATCGACGGCGAACACCGACGAGGCATAAGCACCCCAGTAGACGAGGAGAGCGCCCACGACGACGGCGAAGGTGGCGAGAAGCGACAGGCCGGAGGGAACGAACCGAGCGAGATGCAGGCGATCACCCGCCGCGCCGCGCGGAAACGGGACGACGACGCTTGCCGCACGCGCATGCCGGCGCGATCCGCGCTCGGTTCGTCCCCCGGCCATGCGGCGGGATTCGCCGTGCGGCGCGCGCTTCCTACGTGGCCGACGGAAGCTCGAGCGCGCCGGCGAAGACGACCTCGCGCTCGAGCTCGACACCGAACTGCTCCCGCGCACGCCGTCGCGCCTCGACCATCAGCGCAATGCAATCGGCGCTCGTCGCGCCTCCCGCGTTCTCGATGAAGTTCGAGTGCTTCGGCGATATGACTGCGCCTCCAACCCGATGACCCTTGAGACCGCAGAGCTCGAGCATCCGTCCCGCGCCGATCTCGCCGGCGGGATTCTTGAAGACGCTCCCGAACGTGCGCCTGTTCGTCGGCTGTGTGGCCTTCCGCCGAGCGACGAGCTCCGCGATCGTCTCCTTGACGTCGGCTGGTGGGCGCGGCTCGAGCCGGTATTCGACTCTTGCGACGACATGTCCGGAGGTGATCGACGAATGACGGTAGGCGAGGCCGAGATCCTCCCGCGAGAGCCAGCTCTCGCCGCCTGCCGTGGCAATGAGCGCTCGGACGAGGACGTCCGACCAGTCGCGCCCGTACGCACCCGCATTCATCCGCACGCCGCCTCCCGCTGTCCCAGGGATCGCGCAAGCGAACTCGAAGCCACCGAGCCCGGCGTCGCGTGCTCGGTGGAGGCACACCGCGTTCGCAGCCCCGCCGCCCGCGGCTAGAAGTCCGTCGCCCGTCTCCACCCCCGCGAGCTCGCCTTCGAGGCGCACCACAAGTGCATCGACACCGTCGTCGGCCGCCAACATGTTCGATCCGAGCCCGACGACGAGGATCTCCAGGTCCTCGCCCTCCGCAAAGCGAAGTGCTTCCGCGAGCTCGGGAAGTGTTCTGGGCCGCGCCAGAGCACGAGCAGGACCGCCCGTTCCTATCGTCGTGAGACGCGCAAGCGGAACGCCGTGCTCGATCGGCACCACTATTCGGGCAGCCCTTGGACGATCGAGTGCGCGATTCGCCACGGCTCTCCGACGCCTAGCGTGACGACAACGTCGCCGCGCCTCGCCCAGTCAAGGGCGAGCGCGCAGGCGTCGTCCAACGACGGCGCCCAACCCCGACGAACGCCCGGAGCCACGTTGTCCAGGACGAGCTTGCCGGAGACACCGAGGATCGGTGCGTCACGCCCGTCGATCACATCGGTGACGACGGCCGCGTCTGCGAGACCCAGCGAAGCCCCTAGTTCTCGTGCGAGCTGGCGCGTTCTCTCGTAGACGTGCGGTTGATACACGGCGATAAGGCGCCTCCTGGTCACGTCTCGAGCCGTCTGAAGCGTCGCAGCGATCTCGGTTGGATTATGGGCATAGTCGTCGATCACGCGAACGCCACCGCGCTCGCCGACGAGCTCAAACCGCCGATTCACTCCCGCGAACTCGACGATCACGCGCTCCGCGTCCGCGGGCGCGACGCCTGCGAGCTCGAGGACCGCGACCGCGGTAGCCGCGTTCCTGCGGTTGTGGTCTCCCGGCACTGCCAGCTCGAGATTGGCGGCGTCGAGCTCCCAGCCACGAACGGTGAGCGGAGCCGCCATCAACCACTCCTCGAAGAACGCGCCAAGCTCGTCCTCCGACCCGTACGTCGCGTGGTGGTCGAGCTCGATGTTCGTCACGGCCGCGATGTCCGGACGAAGAAGCGCGATCGAGCGGTCGGACTCGTCGCCTTCGACGACGAGCCATCCCGCACCGGTGCCTGCATTGCCGCCGAGCTGCGGAACGACCCCGCCGATGATCCAGGACGGATCCTCGCCGAGCTCCTTGAGGACGTACGCGATCATCGCCGCCGTTGTCGTCTTTCCGTGTGCGCCGCCGACGACGATCGACCGTCGGAGAGCGACGAGCTCGGTGAGAAACTCTGCGCGCGACCGACCCTCGATCCGGCCGATGTGCGCGGTCGACACCACGACTTCGAAGTCCGCAGGAGGTTCGGGGTCACCACCAAGATCGACGTCGATGCTGTTCAGCGCTTCGAGAAAGATCGTGTCTCGCGCCTCCCACCCACGCACGTCGGCACCCCACGCACGCGAGAAGTTGGCGTACGCGGACAGCCCAGCGCCGCCGATCCCGACAAAGTAGAAGCGCCGCCCGGCGAGTGGTTTCGAGCTCCCGGTCAAGTCGCCATCCATCGTTCAAGCACCAGACTGTTACTTGGCACGATGAGTGCTCCGTCCCGATGCGAGTGCCACGAGCTCGTCGGCGATCGTCTCGGCGGCGTGCGGCCGCGCGAGCGTGCGCATTGCGTCTCGCATGCTGCGTAGGCGCTCGGGGTCCCCGAGCAACTCGACGACGAGCTGAGGGGCACGCGAAAGATCGCTCTGGTCGAGGGCAATCGCGCCGCCACCGCGCTCGAAGTGCTGCGCGTTGACGGTTTGGTGATCAGCCGTCGCATACGGGTACGGAACGAGGATGGAGGGCGTCCCCGCGGCGGCGAGCTCCCACACCGTTCCCCCCGCCCGCGAGATTGCGAGATCGGCAACGGCAAGTGCTTCGCCGAAGTGGTCGGTCGTCGAAAGCAGGACGTAGTCCGGGCGCTTCACCTTCGGGCGCAGCGCCTCATAGTCTCTCTCGCCGGAAACGTGCAGCACGGCGGGCCCGGTCTCACCGAACACGTCGACTGCGAACTCGTTCAGAGCCTGCGCTCCCGCCAGCCCCCCGAACACGGCGAGGACAGGACCGTCGGCTGGGAGTCCGAAGCGCACCCGACCAGCCGCGCGATCGGCGTCGAGATGGGCCGTGGGAATCGGCCTCCCCGTGACGACGTACTTCGCGCCGTCGCGGCCAGGAATCGAGTAGGAGAGGAACACCTTGTGCGCAAACGGCGCTGCAAGCCGGTTGGCGAGCCCGAGGTGCGCGTCCGCTTCGGTGAGTGCGGTCGGCATCCGGCGCAAGCGCGCGGCGAGCACCATCGGCCCAGCGACGTAGCCCCCCGCTCCAAGGACGACGTCGGGACGGCGGCGTTCGAGGATGCCGCTGCAGGCAAACGGAGCGCGAGCTGCGCGAATGAGAGCGTGCAGGAGGTCGAGACCGAGCCTTCGGGGAAACCCCGAAATGGGGAACGTGTCGAGCTCGAAGCCCGCTTCAGGAACCAGATGCGACTCGACGGGACCTGGCGACCCGGCGAACGTCACCGTCACTCCGCGTGCGCGCAACGCTTCGGCGACCGCGAGCGCTGGCCGGACGTGCCCTGCTGTTCCGCCCGCTGCGATCAGGCACGCGAGCTTGGACGACGGTTCCATTCACGGCGATGTTAAGGAGAATCCCTACCCCGGCGAGGAGCACAACGAGACTTGACCCGCCGTAGGAGACGAACGGAAGCGGAACCCCGGTCAAAGGTGCGATGCCGAGAACGGCGGCGAGGTTGATCGCAGCCTGTCCGCAGATGAGCGCTGTGAGCCCTGCCGCGAGCAGCTTGCCGAAGGGGTCGCGACAGCGAAGCGCGATGCGAAACCCCGCCACTGCGAACACAGCGAAGGCGCCGATGACGAGCACTGACCCAAGGAGGCCGAGCTCTTCTCCGATGACGGCGAAGATCATGTCGGTGTGCGCCTCGGGCAGGTACGAGATCTTGCCCACGCCCTCGCCAAGACCCGCTCCGGTGAATCCTCCCGACCCGATGCCGATCATCGCCTGGACGATCTGGAATCCGGACCCCTGAGCATCGCTCCAGGGATCGAGGAAGCTGAACACTCGCGCGCGGCGATAGGGCTCGACCCAGATCGCGAGGAGACCCACGCCGGCGGCGAGAACCGACGCTGCCACGAGCAGCCGGAAAGGCACGCCGGCTACAAGAAAGACAGCAAGCATCATCCCGCACAGGGAGACGGTCGTTCCGAGATCAGGCTCCAGGAGGATCAGGCCGCAGAAGATCGCGGTGAGCAGTCCGAGCGGCTTGATGAGCTCACCCAACGTTCGTGGAGCTCGTCGCCGCGCGAGATACACGGCAGCGAACAGACACAGCGCGAGCTTGGCGAGCTCGGACGGCTGGAAGCTGGCGGGCCCGAGCAGGAACCAGCGTCGCGCGCCGTTGATCTGTGGGCCGAGAACGAGCACGGCGACACAGAGACCCAAAGCGATGAGGAGGAGCGGCGGCGCGATGAACCGGAGGCGGTGGTAGTCGAAGCGGGCGGCCGCCACCAATACGGCCACGCCGATGAGTGCGTACACGGCCTGCCGCTTGAGGTAGCTCATCGGATCGCCGTTGCCGAGAGTCGCCGACGCCGAGGTCGCGCTGTAGACCATCACGAGCCCGAACGCGACGAGACCCAACGTGACGAACGCGAGGAGCCGCTGGTCGAAGTGCCCATCTCTCGTCACGAGAGCGCCTCCACGAGCCGGCGGAACTCGTCGCCTCGGGCCTCAAAGTCTTCGAACTGGTCGAAGCTCGCGCACGCCGGCGAGAGGAGCACGACATCGCCGGCTCGGGCGCTCGCCGTCGCCTCCGCGAGAGCCACTACGAGGCTGCCCGCAGCGCTGTATGAAACGCCTGCCGAGCCGAAGGCGTCGGCGATCTCTTGTGCACTCTCACCGATGAGATATCCGCGATCGCCCGATCCGAACGCGGCGGCGAGAGACTCGTACGACTCCGCTTTCCCTCGCCCGCCGAGGATGACGTGCAGCCGAGACCCGGGGAACGATGCGAGCGCGCGTAACGCTGCGGCGACGTTCGTGGCCTTCGAGTCGTTGACGTAGCGCACGCCCCGAAGCTCGCGGACGAGCTCGATCCGGTGGGGAACACCGGGGAACGTGCGAAGGCCCTTCGCGATCGCCTCGTCGGGGATCCCGGCAGCACGCGCTGCGACGGTCGCGGCCGCTGCGTTCTCGCGGTTGTGCGAGCCCGGGATCAGCGGCTCGGCGGGGAGCTCGTCGGCCGCGTCGAACTCCGCCCGGCGGCCGGCGCCGGGAACGGTGCCGAAGCCGCGTGGAACGACTGCCGTGTCTTCACTCGACTGGCGCTCGAAGATGCGCAGCTTGGCGTCGCTATAGGACTCGAGCGAGCCGTGACGATCCAGATGATCGGGCTCGAGGTTGAGGAGAATGCCGATCTCGGGATTGAGGGTCTCGACGTCCTCGAGCTGGAACGACGAGAGCTCACAGACGATCCAGGTATCGGGCCGAGCCACGCCGACGAGGGACGTGAGCGGACGACCGACATTCCCGGCAACTTCGACGGGCCGATCCGCTGCCCGAAACACCTCCCCGAGAAGCTCACTCGTCGTCGTCTTGCCGTTCGTCCCGGTCACTCCGAGGAGTGGGTTCGGGAGGAGCTGTGCACCGAGCTCGACCTCGCTCCAAACGGGGATGCCGCGCCGGCGGGCGCCGGCGACGAGCCGCGTCTCGCCCGGGACACCCGGGCTCTTCACGACGAGATCTGTCCCCTGTAGCAGCTTCTCCTCCTCGCGTCCCGTGTGAACTTCGACGCCAAGCTCGAGGAGCCTCCCCACTCCGACGGCTTCGTCGCGATCGAACGCCACCACGTCGGCACCCCGGCCAACGAGCACGGCGGCCGCAGCGTTCCCGGAGCGCGCAAGCCCCACGACGAGAACGCGTTTGCCGGAGAGCTGGGTCGCGTTCAAGGCTCGATGAACTGAAGGAAGTCGCCGTAGAAGAGAGTGAACCCCGATGCGCAGAGGATCGCGCAGATGATCCAGAATCGAACCATCACCTTGGTCTCCGACCACGCTTTCATCTCGAAGTGGTGGTGGATCGGCGCCATCAGGAAGACACGTCGCCCCGTCCTCTTGAAGCTGACCACCTGGATGATCAGCGACAGCACTTCGATGACGAAGATCCCCGCGATGAGCGGCAGGAGAATCTCCGTCCCGGTGACGATCGCAAACCCTGCGATCGCGCCCCCCAGGGCCATCGAGCCCGTGTCGCCCATGAAGACCTCGGCCGGGAAGGCGTTGTACCAGAGGAAGCCGATCGTCCCTCCGATCAGCGCTGCCGCGAGCGTGGCGATGTCGAGGTACACCTCGCTGCGGTCACCGGGGACGCCCGAGCGAATCCACGCAATCCCCGCGATCGCGAGAAACGTCAGGAGCATGATCGTCGCCGTGCCTGCAGCGAGACCGTCGATGCCGTCGGTGAGATTTGCGCCGTTTACGGTTCCGGCGATCACCAGGAAGAGAAACGGATAGAAGAGAACGCCCAGGTTCACGTCCCAGCCGACCACGGGAACGTAGATCGATGTCGTGAAACTCTGGGTCTCCTGTAGAAGCAGGGCGGCCCCCACCGTCACAGCGACGAGGAGCACCATCTTCCAGCGCCCGGGGAGCCCGAGCGAGTGCCGGCGGCGCAGCTTCAGGTAATCGTCGCCGAATCCGATCGCAGCGCACCCGAGCGTGATGAAGAGCACCGTCAATGCTTCCGCCGTGTACTGCGAGAGCGCCAGGAAGGGAATGACCGCCGAGGCGATGATGAGGAGCCCTCCCATCGTCGGCGTCCCCTGCTTGACGACGTGCGCCGCCGGCCCCTCGGCCCGGATCTGCTGACCAAGGTTCCTCGCCCGCAGCATCTCGATGAACTTCGGCCCGATCACGACGGCGGAGACCATCGCGAGCAGGCCTGCGATCAGGACGGGGACCATGCTCGAGCGAAGTTCGTGATCTCCTCGGCGATGCCTTCGAGCCCGACGACTCGCGAGGCCTTTACGAGAACGGCGTCGCCGGGTTTCACCATCGTGCGGGCAGCGTCGAGCGCCTCCTCGGCTCCAGCCACGCAGACTACTGGCCCATAAGCCCTGGCCGGCTCTCCGACTCCGATCAGCGCGACGCGGAGGCGGGCGGCGAGCTCGCCGATCTCGCGGTGGTATCGATCCGACTCCACCCCGAGCTCCGCCATCTCTCCGAGGATCGCCACGCGGCGACGCGCCCCCGCGCGCTCCGCTAGATGCTCGAGCGCGGCGCGCATCGAGTCGGGGTTCGCGTTGTATGCGTCGTTGATCAGCAGACCTCCACCCGCAAGCAGTGTCTCCTCACCTCGCCAAGGAGAGAGCCGAATGGCGTCGGCGCCTGCCGAGGCGCGATCGAGCGGAAGCCCGAGCGCCGCGAACGCGTGTAAGGCAGCCAGGGCGTTGACGGCGTGGTGGCGCTGCGTGAACGGAAGCTCGAGCTCGACGATCCGACCGTCAAGCGAGTAGCGCGCCGTGCTGCCTTCGAGTTCGACCTCGTCCGAGTCGAAGCGCCGCACGGCGATGTCGTCCCGCCCGAGGTACGGAGCGAGCTCAGACGCCCTTGCGGGAACCACGGCGGTGCCGCCGGGCGGAAGTGACGCGATGGCTTCGGCGTTTGCTTCGGCCACCCGCGCGACGGTACCGAGAAGTTCGAGGTGCTCGGGACCGATGTGGGGCACCACGACGATCTCGGGTAGCGCAATCGCGCACAGCGCGGCGATCTGTCCGAGGCCGCGCATTCCCATCTCCGTGACGAGAATCCGGGTGTCGAGCTCCAGCCGGCACACCGTCAGCGGCAGTCCGATCTCGTTGTTAAGGCTCTTGTCGGCCCAGATCGTGGGCGCATGTGGCGCGCACAGGGGGCCGAGGATGTCCTTCGTGGTCGTCTTGCCCGCCGAACCGACGACGGCGACCACGCGCGCGTCGCTCTTTCTGCGGACGAGTGCAGCGAGCGCAGCGAGCGCGACCTTCTGGTCCTTCGGCACGAGAGTCGCCGCGCCACGCGCACGCGCCTCCTCGACGTAGCCGACGCCGGCGTTGAGCGCCACGAAGAGATCGTCCGGCCCCACCTCACGGGAGTCGGCTTTGATCCCGACGATCGTCCGACCCGGATCTCCACCCTCCAGCGTGCCGAGCCGGAGCTCGGCGACCTCCGACCACGCGAGCGGGATCATTCGCCTGTCACCGGAACGAGCCGGGCCCGGCGAGCGCCTCGCGCGCGACCGTGCGGTCGTCGAAGGGATGGATCACGCCCGCGACCTCCTGGCCCTGCTCGTGCCCCTTGCCCGCGATGACGACGACGTCGCCAGGCTCGGCGATCCCGATCGCCCGCACGATCGCTGCACGCCGGTCCGGATCCATCTCCACGTCGACGCCGGTTCCCTGGAGCACATCCGCGATGATCGCGACAGGCTCCTCCGAGCGGGGGTTGTCCGACGTGACGATCACGTGATCAGCAAGCTCGACGGCGACCCGGCCCATCAGCGGGCGCTTCCCCCGGTCGCGGTCTCCCCCGGCTCCGAAGACCACGATGATGCGCCCATCTCCCAGCCCACGCGCTGCGCGGAGCACTGTCTCGAGCGAGTCGGGCGTGTGCGCGTAGTCGACGATGACGGAGAAGTCCTGGCCTTCGTCGACGGCCTCGAATCTTCCAGGGACGCCGGCCACGCGGGCAATTCCGGCCGCGATCGCGTCCTCGGCGAGGTTGAGGAGTAGCCCCGCGGCGACCGCCCCCAGGACGTTCTCAACGTTGAAGAGCCCGCGGAGCGGCGTGTCGATCTCGATCCCTGCGGCGCGAAAGCGGCTTCCGTGGGCCGACAGCGCAAGCGCCTCGGGCCGAATCTCGGCATCGTCGTCGAGCCCGAAGGTGACGAGCGGTGCCCGATGAACGTCGGCGAGCTCGCTCGCCAGCCGGCGGCCCCAGTCGTCGCCGATGTTCACGGCGGCGGGGGGAGGCTGTGCCCCGGTGAACAGGCGGCGCTTTGCCTGGAAGTAGTCGTCCATCGTTCCGTGCAGATCGAGGTGGTCCTGGCTCAAGTTGGTGAAGACGAGCGCATCGAAGCGCACGCGGTCGAGACGACCGAACGCCGATCCATGCGAGGACGCCTCGACTGCAGCGCTGCGATCGCCCTGTTGGAGCATTTCTCGGAAGAGCCGTTGGAGGTCGATCGCTTCCGGGGTCGTGAACGGCGCGGGGCGATGCTCGCCCCCGACGATCCACTGGATCGTCCCCACGAGCCCGGAAGTCTGCCCTGGCGAGTCGAGCATCGCCTGGAGCAGGATCGCAGTGGTGGTCTTGCCGTTGGTCCCCGTCACTCCAGCGATCTCGAGCTCCTTCGTCGGCTCCTCGAAGAACGCGTCTGCGGCAATCGCCATCGCCGCCCGCGAGTCCGCGACGACCAGTTGTGGAACGCTGACTTCGAGCGGACGCTCCACGACCAGAGCGGCCGCGCCACGCTCGATCGCCTCCCAAGCGAGATCGTGCCCGTCGACCCGCGCGCCCGGAACGCAGAAGTAGAGAGCGCCTGCCGTCACGCGTCGTGTGTCGTATGCGAGGTCGGCGATCTCGACCGGCCGCGCTCCGGTCACGTCGCTCGGTGCGAGCGCCCGGATCAGCGCGTCGAGATCCACTCCGCGGAAGGCTACTGACTGCGCAGCGGACGGACTCCGCTCGCGCGGATTCCGGCGTCTGGTTGATGCTGGGAGAACCTCCCGATCCTCCCGACCCTTTTCCCTGGTCCTCTTTGCCGACAAGGCGCTCCGCGCCTTTCCTTGAGGCATCCGCTTCGCGGCCGCGGCACCCGTGCTTTGCTAGCGGCGTGTGGCCGTTCGCGGTGCGTCCGGGGGCACTTCGAGGTGCTGCAGGTTGAAGCGCGCGATCTCGCTGAACGCCGGCGCAGCCACCACACCGCCGTAGATGCTCCCGCGTGGCTCGTCGACCATGACCATGACCACGAGCCGGGGCTTCGTCGCGGGCACGAGCCCCACGAACGACGCGACGTAGCGAGAGGTCGAGTAGCGGCCGTTCGAATCGATCTTCGCGGCAGTGCCCGTCTTGCCCGCGACGGTGTAGCCGGGGATGGCGGCCTCGGTTCCCGTTCCTTCGAGAACGACGCCTCGAAGCATCGACAGCATCTGGGCCGATACCAGGCGCGACACGACTCGGCGCGTCTTCGGCGCCGCGATCGGCTGGCCGTCGACCCGCTCGATGAGGTGAGGCCTCACGAGCACTCCTCCGTTCGCGATGGTTGCGTAAGCGCGAGCCATCTGAATCGGCGTCACTGCGATCCCGTGCCCGATCGGCACGGTTCCGATCGTCGACCCCGACCACTGGTCGAGCGGTAGCGCGAAGCCCGATGACTCACCCGGGAAGTCGATTCCCGTGGTCTCACCGAATCCGAAGCGATCGATCCACGACGCGAGCCGGCCTTCGCCGAGTCTCTGCGCGATCGTGATCGTGCCGATGTTGGACGAGAACTCCACGATCTGCTTGACCGTCAGCCGCTGCGTCCCGCGCGAGTGGGCTTCTCGGATCACGCGATCCGAAACCTTGATCGAGGGCGCAAGTCGGAACGAGGTAGACGGGTTCACGATGCCCTCCTGGAGGGCCGCCGCGACCGTGACGAGCTTGAACGTCGAGCCCGGCTCGTACGTGTCCGTCACCGCTCGATTGCGGCGACGATCAGGGCGCGTGGTCGGAAAGCGGTTCGCATTGAAACGCGGCGCGACTGCCATCGCCAGCACCGACCCCGTATAGGGATCCATCACGATGGCCGACGCTGCCCGTGCGCCCCAGCGGCGCACGGTCTCCTGAAGAACGGTCTCGGCGTTCGCCTGAATCTGATGGTCGATCGTGAGGCGAACATTCTTCCCCGGCGTCTCCGGATTTGTAGAGACGACATCGAGCGCCCGACCGAACGGATCCTTGACGATGGTCTGGCTTCCGGGCCGGCCGGCGAGCACCGTCTCGAGCGAGCGCTCGAGCCCCTCGAGGCCTTTGTTGTCGAGCCCGGCGAATCCGAGCACCTGAGCCGCAACCGGACCCTGAGGATAGGTCCGAAGCTCCTCGGGGTAGAAACCGAGCCCCGCGAAGCCCAGCTTCTCGAGCTCCTCGACCTTAGCGGATCGGCCTTGCGTGCCACATACACGAACCCTCGTGTGCGATCGACGAGCTGCGGATAGACGATGCCGGGCTCGACGCCGAGCGCCTTGCCCGCAGCCAGCGTCAGGTCTCGTGGGCGGTCGACCTGACGAGGGTTCGCGTACACCGTGGTCGCCTGCTCGCCGATCGCGAGAGGCTCGCCGTTGCGATCGAAGATCGTCCCGCGCGCAGCCGGAACAACGACCGTCTCACGATGTTGGCGCAGCGCCATCGCCGCGAGCTCGGGCCCTTTCACCGCCTGCAGCCACACCGCCCGACCGAGCGCAGCGGCGAGGAGGGCCACGAACACCCCCGCAAGAAGGACGATGCGCCGGTTCGTCGCGGCTGGCTTCACCGACCGAGTTGGACGTAGATCGTCTCGTCGGATTTCGCCGGCACAAGCCCGAGCTCCTTCTGCGCCAAGCGATCGATTCTCGACGTGGCGGACGCACTCGAGAGCTGCGAGCGCAGCCGGGAGACGTCTGCTCGAAGCTCCGTGCGCTCACGGCCCGCCTGGTCGAGCTGAAGATTCAGCCGAAGCACGGTCACGTTGACGGCGACGACGCCGGCTAGGAGCACGGCGAAGAGGACGATCCACAGAACGCCACCCCCGAGGACCCACGAGCGCCGACGTGCCGCACCGCGCGTGCGCGTGCCGCTGCGGCCGGCACGTGTGCCTTGGGCAATGGTTGACATCAGATCTTGACAGCCGCCCGTAGCCGAGCAGAGCTCGCGCGTGGGTTGTGATCGACTTCACGGGCCGACGGCCGCACGATCCTCGGCGTGAGGATCCGCAGTTCGGGCTCGTGTCCACATACACAGATGGGGAATTCGGGCGGGCAGGTACAGCCGCGCGCGCGGTCGCGAAGGAAGCGCTTGACGATTCGGTCCTCGAGCGAGTGGAAGCTGATGACCAGAAGCCGGCCGCCCGGCCGCAGCATCTCGAACGCAGCCGGAAGGCCTGCCTCGAGAGACTCGAGCTCGTGATTGACCTCGATCCGGAGAGCCTGAAAGACGCGCTTCGCGGGATGTCCTTCGCCGAAGCGAGCCGGAGCCGGAATCGAGGCGCGAACGACGTCGACCAGCTGCCCGGTGCGCTCGATCGGGCTCTCGCTTCGACGGCGAACGATCCCGCGGGCTATCTGACGCGCATATCGCTCTTCCCCGTACGTGCGAAAGATCTTCTCGAGCTCCCGCTCGTCCCACGTTGCGATGACATCGGCCGCGCTGAGCTCATCGGAGGTGTCCATCCGCATGTCCAGCGCAGCGTCCGTGGCATACGAGAAGCCACGCTCGGGCCGATCGACCTGCATCGAGCTCAGACCGAGGTCGAGCAGAACGGCGTCGGCGCCGACGCCGTTCCCGGCGAGCTGCGACAAGACGACGGCGTAGTCGCCGCGCAGGAAGCGCATCTGCACGCCGCGTGTCGACGCCTTGACGCGGTCGAAGTACGAGCGCGCGGTCGGGTCGCGATCGATTGCCATGAGCTTGCCGCTACCCTGGAGATCTGCTGCGAGCAGGCGCGAATGGCCCCCTGCTCCAAATGTCCCGTCGACGATCGTCTCTCCCGGCTGGATGGAGAGAAGCTCGCGCACCTCCTCGGCCAGCACGGGGACGTGATCAGCTGCGTCTGTCTGCTGCACGTTCGGCAACATCGCCAACGCTCCCTTCGATCGCGCTTACGTGACCCGCCCACTGGGTGCGGTCCCAGATCTCGATGTGGTCGTGCACCCCGGCGACGACGACGTCCTTGCCGAGGCCTGCGTGCGTGAGGAGGTCAGGTGGAACGAGCACTCGCCCCTGCTTGTCGAGCTCGGCGACCGAGGCGCCCGCAAACAGGTAGCGCTTCATCTCGCGAGCTTCCCGCGTGAGCGAGTCCAGATCGGCGATTCGCGCGATGCTCGCGTCCCAGCTCCCCCGCGGGTACACGTCGATGTTCCGGTCGATGCCGCGCGCGAGGACGACACCGGCGGACAGCGCATCGCGGAACTTCGCCGGCAGCGTGAGCCGGTTCTTCTCGTCGACCGTGTGCTCGTGTTTTCCGTAGAACATCGAAGCGTCCGGGGTGGTCTTCCCACGGAGCCCCACCTTACTCCACTTTCCCCCACTGCGCAACCCCTGCGCCCCACTCGGCGCCGGAGCTTTAGGGAAGCGGAACGTGCTCGGCGTGCACCCCGGCGCCCGCGAGGGCGCCTGCGCCACACTGAGCGGCAAAGTCGAGAGCCGCTAGCCCGTCCAGCCCTGCACCAAGGGCGAAGGCAAGACCGGCAGCAAAGCAGTCGCCGGCGCCGTACGAGTCGACCGTCGTCAGTGGAAGTGGAGCCGCCGAATACGGTCCTCCCGGCTGCGCCCAGCCGCCGAGGGCACCCGACGTCGTCACGACGAGGCGCGGCTCCGGGGCGAGATCGCCCGGCCGGTAGAGCTCCGCCTCGTCCTTCCCGCTGCCCACGAGCGCATCGAGCTCGACTGCGACCTGCCGTAGCGTGGCCAGCTCGCGCGCGGTTGCAACCAGAACGCGCGCCCGCCGGGCGAGCAGCAGCGCATCAGCGTCTCCGGCGCAGAAATACACCGCGTCGCAGAGTGCAAGCTCGTGCCACGGAAGCGCGTCGTCGTGACCTCGTGGATGGAGCTTCATGCCGATCGTCGTGATCGTGCGCTCGCCCATCTCGTCCACGAACGTGACTCCGCTCCTCTGCAGAGCGCCCGCAGCCGACGCGTGCACCTCGATCCCGCGCTCCTCGAGCTCGAGCCTCGCACGCTCTCCATGATCGTCCGCGCCAAGCGCCGTGAAGAACCGCACCGAGTCGGCAAGTCGGGCAAGCTGCACGGCGGCGACGACCCCTCCTCCGGCCGCCTGCTCCCAGGACTCCGCCGCATGGACGATCTCGCCGGGGCCGGGCACGTGCTCAACCGGAACGAACTTCATCCACTCCACATGTCCGACGACGGCGACCTTCATATGGGCATGCTCACAAATGCGCGCCGCCGTGCGTTGGATGACGATGATGCACGCGGTGACGATTCCTCCGTTCGAGCACTTCTACGAGCAGCACCGCATCGAGGTGCACCGCTTGCTTCGGCGCCGTCTGGGGACCGATCGAGCCGACGACGCGTTCCAGGAGACCTTCCTTCGGGCGCTCAGGGCGTATCGCCGTCTCGAGCACGGCGAGCATCTTCGGGCCTGGGTGCTCACGATCGCGCAGAACGTCGCACTCGACGCGCTTCGCCGATCGAGGCCGAGTGCCGAACTCGTCGAAACCGGCATCGAGGACTCGCGGCCCGCATACGAAGATCTCGCCGATCTGACCGACGGACTGCCGCCGAAGGAACGCGCCGCCGTCGTGCTTCGCTACGGCTACGACCTGTCCTACGACCAGATCGCCTCGGCGCTCGGGTCGACCCCGGATGCGGCGCGTCAGGCCGCGTCAACGGGGATCCGCAGACTGCGAAGGAGCGCATCCTCATGACTGTCTCTTCCGACCTCGACCGTCGCTTCCGCGAAGCCGCGGTCGCACTCGACTTGGTCGATATGGGCTTTGACGTCGTCGACACGCCGATCGGCCAGCTGTTCGTGGCCGCGTCCACTCGTGGGCTCGCAGCCATCTCGTTCGAGGCAGACCCGGACAATCAGCTCGAGCGACTGGCCCGAATCGCCGGACCTGCCGTCCTCCGCTCGCCGAAGTCGGTTGACGCGGCGCGTCGCGAGCTCGACGAGTACTTCGCCGGGCGGCGCCGCGTGTTCGACCTCGCCCTAGATCTCCGCGCGCTTCCACAATTCACGGTGTCGGTCCTCCACGAGCTCGCGCGCGTGCCGTTCGGGGAGACGACGACGTACGGCGCACTGGCAGCCGCGGTCGGGCGGCCGCGGGCAGCTCGTGCAGTCGGGACCGTGATGAACCGAAACCGCATTCCGATTGTCTTGCCGTGCCATCGGGTCATCGGGTCCGGCGGCGACCTCGTCGGCTACGCGGGTGGGCTCGACCTGAAGATCACGCTCCTCGAGCTCGAGGGTGCGCGGTAAGGCGAGGCGGGCATCTCACCACTCGAGCAGCCGGTACCCCACGCCCCACACGTTCACGATGTAGCGGTCGTCGTCCGCGATTCGCAACTTCTTCCGCAGCCGCGAGGCGTGGGATTCCAAAGTGCGTGTGCGCCCGAGAGCCCGGAATTCCCAGACCTCCCGTAGCAGCTCCTCCTTCGTGAAAACGCGATACGGCTCCACCGCGAGCCTCGTGAGGAGCTCGAACTCCTTCGCCGAGAGGACGACGAGCGTGTCGCGCACCGAAACGCGTCGCGTCCGCTTGTCGATGACGAGGTCGCCCGCGACGAGCACGTCGGCGGCACCGACGGAGCTTCGGCGCAGGAGCGCACGGATTCGTGCGAGCAGCTCGTCGTACACGAAGGGCCGGCCCATGACGTCGTCGGCACCGCGATCCAGAGCGCGCACGCGATCGACATGATCCGCCGACTGAGCGAGCAGGATCACCGGCACGTTTCGATCCCACGTGCGCCCCGGCTCGCCACTCCGCAGTCGAAGACAAAGATCGAGCTCTGCAAGGAGCACGACGTCCGGGTGAGCCCGCTCGGCGAGCTCGAGCGCCTCGCTCCGGCGTGCTGCGCCGAGAACGTCGAAGCCGTCGTCGCGCAGCTGGCGCCCCAGGTACTCGCGAATCTCAAGCTCGGGTTCGGCGACGAGGACGGCGCTCGGCATGACGCCGACGGTAGCCCGACTCCCACTTGGGCGCCAGATGTTCTTTGCAGCGGATCCGTGACAAGCGTTCCTCAGCTGTCCGGCCCGGACTCGGCCCGAGTCTCCGAGCTAGAGCCGGCCGTGGCGGAGAATGCCCCAGACGAGCCAGATTCCGAAGACGCTCGAGATGACGAAGCCAACGAGCGCGAGCAAATTGATGCCTGCGGCGTGCGGCCCGCTCTCGGCAAAGACGCCGATCATCGCCGATCCGAGAAGCCCTCCGACAATCACGAGGGCGACCGCGATGCGATTCGTCGCCTTGTCGATGTGATCGTCGAGCTCGTCGATGCCCGGGTTCTCGATCCGAACCTGGAACGTCCCCTGCCGAAGGCTTTCGAGAATGTCGCTCACCTGGTACGGAAGCTCGCGGGCGACCGAGCCGAGCGCGAGCATCTCCGCACGCGCCCGCTGCGACATCACGCGAGGATGGAACCGCTCGACGAGCAGTCCTCGCGCGTACGGCCTGGCAATCTCGAACACGTTGAAGTCCGGATAAACCTCCTGTCCAACCGAGGCGAGCGTGGCAATCGCCTTGTCGAGCATCACGAAACGACTTGGCAGCCGCAAGTTCAACGAGTAGATGAGTTGGAACCCCTCGCGGATCACCTGGAGTGGGTCGATGTCCGAGAGCCGAGTGCCGTAATAGCGATCGAAGAGAACGCGCAGCTCGGCACGGAACTCCTGCTCGCGCTCGGGCGCGTAGCGAACACCGAGCTCGCGCAGCCGCCTTGGAATGGCGTCGATGTTCTCGGTCGCCGCGTCGACGAAGAGCCGCGTCAGCTTGGCCATGTCCTCGTCGGTGAGCTTCTCGGCCTGCCCGAAGTCGACGAGCCCCAGCTCGCCGGAGTCGAGGACGAAGATGTTCGCCGGATGCGGATCGGCGTGGAAGAAGCCGTGGCGGAACACCATCGTCATCCACGCGTCCGCCAGCGAATAGGCGATGTCACGCCGCTCATCCGGTCGGAGCGCCACCAGATTGAGGTCGGCAACCTTCATTCCTCGTAGGTACTCGAGCGTGAGGACGCGTGCGGTGGAGTACTGCCGGATGACCCGTGGCACGACGACGCCGTCCGTGCGGGCGAAGTTCCGGTGGAAGAGCTCCGCATTCCGCGCCTCGTGCCCGTAGTCGAGCTCGAGGCGTATTGAGCGCGCGAACTCGTCCACAAGCTCTTGCGGGTCCATGAACTCAAGTGCCCGCACGCGCTCCTTCAGAAGCTTGGCCGCCTGGTAGAGAAGCCCGATGTCGGCCTCGATCTGGCCGGCTGCCGTCGGCCGCTGCACCTTTACGGCGACCTCCTGCCCGTCTGGAAGTACCGCACGATGCACCTGTCCGATCGACGCAGACGCGATCGGCATCGGGTCGAACTCGAGAAACGCCTGCTCGATGGTGAGGCCTAGCTCAGCCTCCACGACCTCCTGTATCTGCTCGAACGGAATTGGAGAGGCGTCGTCCTGCAGGCCGCGAAGCTCGGCGACGATGTCCGGCGGGACGACATCCGGTCTCGTCGAGAGGAGTTGGCCGAACTTGACGAAGGTCGGCCCGAGCTCGTCGAGCATCTCGCGCAAACGGCGCCCGCGGTCCGAGCCAGTCGCGGTCGTCGCGCCCTCCACCCCGGCCGTGAGGTCGTCCAGGCGGTTTCTCCGGAGGAAGTAGCCGAACCCATGCCGCGCCGCCACCTGAGCGATCTCCGAGAGGCGGCTGAACCCTCCCTGAGACCGCGTCTGCGAGCTGGCCATGCCGCGATTGTAGGGACGACCCGGGTTTTGCTCTAGGCCCGCTCGAGAAGCCTTAGGCGATGCTCGATCTGTGCCACGCGCAGCTCGAGCTCGTCCACGACCTCCCGTGAAGCCACCCCAACCTCGGCCGCGACCCGCGACGCTGCGCTTCCGGTGCTGTCACCGAGACGGCCCGCCTCTCGGCGCCAGCTTTCCAGGACATCCGCGACCGCTGCTCGCACCTCGTCACGCTCGACTCCTAGACGGCTTGCAATCTCGTCGGCGAGACGATCGGCGCGTCCGGCCGCGAGAGCCACGGCGCCGAGCCCGGCCAACGTGAGCGTCTCCAGTGGGTTCCGATCGCTAGCGGGATCGGCCATGAGGTCTCGATGCGCGTCGTTGGCGCCGGCGTTCTCGCTTGGAGGACGCCGCGGACCCGGATGCAGGCGCACCGGCCGCGGGCACGCGCTCCGCCACCGAAGCCTCGTCGTCGACCCCGCCATCCGCCGACATGCCGTCCTCACTCGCGACGATCTCCGCCGCCTCCATCGCGAGCGTGCCGCCTACCGTGGTAATGCCCTCGAGCGCGCCGAGGTCGTCCCGACGGCGGGCGAACTCCGGTTCTCGCTCCTTGAGAGCGGCGACCAGCGGTGCGGCGAGGAAGATCGACGAATACGCGCCAGAGCCGATGCCCACGAGGAGCGCAAAAGCGAAGTCCTTCAGCGTGTCCCCGCCGAAGACGTAGAGCGACGCGACCGGAAGCAACGTGATGAGAGTCGTGGCCAGGGACCGCGGGAGCACTTCCCACATCGAAACGTTTCCGATGACGCGGAACGACGCGCGCCGCATGAGTGGGACGTTTTCTCGCATGCGGTCGAAGACGATGATCGTGTCGTAGATCGAGTAACCAAGCACGGTGAGGACCGCGGCGACGGTTGCGGTCGAGACTTCCCTGCCGGTGAGCGCGTAGATCCCGACGGTGATGACGACGTCGTGTGCGAGTGCGACGAGGACGCCGATCGAGTACTTCCATTGGAAGCGCACCGAGATATACGCAACGATCAGCAGCAGGCTCACCAAGATCGCGAGCAGCGCGTTGTTGGCGATCTGGCGGCCGAAGCTCTCGGAGACACTCTTTGCACCGAAGGCCGTTGCGTTCACGGTGTCGGCGAGACCTTGCTGCAGCACGCTTTGCTCGTCGCCGGTCAGCGACTCCGTGCGGATCTGGAAGCTCGTGTAGTTGCCTTCGACAGACCGTCCGCGCCCTTGAATGACAGCGCCTGCCTGACCGATCTCGGCCGCCTGGTTACGCACTTCTTCGAGGGAGGTGGGCTCCGGCGTTCGGAAGCTGAGCTGGGTGCCGCCCTTGAAGTCGATACCTAGGTTGAGCCCGTTGTATGCGATCGCCGCGATCGAGAGCACAACGACGATGCCCGAGATCGCAAACCAGATGCGGCGTCTGCCGATGTAGTCCCACCGAAGCCAGCTCGGAATCCCTTGCCCGGTCGTGCCCATGAAGCGCGGGTTGTCGATCCAGCCGAAGCCGCCGATGAGGGCCAGAATTGCGCGGGTGGCGAGCACAGCGGTCAGCATCGACAGCGCGGTTCCGAGCAGCAGCATGAGGGCGAATCCGCGCACGCTCGCCGTCGCGACGGAGAACAGGACCATCGCAGTGATCGCAGTGACGACGTTCGCGTCGACGATCGTCGCGAAGCCCTTTTTGTACCCCTGCGCGATGGCAGCGCGCACCGATCTCCCAGCGCGGACCTCTTCCTTGATGCGCTCGAAGATGACGATGTTCGCGTCCGCCGCCACTCCAAAGGTAAGCACCAGGCCGGCGAAGCCCGGCAGCGTGAGGGTGACGTTGAAGAGGAGGATCGTCGCGTACAGGAAGGCCGCGTAGATCCCGAGCCCGGCGACCGCCACCAAACCGAGGAAGCGGTAGAAGATCAACAGGAAGATTGCAACGAGGATCAGGCCGCCGATCGCGGCGAGCTGCGCCTCGGCGAGTGAGTCCTTGCCGAGCGTGGCGGAGATGTCCGTGCGGTCGAGCGTCTCGAACTTGACCGGGAGCGCGCCAGTCTGGAGCACGAGGGCGATCTCCTTCGCCTCCTGGAACGAGTCGAGACCCTCGATCTGGGCGCGGCTTCCGCCGATGCCGCCAGAGAGGCTCGAGTCCGTGTAGTCGATCTGCGGGAACGTCTTGATCTCGCGGTCGAGGACGATCGCGAAGTGCTGCGGCTGGTTGCGCAGCTTGCCGCGGATCCACTCGTCGCGAGTGATCTTCTCGAACTTGTCCGAGCCCTTGCCGGTGAACTCCATGGTCACGATCGGCCGCCCGGATGAGCCGGGGCTCGTGTCGAAGTCCGCGCGGGTCCCGGAGAGCTTGAGGTCCTCACCCGTCATCTGCGGGACGTTCGGCGGGTCGTACTTGAAGAGGTAGTAGTACGGGCGATCGGGCGCCACGCCGCTTCCCTGCGGCCCGCCCGGACACACGACCGCACCTTCCCCACACGAGATGACGACCATCTTCTCGGGCACCTCGAATACCTCGCGACCTGCGCGGAGCTTGCCGCCCGACTTCTTGAGCGCTTCCTCCTCCGATGCGTACGGCCCGGAGACGACGCGCTCCGTCTTGCGGTTCACGACGTAGAACTCAGCGGGCGTGCCGTCCTTCGCCTGTGACTGAACCTTCGCAAGCAACTCATACAGCGACGCGTGCTCGACGGGCTCGCCGCGAATGGAGACCGAGGGCCCGACGAGCGACGTCTCGAGGTCGTAGAGCTCGAGCTGCGCCGTGGTGCCGATGATCTCGGCTGCGGCCTCCGGGTCCTTGACGCCCGGAAGCTGGATCACGATCTGATCGTCGCCTTGGGTGTAGATGGAGGGCTCGCTCACACCGAGCTTGTCGACGCGGTTCCGCATGATGTCGACCGACCGATCGAGGTCCTCCTGCGTGAGATCGCGATCCGGCGGTGGAACCGCTTGCAGGGTGACCTCGAGGCCACCCTGAAGATCGAGCCCGAGCGTCGGCTTCTGTTGGATCGGCGAACCGGGGATGGCGAGCAGCGCTACGCCCACCAGCGCGGCGGCCAGCAGGGCGACGATCAAGGTGGAGGAACGCCGGTTCAAGGCAGGCGGCTCAGGTTAGCCGCGCTCTCCGGCGGTTGGGTCAGCCGCGCCCTCGCTCGTAACCGGTTCTACGCCTTCTCTAACGGCAGCTTCATCGACCTCGTCAGCATCGTCGGGCTCATCGGCTTCCAGAGCCTCGCCGTCGACGACGTCTGGATCGTCGTCTGCCTCTGGAGGAAGCACGGCAGCGATGCCACGCCGCGTCATGTGCACCTGCAGCCCCTGAGCTATCTCCACGACGACGTCGTCGCCGTCCGCTTCGGTGACCGTACCGTAGATACCGCCGGTCGTCAGCACGTCGTCGCCCACCCTCGCGCCCGTGATCATCGCTTGTTGCTGCGCTTGTCGCTGGCGCTGCGGACGAATCATGAGGACATACATGACGACGAGCAACAACACCATGATGATCAGAAAGCTCACGATTCCTCCTCCGGCGAGCGGGCCAGCCGCGCGAGTGCGTCCTGCCGAAAGGCCGAGAACGTGCCCCGCTCGATCGCCATCCGCGCGCGTGCAGTCAGGTCGAGTACGAACCAGAGATTATGCAGGCTGAGCAGACGAAGCCCGAGGATCTCGTCCTGTGTGACGAGGTGGCGGATGTACGCGCGCGAAAACCGCTCACAAGCGGGGCAACGACAACCCTCGTCGAGAGGCTCCGCGTCGGCTCGGAAGCGTGCGTTCCGTAGGTTGAGACGCCCTTCCCACGTAAGTGCCGAACCTGTTCGCGCCGTTCGCGTCGGCAGGACGCAGTCGAACATGTCGATCCCACGCGCGACGACCTCGAGGATTCCGACCGGGTCGCCGATTCCCATGAAGTACCGCGGGCGTTCAGCCGGGAGGAGCGGTGTCGCCCACTCGACGCAGTCGAGCATCTCCTCTTTCTCCTCGCCCACGGCGAGGCCGCCGAGCGCGAAACCGTCGAAGGGAAGAGCGCAGATCTCGTCGAGCGACCGCCGGCGAAGCCCCGCGTCGATTCCGCCCTGCGCGATGCCGAACCGCAGCTGTCCGGGTGCCCGCGGCGCGCGCACCTGCCGCTCCGCCCAGAGTGCTGTGAGCCGCACCGCGTTCTCGAGCTCCTGTCGCGGCGCACCTGACGGCAGGCAGACGTCCAGGCACATGGCGATGTCGGAGCCCAGGCGACGCTGGATCTCGGCGACGCTTTCTGGTGTAAATCTGGCGTCGGATCCGTCATACACCGAGCGGAACGTGACGCCGCCATCGTCGAGGGACCTGATCGTGTCTCGGAGAGAGAAGACCTGGTACCCACCCGAGTCCGTGAGAATAGGCCCAGTCCAGCCGGAGAAGGTATGGATGCCGCCCAGGCTCTCGACAACCGCCTCGCTCGGACGGAAGTGGAGATGGTAGGAGTTCCCGAGGATGACCTGGGCGCCGAGCGCCCGCACTTCGTCGGGGTGAAGTGACTTCACCGTCGCCTTCGTGCCGACGGGCATGAAGGCTGGGGTCTGGATCTCTCCGTGCGCGGTGACGAGGACTCCGGCGCGAGCCGCGCCGTCGGTGGCATCGACCCGAAAGCTCACAGTCGCCACCTCCCAGCTGAAAGAAACGCGCCCCGGCCCAGGGGCCACCCCGCGCCTCCTCCCACTTTGAGCCTAGTCGCGAAGTGCAGACCCATGGGACACGACATCGCGTCGGAACTGCGACAAGTGCACGGTCTGCTCTCACCGCCGCCAGTCAGAGGATCACCATCGCATCACCGAATGAGTAGAACCGATATCGCTCGTCGACGGCGACGCGATAGATCTCCCGCGCCTCCCCGACGCCAACGAATGCCATGACGAGCGCGAGCAACGTGGAGCGCGGGAGGTGGAAGTTCGTCAGCAGGGCATCGACACGCCGAAACGTGAAACCCGGCGCGACGAAGAGCGTCGTGCGTCCGCGCAACTCTCCACTTCGTGCAACCGTCTCGAGCACACGCACGGTGGTTGTACCCACGGCAAGTACACGGCGAGCGCCGGCGATCCGGCTCCACGTATCCGCGTCGACCTCGTACCGCTCGCCATGGAGAACGTGCTCCTCCAGGCGGGTTTCCGTGACGGGTCTGAAGGTATCGAGACCCACGTGGAGCGTCACGTGGACGGACTCGAGATCAGCGAGCGTGTCCGGTGTGAAATGAAGACCTGCGGTTGGAGCCGCCGCCGACCCCAGCACTCGCGCGTAGACGGTTTGGTACCGCTCTGGATCTTCGAGTGGCTCGCGAATGTATGGCGGAAGGGGGGTGTCGCCACTCGGCTCGCCGTCGAGTCGGATGAGCCAGCGTCCGTCGCCGAGCGGTTCGAGGAGCTCCACCGGGCCGAGCCGCTCTCCCGCGCGCAATCGGCGTGCTGGGCGAGCGAGCGCTTCCCACGTGTCCCCGCCTGCGACGGCTTCGAGGAGGAGGACTTCCACCGCCCCGCCGGAGGCGCGTCGGAGGCGAAGCCGCGCGGGTACGACGCGGCTGTCGTTGACCACGACGAGCTCGTCGGTGAGGAGCCCTCGGAGATCCGAGAAAACCGCGTGCTCGATGGTGGCCGAGTCCCGTCGGTACACCAAGAGCCTCGACGCATCGCGCGGCTCGACGGGATGCTGGGCAATCAGCTCCGCGGGCAACTCGTAGTCAAGCTCAGCCGTGTCCATCCGGCGCGGAGAGTAGCCTCGGCGCCCATGGACAGCCTTGCATTGGAACGAGCGAAGCAGCGAATTGCAGACGCGGCGGCCGGCCGCCCCGAGCCCGCGGCACTTGAAGCTGCGCTCGAACGCTCACGCAGCCAGATCGAGACACTCGCCGTCGCAACGGCCGAGTTCGAGGCCTCGATCCCCGCTCAGGTCGGAAGCGCAGTTCGGGACGGCCTTCGCGCAGAAGTCCTGCCGGTCGCGCGACACATCGCCGAGATCCGCGGGCTGCTCAACCAAGCGATCCGCAGACTCGAGCGGCTCGAAGGCCAACTGCTCGCCGAGCGGCACGCTCGTGTGGACGATCTCGCGCTCCTCGTCGATCTCGTGAGCTCGGGTTGGAAAGGTGTCGACACACGCCTCGAGCGACTCGAGCGCGCCCAAGAAGAGGCGGCCGGATCGCTCATTCGAGTCGAGGCGACCGCGATGAACGAAGCGCACGAGCAGGTCGAGCACGCGGCAGCAGCCTGACGCGGGCGACTCGGCACCTGACCTTATAGAGCCGGACCAAGCGGGAGTACCAGCCGGAAGCAGCTTCCGCTTCCAGGCTCCGACTCGAGCTCGATGCGCCCGCCGAGAGCGACCGCCAGCTCTCGTGCGATCGGAAGCCCAAGCCCGGTCCCGTTGACGTCCTCCGACACGAACGCGTCGAAGATCCGTGCGCGCTCGCGCGGAGCAACGCCAGGCCCTGTGTCGAGAACGTCCACGCGCACGTCACCGTTGTCCGATCCGAGCGAGAGCTCTATGCGACCGCCGTCGGGAGTCCACCGAAACGCGTTCGAGAGTAAGTTCGTGATGACCTGAAGCACACGGTCGCCGTCGGACACGATGACGGGCGGCTCCGACTCAGCGGACAGCTGATAGTCGATCTCCCTCCGTCGCGCCTCCTCCGTGAACGCGCCGTACGCGTGATCGAGAACGCGGTTGAGGTCGACCTCTTCGCGGCGGACGGTGAACCGGTGAGCCTGCAGCTTCGCGAGATCCAGGACATCGCCGACGAGCCGCTCGAGCCGGTCGGTCTCGGCGACGACGATCTCGAGCGAGCTCTCGACCTGTTCGGGCTCCGTGATGATGCCCTCCCGGATCGCCTCCACATGCCCACGGATGGCGGTCAGTGGCGTCCGCAACTCGTGCGAGACGGACATCAGGAACGAGCGCTTCATCTGTTCCGTCTCGGCGAGCTGCGCCACCATGCCGCGGAAGCGCTCCGTGAGAAGTGACACCTCGTCGCTTCCACGAGCGGCCGGAATCTCGATGTCGTACCGACCCGCGGCGACGTCCTCGGTGGCGCGTGAGAGAGTGAGGACCGGGTCCGTCAAGCGTCGAGAGAGCCAGTAGAAGAGCACTCCGGCAAGCGCCACGCCTACGGCGAGCGCGAGCACGAGCCTGCCGACGAGCGTCAGCCATTGCTCCCGCAGCTCAGCGGTGGGCTTCGCGACGATGAGCCATCCGAACGGGTCGGTTCCCGGTTCGAGCTTGACCGGATAGGCGGCAGCGAGCAGCCCGCGGCTCTCGCCAGGCGGCGTGAATTCGAACGTCACCTGTCGGTCACCGTCCAGCTCGACATCGCCAAGCGCGCTTCGTGGTACCCGCGTCAGTCCGAACCGCTGCCCGGGAAACGGTGAGGCGCCGACATAGAAAAGCTCGTCGCCGGTCGCAAGCTCGAGCTTCTCCGCCGCGAACTCGGGCGCCTTTGCACCTTCATCCGTCGAGCGAAGAGCCGATTCCGCATACAGCGCGGCGAGACCGGCGGCTTCACGTTCGAGCTCCCGCTCCGACGCGGTGCGCGTGACGTCTTGGAACAGGCGCACGGCAGCGGCGATCGAGACGAGGCCAAAGACGAGAACGACCACGAGAAAGAGCGCTGTCAAACGGACGCGAAGCGTTCCGAGCACGAGTCCAGGGTAGCCCGCTAGACGGCTGGGGATGGCGCGGGAGTCCGCTCGGACGCGACCTTGTAGCCCACGCCCCACACCGTCACGATCGGTGACGCGTCGCCGAGTTTGCGCCGGATCTGCCGGACGTGCACATCGACCGTTCGCGTGTCTCCTGCGAACGTGTACCCCCAAACGCGTTCGAGCAACTGGTCTCTGGTCAGGACGATGCCGCGGTGGTCGAGCAACTCCCAGAGAAGCTCGAACTCCTTGGGTGCGAGGCGGATCTCCTCGTCACCCACGTGCACCTCGCGCTTGCCCGAGTTGATTGCGAGGCTGCCGTGGCGGAGCTCCTCCGACTCGCCCTTTCGTCGGTCTGGCGCAGCCCTGCGAAGGACACTCTTGACGCGGGCAACGAGCTCGCGCGGGTTGAACGGCTTCGTCATGTAGTCGTCGGCGCCGACCTCGAGCCCGATGATCTTGTCGATGTCCTCATCGCGCGCGGTGAGCATCAGGATCGGAACGTCGGAGCCCTTTCGAATGCGGCGACAGAGCTCGACGCCGTCTCCGTCGGGCAGGTTGAGGTCGAGGACGATGAGGGCAGGCGTCCCGCCCGCGAGTTCGATGAGAGCACCTTGCGCGGTCGAGGCGGTCTTGACGACATACCCGGCGTTGCGCAGATAGGCGGCGACGAACGATGCGATCGAGGTCTCGTCCTCGACGACGAGGATCGTGTGCGGCGCGGTCACGACGCTACGACTCGCGAAGAACGCTCGCCTGCCGTCGGGCCGAAAACGAAGCGCTCGGGCTCGGTCGGAAGCGGAGCGCAGAGCTGAGGCTCGACCCCACAGTCCGCTCCGTCAAGGGAGTACACACCTGAGTCCTCGCCTTCGACCTTGGGCTCGCCGTCCAACATGACGACCCCACGCCCTACCGCCTCGACGTCGATGCCGGCCCCGCGAATCACGACGCGATAGCCCCCGCCGAGCATCCGGAAGCGAAGACCCTGGCCGCGGTAGAGCACCGTTCGCGGGCCGACGCGAGTCTGGGTGAGCTTCCTGCCGACCACGTATGCCCCGTAGCGGTCGCCTGGAGTGTGATCGGTCACGCGCAGCGTGCCGTTCGAAAGCCGGCCGAGCACGCTCCCGCGGAGGTCAAGCATCACAACACCTTTACCCCGCTCGACGGACAGCGTTCCCGCGTTGGGCTCGGCGGCGCCGGCAAGGCCGGCGAACGCGGCAAGGGCCGCGGCACCGGTGCACGAGATGAGGGCAAGCGTCCGCACTGCTCCAGGGGCAGTATCGACGTCCCGCGTGAGTCGCTGATGATTTGGGTGTAAGGAGAGTGTTAGCTCGCACAGGACACGGGGTCCGCGGCGGCGCGGATCGCGTCGGCAAGTCCGCGCTGACGACGCTGCTCGCGCCGCCACTCCTCCGAGCCGTCGCGCGGCGGCCAGATCAGTCGTATGTGTAGAAGCCACGGCCGCTCTTGCGACCGAGGAGGCCGGCGTTCTTCATCGCGACGATGCGCGGTGGCGGTGCCATTCGCGGCTCGCGGAGCTTCTCGTACAGGGCCTCCGAGGCGTGCACGTGGACGTCGATCCCGACGAGGTCGACGAGCGTGCACGGACCCATCGGCCACCCTGCGCCCGCGGTCATCGCGGTGTCGAGGTCGTCGGGCGAGACTCGCGCCTCGTCCAGCACGCGCAGGCAATCGTTCAGGAGTGGGATCAAGACCCGATTGACGACGAAGCCAGGCGTGTCGTTGCAGCGGATCGGGTGTTTGCCCATTCGCTCACCCACCGCGTACGCCGCCTCCACTGCCTCGTCGGAAGACAGCTCGGCGCGCACGATCTCGACGAGCGGCATCAGCGGCGCCGGGTTGAAGAAATGCATCCCGACGACCCGGGCCGGCGCTGCGACGGATGCGGCGATCTCGGTGACGGAGAGCGCAGATGTGTTCGTCGCAAGAATCGCGTCGTCGCGAACGACTCTGTCGAGCTCGGAGAACAAAGCCAGCTTGTCTCCGAGGTCTTCGACGATCGCCTCGATCACGAGATCGCAGTCAGCGAGATCGGCGAGATCGGTCGTGAGCGAGAGCCGGGCGAGAGCGCTCTGTCGATCGTTGGCGCTCATCCGCTCTTTGTCGACCTTGCGTTGGAGGAAATGCGCGACCCGCCTGTGCGCCTGCTGCCCGAGCTCGTCGGTCACCTCGCGGCCGATCGTCTCGTAACCCGCCTCGATGGCGAGTTGCGCGATCCCGGTGCCCATCGAGCCGAGACCGACCACGCCGATCGTCCGTATCTCGGGGGCGGGCATCGCGCGCGATCCTAGCGACGCTCGACCGGAGACGAGGAGAAGGTCCGGCTACGCGTTGTAGCGACGCCGGCGGTCGGCGTCGTCGATCCGAGAATCGACGCCCGCGACGAGTGCCAACGGGCCCATGACCAAGAGCAATACGAGAAGGATGACACCGAACATGTCCTCATGATGCCAATCGCACTTCATCAGCACCAGTCGCTTTTACATTGATATCGATCAGTCGATCTGATCGGTACTCTGGGCTTAGAGACGCTCGACGACGCCTGCGATCGCCTGGCCTTGGCCGATGCACATCGTCGCGATCCCATACTGCGTCTGCCGGCGCTCGAGCTCGTTCACGAGCGTCGCCGTGATGCGCGCACCCGTGGCTCCGAGCGGATGACCGAGTGAGATTCCTCCACCGTTCGGATTCACGTCGCCCGCCTCCCAGCGTTCGTGCAGCCCGGTGTCGGCCAGAAACTGGAGCACGACCGATGCGAAGGCCTCATTGACCTCGACCACCGAGATGTCGTCCCACGCAAGGCCGGCCTTGGAAAGTGCGCGGGAGCAGGCTTCCGGATTCCCGTGCAGCATCCGGTACGGGTCGACACCTGAGAGCCCGAACGAGACGAACCGCCCGCGCGGCTTCAGGCCCAGGCGCTCCACGGCCTCGCCGCTTGCAAGCAGCATCGCGGCCGAACCGTCGACGATCGAGCTCGAGTTTCCGGCGGTCACGACCCCATCAGGCTTGAAGGCCGGCTGGAGAGAAGCGAGCTTCTCCGGTGACGTATCCCGTCGTGGCGTCTCGTCAACGGCGAAGAGGACAACTGCTCCTCCAGCTCTGACCTCAACCGGCACGATCTCGTTCTCGAACTTGCCCTCGTCGCTGGCGGCAACAGCTCGGCGGTGTGACGCAAGAGAGTAGTCATCGAGCTGCTCTCGCGTCAGCGTCCATTCTTCGGCAATCACCTCCGCAGAGATCCCCTGCGGCACGATCGGCCAACGCTCACCGATCTTCTCGTTGACGGCGCCCCAGCCAGCTTCGCCGAGGTTCGAGCCCATCGGCACGCGGGTCATGTGCTCGACGCCCGCCGCGACGACGAGATCGAGGTGACCCGCCTGGACCGCGGACGCGCCGTTGAATGCCGCCTGCAGCGACGACCCACACTGACGGTCGACTGTCGTGGCGCACACGGTCTCCGGCCAGCCTGCGACAAGCACGGCGCCCCGCCCGACGTTGAGCGCCTGCTCTCCGACCTGGGTCACACAGCCCATCTGAACGTCCTCGATCTCGCCAGGGTCGACGTCGATTCGGTCCAGCAGGCCGTTCAGAACCTGTGCGGCGAGCTCGTCGGCGCGAATCTCCGAAAGCGAGCCGTTCCGCCTCCCGATCGGTGAGCGGACGGCCTCGACGATGTATGCATCTGTAGCCATCGGCCACAGAATAGAGACGCCGGACCCTGAAACGCCTCTTGGCTCACGCCCGCCACCGGTCGGCGAACGCCAGCCCCGAGCCGGCGGCGAGATCTTTTTCGGTGACGAACGTCTGCGGCCCGTCACCGACGACCTGGTACGCGATCGCCACGGCGCAGCCCCCGGGCGTCGCGAGCGCCCGGCACGTCCATCCGCAAGGGTCCCATCTAGACTCCCGCCATGGCGACGACCGCAATGGAGCGGAAGCTGCTCATAGGGGGAGAGTGGGTCGAGACAGGCGAATGGTTCGATGTTTCCTCGCCGTACGACGGCTCGCCCGTCGGCCGAGTGGCAAGGGCGGGAGGGGCTGAGACCCGACGGGCGCTCGACGCCGCCGAAAACGCCATGCGAGAGCCGATGCCCGCGTATGAGCGGGCCGCGATCCTCGACCGCGTTGCCGCGCTACTCGCGGAGCGCGCCGACGAAGCGGCGCGGACCATCTCTGCCGAGGCCGGCAAACCCCTGAAAGCAGCCCGGGTCGAAGCGGCACGAGCCGTCTCGACCTACACGATGTCTGCCGTCGAGGCCCGCAAGCTCGTAGGTGACGCCGTCCCCATGGACGCATCGCAGGCCGGAGCGGGAAAGCTCGCGCTTACGCTCCGGGTGCCCATCGGCATCGTCGGTGCGATCTCGCCGTTCAACTTCCCGCTCAACCTCGTCGCGCACAAGATCGCCCCGGCGCTGGCCGCTGGCTGTGCAGTCGTCCTGAAGCCAGCGTCGCAGACCCCACTCTCCGCGCTCTTGCTCGCTGAGCTCGAGACGGAGGCGGGGCTTCCGCCGGGCTGGCTCAACATCGTCTGCGGCCCGGCAGCGGAGATCGGCGACGTGCTGGTCGAAGACGAACGCGTGAAGCTGATCACGTTCACGGGCTCAGGCCCAGTCGGCTGGAAGCTCCGCGAGCGCGCTCCCCGCAAGCGGGTCAATCTGGAGCTCGGCAATGCGACACCGGTCATCGTCGCTTCCGACGCCGACCTGGATGACGTCGCAATCCGACTCGCGGCGAACGCATTCTCGTTCGCCGGACAGAGCTGCATCTCGGTGCAGCGCATCTACGTCGAGCGCGACTCTTACGACGCTTTCCTCGAGCGCTTTCTCCCTCGAGTCGAGGCACTCCGCGTCGGCGACCCTGCGGAGGAAGACACGGATGTCGGCCCCCTGATCGCAACGTCCGAGCGCGACCGGGTGCTTTCGTGGATCGAGGATGCGAGGGCGCGTGGCGCCAGTGTCCTGACAGGCGGCACGCTCGACGGCGAGCTCCTTCGCCCCACAGTAATCGCCGACGTGCCGGCCGACGCGAAGGTGTCGTGCGACGAGGTCTTTGGTCCTCTCTGCGTTGTCACGCCCTACGACACACTCGATGAGGCGATCGCACTCGCGAACGGCACGCGCTTCGGGCTTCAGGCGGGCGTCTTCACGAACAACGTGCGGTCCGCACTCCACGCAGCACGCGAGCTCGAGTTCGGTGGAGTGACAGTGAACGAGGCGCCGACGTTCCGCGCCGACCAGATGCCGTACGGCGGCGTGAAGGATTCCGGCAACACCCGTGAGGGACCTGCCTACGCGATCCGCGAGATGACCGAAGAGCGGCTCGTCGTCTTGCAGCTCTAGGCTTTTCGAGATGGCGGGCACGGAGAACACTCAGAGCCTGACCTCGACCGGAGTCCCGGGATCGCACTACGTGGTTCCGCCGGCTCGAGAGCTCAAGCGGGAGCGCAAGGCGCTCCTGCAAGTGCGAGAGGAAAAGCTTCGCGACCTGGGCGGGCTCGCGCTCGAGATGTACAAGCGAGATCGTTTCAGCGCTGGGCTCATCGTCGAGCGCTGCGCCGAGCTCGTGGCGATCGAGGTTCGCGTCCAGGAGATCGACGCGCTGCTCGACGGAACGGCGCGTCTGCGCCGCGGTGGTGGAGGAGCTGTCTGCATTTGTGGAGCACCTCTACTTCTCGGCGCACGGTTCTGCGCGACCTGCGGTCGACCCGTCGGCGGAAGCCCACCAGCCGCGACCACCTCTCCAAGCGGCGAATGACAGCCTGCCCGCGCTGCGGCGAGCCCTCGGCTCGCGGACAGGAGTACTGCCTGGAATGCGGTGTCCGCCTTCCGGCCTCCGGCGATCGGGGCATACGTACAGGCGGATCGGAATGGATGACGCGTACCGCGATCGCGGCCGTCGTCGCGCTGATCGGAGCTGCGGCAGCGGTAGCCGTTGCCGGCGGCTCCCAGGGCGATCCCGAGGTGATCACGGCCACGGGCGGATTCGCAACCGTGCCGGCATCGAGCACGCTCCCGTCCCCGGACGACGGCAGTCCCTCGCAGATCGCGGAGTGGCCACCCGGAGAGGACGGGTGGACCGTGGCGCTCGCATCTCTGCCCCAGACGGGAGGTCGCCGAATCGCGCTCGCGCGCGCCGCCAAGGCACGAGCCCGGGGACTCCCACAGGTCGGCGTCCTCGACTCGTCGCGGTACGCAAGCCTGCACTCTGGCTACTGGATCGTGTTCACGGGCGTCTACTCCTCCGAGGCCGAGGCAACAAGTGCGCTCGAGGCGGCCCGACGGCTCTCGCGGACCGCGGCTGTTCGACGTGTCGTCTCGTGATTCTTTGTTGCCGGTACAGGCTACACTCGTCTCGCACTTTGTAACACCGGCGCAAAGGCGCTACACTTCCCCTCCGCGAGGCGTACGCTTCGCGTCTTTTTCGCCCGGCCAGAAGGATCCAGGAGAATTCGGCAGACTCGTTTGGACGACCAAGTCGCACAGCTTCGCTCGTGTATGTATCAATACTCGCGAGCGATCTATCGCTCGATCAAAGACCTGATCGATCCCTACGCTGGCAAGACGACGCAGCTCGAGTACCGTCGTGCGGTGCTTCTCGAGTGCGAGCACACAATGGCTCGCCTCGCGGACGATCCTCACTACTTCGCACGCCCGGATCGAGCGCTCTTCGCCGACATTCGACGCTATTTTCCGATTACCGCTCAGGCTCAGGTCGCGTGGACCGTTCGAGAAGGGGTCGGCGCTGCGACAAGCTTCATCGAGCAACAGGTCGAAGCCGGCCTTCTGGATGGCGGAATCGCCCGTTGCCACGCCACTACCCGCAAGGGCAAGGCATGCCAGCGAACGCCGCTCCCCGGGCGGGACTTCTGCCCGTCGCACCAGCATCTCGAGCGTTCCGCCACCGTCGCCGCCTAAACGTCCACCTGCGTGCGAACGCGAGCCTGCGGCTGCGAAGCGGGACGCCTTCAGGGATTTCGCGCGGACCGGAATCAGCACTCGCGGATTCCGGTCCTGCGCCAACCAACTAGCCGAGCGGTAAGCTCGCAACGCGCATGTCCCACGACGCCGACAAGCTCATCCGGCAGCTTTCACTGGTTGCGTTCCTCATGGCCGAGCGGCGGCTGCTTACAGCGCGCGACGTCAAGTCGAACGTCGAGGGATACAGCGAGATGTCCGATGAGGCATTCGCTCGCCGGTTCTACTCCGATCGTGCCGAGCTGACGGCACTCGGCGTACCGCTCCAGTCACAGCGGGACGAGTTCACGGGAGAAGAGCTCTACACCCTTCGGTCGGAGCACTACTTCCTCGACCGGCTCGAGCTGGACAACGACGAGCTCGCGGCGCTGCAGACGGCTCTTTACTACCTCGAGGGGAAGTTCGCGTACGCAGAGCCCCTGCGCCTGGCGCTTCAGAATCTCGCACTCGGCCGCTCGGGCTTTGCAGAGCCGACCACCCAGACGGCGGAGCGCGTGCGCGTGAGCGCACCGGACTACTCGCCCGAGCTCGCAGGCCGGCTGTCGAAGCTCGAATCGGCGATCTCGAAGCAGCGGACGGTTCGTTTCGGGTACTGGAGCCCGCGCCGCACACGATCCGGCGAGCGAACCGTGAACCCGTACGCGCTCCGCCTCGACGACGGCAACTGGTACGTCGTCGGACACGATCTCGAGCGAAAGACCGAGCGGACGTTCAAGGTTTCGCGAATCCGCGGCGACATCCGGTTCGCGACCCGCCGTGAGCGCGACTTTCGGACACCCGCCGACTTCGACGTCGAGAAGCATCGGATCCCCCGGCCGTGGCAGATCGGTGAGACGGTCGGGACGGCTCGGATCTCTGTCTCCGAGGACACCGCGTGGTGGGTCGAGCGGACGCTCTCTGACGCCGGGACCGTCGAGGACGGGGTGTTCGAGACCGAGTACGCAAACGTCGAGCTGCTAGCCGGCTGGATCCTCCGCCAGAACGGCCGCGCCGATCCGCTCGAGCCCGACGACCTCGTGGAGGCGGTCTCGAACGGCCTCTTGCATCTCGCGGAGACGCATGACGGACCAGCGCCCATCGCGGCGGGGCCAAAGCGGGCAGATTCAAGACAACCTCTGCCAGAAAGACCCCTCGGGCCTGTCGCTCCGGAGCGGTTCGGCGTCCTTCAGGCGCTCCTCGCGCAACTTCTCGCGGCCTGTGGAGACGAGCGATCCGCCGTGCTTGACGCAGGCGAGTTGGCCGCGCGTTTCTCCATCCCGATCGAGGAGCTTCAAGATCACCTCTCGCTCCTCAATCTCGTCAACTTCGGCGGCGGCTGCTATGCCGTGTACGCCATACACGACGGCGACGTCGTGCGTGTCGACAAAGAGCTCTACGGCGACGTCTTCCGGCGTTCACCCAAGCTCACACCCCTCGAGGCGCGGGCGATCCGGCTGGCGATCGAGTACGTCGGGCCGACGATCGCCGCGGACGCGCACTCGCCGCTCAAGCGTGTCCGTAAGAAACTCGAGGAGACCTTCGGCCGCTTCGATCTCGCCGGGACGCCCGAGCCTCGCGACGCGTCGGATGAGGAGGCACTCGTCAAGGTCTTGAGCGAGGCGACCGAGAAACGCATCGTCGTCGAGATCGAGTACCTGAAGGACGGAGCCGAGGGTCCGTCGCTTCGTCTCGTCGAGCCGTACACGATCGAGCGGGAGTTGCCGGTGTGGCGCGTGCACACATGGGATCAGTCGGTCGACGCCGCTCGCACGTTTCGTCTCGACCGCATGCGCTCGGCCAGGCTCACGGACACGACGTTCGAGTCTCGAGACGGATTCGATCCCTCGTACCTCCGGAACCCCCGGGTAGCGCGGCTCCTTCATTCCCCAGTCGTCGCACGTTGGAAGCTCGAGCGTGGCGCGCGCCCGCTCACCGACGGATCGGCCATTGCCGAGGTGCCATACAAGACGGAGGAGTGGCTCCTCTCTGAGGTACTCGCCGACCGAGGTGAGACAACTGTGCTCGAGCCGCAACGACTTCGTGACCTCGTCGCGAGGCGAGCGCGGCGACTTCAGCGAGAGCTTGGACGAGTTCCCACGCGCCGCTGACTTTCGAAGAACTGCATCAACTTCGCGCCGACTTCCACGCCGTCCGTTGCGGGGCGTGTTCCGCAGTGCCATCGTTGTCGTAATAGACAACCAGAAGGAGCGCGCATGGACGGACGTAGGAATGCCTTTGGCGGAAGGCTCGTCGTCTCGTTGGGGGTGCTGACTGGCGCATTGGCGGGTGCAGCAACGTTCCTTGTCGCAGACTCGGCGGTGGCCACACGCGCAGCGGAACCGTCGAGCGTGATCGTGGAGGCGACGCACGTGCCGCCGCTTCTCACGGTAGACGGGGAGCGATCCGACCTGAGCTACGACGCGTACTGCATCGACTCGGAAGCGGAAGCTCCCGAAGACTCGTGCGACCTCGTTGGCTCCGTGTTCATCCGCTCCGGATCCACAGGCCCGTTTTCTAAGCTTCCGCTTCGGAGCGACGGCACCGCCGGTCGGCTCGTCGCGAGCGTTCCCGAGGAAATAACAACACCGCGGAAGGGGTTCACGTACTACGCCGAGATCGCGGCGGCGACAGGCCAAGCCGCCGTAACCCTTCCGTCCGGAGGAGCATGGGCTCCTCATCAGAGCCTTCCCCTCGGCGCGGCGATCGCTATCGATCTCGGACGACATGCCTTCGGGTCGTCGTCTCGAGCCGACGAGCGCGTTGCCGAGGTTGGCTGGGGTGACGGTTCGAACGACGTCGGTCTCGAGGAGGGTCGCAATCTCACACCGATCGGCGCCTCCGCTTTCGACGTCGACCCGAGCGGAGTGGTCGTCGTTCTCGATCAGGCACATCGACGCGTGCTCCGATGGCGCAACGGGTCACAGAATCCGACCCGGGTTCCGCTGGCGATCGCCGGAACCATCGCCGACATGGCGCTCGCTTCCGACGGTTCGCTCTACGTCCTCGAATTCGCGAGCCGCTCCGGACGCACGCCGCTCGTGCGCCGCTTCGACTCCCACGGCCGCGAGCTCGAGTCGACCGAAACCGCCGAGCGAACCGCATCCCAAATCCGGCAGGGCCCACTTGGGCCCGTCATCCTTCAACAGCCGTCGGGCCAGTGGATGCCGGCAGCGTCCGCCGGTTCGCCCATCCCTCCGGAGGTCCAACGCCGTCGCGGCCGCTCCGGGCGCCCAATTCGTGGAGGCGAAGAGATCGTCGTACTTCGACTGAACAACGAGATCCGGGTCGCTCTGGTGGGTCCAGCCGGCGTGCGACGATCATGGCGGATCGCGAGTGAGACCGCGCTGGCGGAGGTACAACTCGCTGAACCGCTCGGACACGACGTCGTGCTCGTTGCCCGTGTCTACACGGATGACGCTGACGAGTTCGTAGCTCTCGTGTTGGGCGCAGAGGGACTTATTCGTCGAATCTCGCTCGATTCAGCGGACTGGGCAGAGAGTGCACCGCTCGGGCGCTTCCGACTGGTCCGCGGATCCCTGTACCAACTCGGCTCGACTCCCGCGGGTGCATACGTAGACCGCTTCGACCTGGAGGTCCGCTAATGGCTCGTTCTCACACGTTCCTCGCGTGCTTCGTCACTGCGTTCTTCCTCACCGGCGCAGGGACTGGAGCCGCTTACCACACGCAATTCGTCGCGACCAACTGCAACACAGCGGCCCCCACGCCTACCCCGTACATCACGCGCAGCGGATCGGCGACCGTCGCCCTCAGAGCACGATACGAGGGGTACCAATGGGCGGGCGGGTGTTGGAACAACAACGATCGCGACGACTCTCCGAACGACCCGACAAGCGATCCGGCAACCGGCGGTGAAGGTGGCGACTGTTCCGGATTCACCTTCAAGGTGTGGCGGGAATCGCTGACCGAGAGCGATGCGAGCTTTCAGCAGTGGGGCATGTTGCGCAACGTGCACGGGCCGTACACCGCCTCGCGCTTCAAGTCGGGCCACGGGGCCCCCAACATCACGGCGTCCAAGTCGGCTCTGCTCAAGATGGACGCTTTGGCGAGCGAAAGCCACATCGGGATGATCTATGCACCGAACGCCGACGGAACGGATCAGATCATCGAAGCAAAGGGCGAGGCGTACGGAACGAACATCTGGACGCGGACATACCGAGGAAGCTCCAGCTACGGGGGCGTTCGGCGCACCGGTTGGAGCTCCTGAGCTTCTGGCGCAGGGAAGCGTTCAATGAGCGATCGCTTCGTCATCCGCGTGGCTGCCATGGTCGTCGGCTCGTTACTCACGATTGGATGCGATACCAACGACCCCGGCGCACCGATGACCTTGATGAACGGCTCTCGGGCGCCGGAGCTCCCGGTCGACCTCGAAGGCGTCGCGAGCCCGGCCGTGTCTACCTCGGTAGCGACGAGCAGCATCGGCGAGATCGGAGCCGGCTCGGCGTTTGGAGCGTGTGCGAAAAGGGCACAAGGGGAGCGTCGGTCGGTACCGGTCGTGGTCCGTGTCGGCGTGACGGGCGAGAGCGTTACGTTCCGAACGGAATCGAGGCGCGGTCTTTATGGTTGCGACAACAGCCAGGGTTCGCGCGAGGAGGGTCGACGCGCATGTGGAGTCGCATTCGGCCAACTCTCAGAGGGCCGCCTGGAAGATCCGCGTCTCAACGTTGGCGCGTGCACGACCAAAGGCGGAGAACCACTCGGCTTTGCTTGGGTCCAGCCTGTCCCGAACGCGACGTTTGTCGCCGTCGAGCAGGACGGCTACGTCGAGGTGTATCGGACAGCGGGAGGGCTCCCCATCCGCGTGACAACGGATGACGTCGAGATCGATCGGTCAGGCGCGACGTTCCGCATCACCGAACACGCTGAGGATGGAGGGCTGATTCAGCAGTACCGGGTTGAAGCAAGCGTCGCGGGTTGACTCACCGGAAGGGCGATGGTGAATGTCGCACCTTCACCGGGAACCGACCTCAAGGTCAACGTCCCCCCGTGGGCCTCGGCGATCGCTCGAGCGATCGCGAGTCCGAGACCCGAGCCCGGTTCGTCAGCGTCGAGTCGAACACCTGCTTCGAAGATGCGTTCTTGGTCGGCGATTGGCACGCCAGCGCCCGCGTCCGAGACTGAGAGGAGGACCAGAGCTTCGCTCGACCTGGCGCTGACGAAGACGTCTCCATCTAGGCCCGCGTGTCTCAGTGCGTTGGTCACGAGGTTGTCGAGCGCCTGCCGCAAGCGCACTGAGTCGGCCGCGATGCGGGGTATATGGGGGGTGACCTCTGAATCGATGCTCGCCCCGGCGAGCGAGGCTGTCGCCACAGCTTCGTGAACGAGAGTCCCAACATCGACCGGCTCGAAACGAACCGACGCGATCGCCGCGTCGATGACCACTCGCTGGATGCCGAGACAGGCGGCGATCGCCAGGCGCGACAGCTCGAACCGCACTCGGCCCTCGAGATCCTCGTCTCCGAACGTCTCGGCAATCGCCGCCAGCGCCGCTACGGGGCTACGAACTTCATGGACGAGCACGGCGAGCCGCTGAGGGTCGTCAGCTGAGCTCACGCTGACCGCTCGGAAAGCCGGTTCAGGGCCCAGGTCGCGGTCTCCTCCAGCATCAGGTCCTCGCCTCCCAGGTACTGCTCAACGCTCGGCCTCAGAGCACCCGTGCCGACGTTCCCGGCGGCGATGAGCGCATTTCGTACCAGCCAGCGAGCGTCCTTTCTCGGAACGTAGAGACGTTCGAACTCAGCGATCAACTCGCCCTCGTCCCCCTCGAGCCAATCGCGCAGTGACACGGTCGGCCTTGCGCCGTCGAGCGGCGCATCCCCTCGTCTCTTCTCGACGCCTCGATTCCAGGGGCAGACGTCCTGGCAGATATCGCAGCCGTACACGCTGTCGCTCAGCTCCCCTCGATACATCTCGGGAATCGACGACGGTGCCTGCGTCCAGTACGAGAGGCATTTCGTGGCGTCCAGGACCCCCGGCTCGTCGAGAGCGCCCGTGGGGCACGCGTCTATACAAAGTCGGCACGAACCGCAGTCGAGCTCTAGTGGAAGCGAGTGCTCGATCTCGACATCGGTGACGAGGGCTCCGAGGACGACCCACGATCCGTGTCGCCGAGTGATGGACATCGTGTTCTTGCCGTAGAAGGCGATGCCCGCCCGCACGGCTGCCTCCCGATCGACGTGGTCGTTGTCGTCGACGAGGACCCGGTACGTGCCGCCCAGTGCTCGGCCTAGGGCATCGAGACGCTCACGCAACGTCGAATACTCGTCCCGCCAGGTGTAGCGCGGTAGTCGACCCTGATTCTCTCCCGGCTCGGCACCAGGCGCGTAATAGCAGAGCGCGGCGGCGACCACGGAGCGCGCACCTTCGAGAAGAAGCTCGGGATGGCACGAGACTTCGGGGCGAGCCATCGTGAAGCGCATGTCCGCGAAAAGCCCGCGCGACTGTCGCTCGCGGATGTGGCGCTCGGTCTCCTCGTAAGGCTCCGCTCGCGCCGCGCCGACGACGTCCAGCCCGAAGTCGGCGGCTACCCGAGTCAGCTCGGCGCTACTCATGCGAGGATTCTGCCTCGTGAAGGCGGTTTGCATACACGAGGACGGAGGACCTGAGGTCCTCAGCTACGAAGACGTCGCAGATCCGGAGCCTGGCCCGGGCGAAGTCCTCGTCTCGCTGAGAGCCGCCGCACTGAACCATCTGGACGTCTGGGTGCGGAAAGGGCTCCCGTCAGCACCGAAGCCACGCATCCTCGGGGCCGACGGGGCAGGGGTCGTGGCCGCACTCGGCGACAGGGTCGAGGGTTTCGAGATTGGTGATCGCGTCGTCGTGAATCCCGGGATCGTTCACGACGGCCGCATCACGGTCATCGGTGAGCACACCGACGGAACGTACTGCGAGCTGAAGGCACTCCCGGCCGGGCAGCTCTACCCACTCGCCGACTCGATGTCCTTCGAGGAGGGTGCGGCGTTCCCGCTCACGTTCGAGACCGCACACCGCATGCTCGTGACCAAGGCGGCCGTCCGCGAAGGCGAGTGGGTGCTCGTCTGGGGGATCGGCGGTGGAGTCGCCTTGGCCGCCTTCGAGATCTGCCGCGCGCTCGGCGCACGCACGATCGTGACGTCCTCGAGCCAGGAGAAACTCGATCGGGCGCGGGAGCTCGGCGCCGACGTGGCTGTGAGCCATTCGAACGACGATGTCGTGAAGGCCGTCAAGGACGCAACTGGGGGACGTGGTGCTGACGTCGTCGTCGAGACCGTGGGCGAAGCGACCTGGGAGCGCTCACTCGGAGCAGCCGCGCAGGAAGGGCGCGTGGTCGTCTGCGGCGCGACCTCAGGCCACAGCCCACCGGCACGCTTGTATCGGCTCTGGTGGAAGCAGCTCGTGATCTACGGCTCCACGATGGGCATGCCATCTGACTTTGAGGGCGCATACGAGCTCATCCGGGTCGGACGCGCGCGCGTACACGTCGACAGCGTGTATCCGCTCGCCGAAGCCGCGAAGGCGCACGAGCGACTCGAGTCGGGCAAGCAGTTCGGCAAGATCGTCCTCGCCATTCCCGGCTGAGCGTCGATTCCGGACTGCGGAAAGCGGCGATTCAGCCGAAGCCGAGGATGAACTTCGCGTCGTCGGACATGCGGTCGGGCGTCCACGGAGGATCGAAGGTCAGCTCGGCTTCGGCCTCAGCCACTCCGGGCACGCCGCGAGCTGCGTCGACGATGCCGTCAGCGATCATCGCCCCGGCCGGGCATCCCATGGACGTCAGGCTGTAGATCACCTTCACCTTCGGGCCGTCGACCTCCACGTCGTACATGAGACCGAGCTCGACGATGTCCATCCCGAGCTCGGGGTCCTCGACCGTATGCAGCGCCTCCACGACGTCCTCACGCGTGACCATGCGCCTAGTGTAGAGGCGAGGTCCTCACAGCCGCGACGAGCTGGTCGGCGCGCCGCAGAACAAGATCGAGAACGTCGCCGATCGCGCCATCAAGCGAGTCGTTGACAATCACCGGTACGTCGTGGCGCCGAGCGCGCTCGATGAGGTAGTCCTGGATCTCCCTGATCTGCGGAAGCGAGTCGAGGTACTTCTCGAGCGGCCGAAGTCCTTCGGTCGCCTGGTCCCGCACCCAGAAATGACTTCGGTGCAGGTTCTCGTCCTCGATCGCCACGATGCACTGGACGACGAACGCCCCCGGATACTCGGTGCCAACCATGCCAGGGACGAGATGGACGCCCTCGAGGACCGTCGACCAGTGTTCGGTGGCCGCGCGCTCCAGCGCGGCATGTACGCCCACGAGGACGTTCCTCGTCTGATCGAGGAAGCCGAGTATCGCGGCGTCCCCGGACTCCTCCTCCTCCGCCCGCGTCAGCGCGAGCCGGGCCTCGAAGCTCGAATAGTGCACGGAAGGCATGAAATCCTCCGCAAAGAAGGCCCTCATGGTCTGTCGGATGAAGTCCGTCGAGGTGACTCGCGTAATTCCGAGCCGGTAAGCAGCCTCCGTTGCGATCGTCGATTTCCCAGTCCCGGTTGCACCGCCCACGAGCAGGAGTAGCGGCTCCTCGAGGCGCGCCAGCGCATCCAGGCGCCGCAAACGACGAACCATCCTGGCTGCCTCATCGTCTCCGATGACCCCCGCAGCGAGCTCGCCAAGGCGGTCGATGTCGAGAGAGAGCACTCCGCGATCGGATAGGTCACGATCTGCACGACGTGCTATCAAATAGGCGCGCTCGGGATCGAGACCCGTGACGACGAGCGCCCGGGCCATCAGCCCCTTCGAGAAGGGAAACTCGTCCCCCAGGGGCAGCGGAATCGTGTACCGGCGTTCGCTCATCTAGCGAATTTGGCCACTTCGAGGAGCATCTCGTCAAGGTCCGCGTCGTCGGCCACCGGAATGACGTCGTTCGCGGCGAGCGCAACTTCGGCGCCTCGCGCAACCGCCGCCTCTGCCACGACGTCCACCGCGGCGGCCTTCAGCTCGATCAAGAAGAGATCGGCGTCAACGTCGAAGAGCTCGCGGCGAAGACGGTCGCGGTCGGCAAGGTTGCCCGAAACGTGGACGATATGGGCGCCGTGAACATCCGTCAGATGCTCCGCGAGCGCCGCGTGAGCTCTCGCCGGGGCGGTGCAGAAGTACGCGACCGATCGTCCACTGATGTCCACGGTCGGTCGCGGCCGCAAGGTCGTTCCGACGATGGCAACTCCGGGACGTACGACACTCGCAACGGCGTTACGAACGTGCTTCCAGCCCGATTCAGGCTCAGCCATGGTCACGACGACGAGATCCGCGAGCAGAAGGCGATACGTGTTCAGATACCCGGCTGCGACTGCGGGGTCCTGATGGCCGCCGACGACGACGAGCGTACGATCAGCAGCGATCGGCGGTATCGCCGCGCCGCTTCCGTCGAACACGACGACATCCGGCGCCAACTGCACCGCGACGGCCGCGCCTGCCGAGATGTTCGAGCGCGCAACGCCGCCCGCGAGACCTCCCCCACACCGACGACATCCCACCGTCTCGACGCCCGTGAGTGCTGCAGTCTCAAGGTGATCTGACGCCGCGTGCCGGCCGGACCGAGAGAGCTCGATGAGAGCGTCGATGGTGGGCGGGACAGTGACGACCTCGGGCTCGGGCGGACCACCCCTCCCCATCGCCACGACGACGACTCGCCGCGTCGATGCCACGAGCCGTACGAGATGACCTGTGACAGCCGTCTTCCCAACTCGCTTGCCGGTCCCGACGACCGCGATCGAGGGGAGCCCGAACGGCAGCCTCTCGGGCGGGTCGAGCCGGAAGTCAGCCCCCACGTACGGAACACCCAGCGCGAGCACGCGACTCGCGAGCGCCAACCGCTCGATCGGCCCAAGCACCGGCTCATCCGAGAGATCGACGACGACCTCAGGTGCGTACCTCTCGATCGCCGCCTCGACGTCTGTGACCGTCGGGACGCCGTAGTCGTCTCCCCCTCGAAGCTTCTCCGTACCCCCGACGAGCACCGCGGCGGCGAACTCGTACGGCAGTTCGGCGAGCGCATCACGGACGACGGGCGCGTAGTGCTCGCCGTCGACGATGGCCAGAGCTCTCAAGTGCGCGACGTGACCTCGTCCTCGATCATGCCGGTGAACTTGGCGTACTCGAGCGTGTCGAGCGAGAACGAGACCAGCTGAACCTGACCGTGGAACGGGTGCCGCCTCCAGATGTCCACCTTTCCGTCCACGATCTCGATGACGTTGTAACAGGGCCTCGTGTTACCCCGAAGCCGGAGCGAGGAGACGGTTCCCGCATTCACGACAAAGAGATCCTCGAGCCGCCACACGTACGGCACGTGCTTGTGGCCCGAAAGGACGAGCCGGACCCCGGCTCGTTGAAGGCACTCGATGGCATCGCCTGCGTCGTAGACGACATTCCGCTCCCGCCCAGTACCCGGCACAGGCAAGAGGTGGTGGTGGAGCACGAAGATCTTCAGATCCGCGGGCTCTGCGCCGAACTGCTCTTCGATCCAGCGATACCGGCCTCGCCCGATCTGGCCGTGATCGAGATCGGGCTCGCTCGAATCCACTGCAACGATCGCCACGCCCCGCTTGCGAAGCACCGAGTTCCGCTCCCCGAACATCTCCTCGAAGTGGACATACCCGACGTTGCGCGAATCGTGGTTACCGGGAACGACGACGACCGAATCGCAGTCGATGCGGTCCATGTACTCGCGCGCGGTCAGATACTCGTGACGGAAGCCGAACGTCGTCAGGTCTCCCGAGCAAACGACCATGTCGGGCTGCAGCTCGTTGATCTCACTGATCGCCCGCTCCAGCAGGCTCGCCTCAAAGTACTGCTCTCCGCAGTGCAGGTCGGAGAGCTGCGCAATTCGGAAAACGTCGCCGGTCGAAGCCATGCGGACAGTCTACGACGCGGACGGGGACGTCCGAGGTCACTGCTACTGTGGCGCAGGTGCGGGTCGAAAGTCCCGTTTTCCAGGCATATTGTGGAAAGGACCCTCCGCGATTCGCAAATCGCGTGGAGGTTGAGTGCGCCAAGATCCTCGACTACTACGCAGTGCCCTGGGACTACGAGCCGCACTCCTTCGTTCTGCAGCGCGACGAGAACGGGCGGGTGGTGAGCGCGTTCACACCAGACTTCTACCTCCCCGAGCAAGACCTCTTCATCGAAGTGACGGTGATGAAGCAGTCGTTGGTCACGCGGAAGAACAGAAAGCTCCGCGAAGTGCACCGCTTGTATCCACACGTCAAGGTCAAGCTCTTCTACCGGCGCGACATCGAGCGCCTCGCGCAGCGGTACCGTCTGCGCCTAGCGTCGTAGTCGGTGGCGTCAGCGCATCGACCTGAGATCGGCGAGGTCGGAGTCGTGTACCTCACGCGCGCGCAGATCGCGGCGCGCGTTGTCGAGCTCGGCGTCGAGATCGCACGGGATTACGAGGCGCTCAATCCGATTCTCATCGCGCCGCTGAAATCGAGCGTCGTGTTTCTCGCGGATCTCACGCGAGAGCTTCGGATTCCGCACACGCTCGATCTCATCGAGCTCGCTCCGTACACCGGTGGGCAGGATGGCGCCGTGCGCCTTCTGAAGGACGTCGACGCGCCTCTCGAGGATCGCCACGTGCTCATCGTCGAGGACGTCGTCGATACAGGATTGACCCTCCACTTCCTGTGCAAGACACTCGGACTCCGAAATCCCGCGAGTCTCGCGGCCGTGACACTTCTCGATAGGCCATACCGCCGACTCGTGGACGACATTCCGCTCGAGTACGCCGGCTTCACCGTTCCGGACGAACTCTTTGCAGGCTACGGGCTAGGACTCGACGAGCGCTGGCGGGCATTCCCTGACCTCCACATCGTGGTCCCCGTGGCTCTTCCGCGGGACGTAATAGAAGCCGCGTAGAGCGCCCGATCAGAGATACAGGAGCGGATCGACCGCGACACCGTTGACACGCACCTCGAAGTGGAGGTGCGGCCCCGAGGAGTTGCCAGTGGAACCGACGAGCGAGACGGTCTCGCCCTGGCTCACCTGCTGACCGACGCCGACCAGAATCGACGACGCGTGAGCGTATGCAGTCGCGAGCCCGTTGCCGTGGTCCACGACTACGAGGTTCCCGTAGCCACCGAGCCATCCTGAATGAATGACCGTGCCGGCCGCCGCCGCCCGAATCGGTGTTCCGGACGACGCCGCGATGTCGATCCCTTCGTGCATGCGCCCCCAGCGCAGGCCGAACCCGCTCACGACAACGCCGTCCACCGGCCAGATAAACCCTGCCGCCGATGGTGCTCCCGTCCCGCTCGAACCGGCCTCGGCCTGAGAACTGCGAATCGCGGCTGCGAGAGCAGCGCTCTGCGCCGCAAGAGCACCGACCTCGGCCAGATACTCCTCGCGTGACTCGCGCGAGCTAGCCACGGCGCTCTGCTTGAGCTGGCGCGCGGCAAAGAGCGTGTCACGGTTCGCCGCCAGTCGATCGCGCACCGAGCGGGCCTCGTCCGTACGCGCGGAGATCACAGAAACGGTCGCCGCCGTGAGCCGCCGCGTGCTGGCGGTGGCGTGTCGCTCGGCAGCCGCTCGCTGCTTCGCCGACTCGACTTGGCGCGCGATGCGCTGGTCCTGGGCGCCGATCCGACTGAGGAATTCGACGTTGTCGATCACGTCGTCGAAGCTCGAGGCCGAGACGAGGAAGGACAGCACGTCGGGCGGCTCGTCGATGTAGATGGCTCGCACGCGCGATTCGAGGATGGTGACGACGCGCTCGTACTCGGCCTGAAGTCGCTCGAGGCGTCGCGTCTGCTTCTCGAGCAACAAGGTGAGCTGCGCGAGGCGATCCTGCTCCGTTGCGAGCTCCGCTTCAAGGATTCCGAGGCTGGACTGGGCGCCGTCTACAGCGTCCTGCGCCGCGCCAAGCTCCAAGACGACGGCCGAGAGCTGCGACGTGAGAACCCCCTCCTGTTGCTTCGAGGCGTCGATCTCGGCCTGAAGCGCGGCGATACGAGCATCGACCGCAGCCTTCTGATCCTCGATGTCGTCCCCTGCGGCAGGCGCGGCGAAGACGAGCGCGAGCCCGACGACGAGGAGCCACCGTCGTCCCATCACCTTAGGTTCGCCGACTCATCGGACGTCCCTCTCTTTGGGGGCGTCGCTGCATGCTGTCCGCGAGCGTCGCGATCGAGCTTCTGCAACGCCGTTGCCGCCTCGCGGCGAAGCGGGCCGACCTCCTCCCGATAGTCCTGGTCAGTGATCGTGCCCGTGCGGTGATCGAACTCGAGCTCCTTGAGAGCAGAGAGCGCTCTGTCGCGTTCCTCGAGCAGCTCGAGTCGACGCCGTTCGTCCTCGTCGAGCTCGTCGAGCTCGTCGGTCTCGGGATCGGGCTCGCTGAGGAATGGCAGGGCGACGACGACAACACAAGCGACGGCGAGTGCCGCCGCGAGCAGCAACGCGATCGTCAACGCGCTGCCGCAAGTCCGGCTTCACTCGACCGCGCGACGAGCCTTCGCTGCTCACGCCGGTCGGGCCAGAGTGTGATGAGAGACCCAAGGAGGAAGACCAGCCCGGCGAGCCAGATCAAGTTGACGAGCGGCTTGACGAACACGCGGAAGTACACGCTCCCGTCGGGGTCGATCTGCTCTGCGATGACGAAGAGATCCTCGCCGGTGAGCTTGTCGCTCCGGATCCCGACTTCGTTCGACACCTGCTGCTCGATGGTGTATGCGTTCTTCCCGGCCTCGAGCGTGCCCAGCTCCTTGTCTCCGCGCTGA
>JAOUHF010000070.1 GCA_029865325.1 Thermoleophilia bacterium
CTCGTGAGAGGACCGTCGTTCTTGGAGCCCTCGGCACGCTCGCCGTGTTTCTGGGACTCCCGCTCGCGCTGCTCGTCGAACGCTCGCTCTCTGTCAGCGGCGGATACGGCTTCGACGCCTACCGCGCCCTCTCCCACCCCACCTCCGCTCTCCTCGCCACGCCCTGGGAGGCCGTCTGGAACTCGATCGTGTACGCGGCAGCGGCAACGCTGATCGCCGTCGTCGTGGGGGGCCTCGCCGCCTTCGCGGTCGCAGACTCGCGAGGCCCGCGCACCCTCGACGTCTTGCTCATGCTCCCGCTCGGTGCGTCGGCGGTGATGCTCGGCTTCGGGTTCGTGATCGCCTTCGATCGTGCCCCGATCGACTTCCGGGCAGCACCCTGGATCGTCCCCGTCGTGCAAGCGCTCGTCGCCATCCCGTTCGTCGTCCGGATCATGGCGCCGACACTTCGAGCGATCGACGAGCGCCACCGGGAGGCGGCTGCCGTGCTGGGTGCATCGCCCGGGCGCGTGCGGCGCGAAATCGATCTCCCGATCGTCGGCCGAGCACTGGCGGTGGCGGCAGGCTTCGCCTTCGCTATCTCGCTCGGAGAGTTCGGGGCAACGGTGTTCGTCGCCCGCCCCGACAACCCGACCTTGCCGGTCGCGATCTTCCGTTTCCTCGGCCGGCCAGGCGAGCTGAACACAGCGCAGGCCTACGCGCTCGCCGTCGTGCTCATGGGAGTGACAGCAGCCTCGATGTTCGTGGTCGGGCGACTTCGTGTGCAACGCCAGGGCTGGTTCTGATGCTGCAGGTCGAGGACGTCACGGTTCGGTTCGGTGAGAAGGTCGCGCTCGACGAGGTGGCGCTCGAGGTCGCCCGTGGCGAAGTGCTGGCCGTGCTCGGCCCGAGCGGCTCGGGCAAGAGCACTCTTCTGCGCGTGATCTGCGGGCTCCAGCAGCCGGACGACGGTTGCGTTCTCATCGACAGCGAGGACATCACCTCGTCGCCGCCTCATCGACGCGGCATCGGGCTTGTCTTCCAGGATCACGCACTCTTCCAGCACAAAGACGTCGCCGGCAACGTCGGCTTCGGGCCGCGCATGAGGGGGGACGCGCCCTCCGGGGTGGCCCGGCGAGTCGGGGAGCTTCTCGATCTCGTAGGACTCGCCGGATTCGAGCACCGCTCCGTCGCGACCCTCTCGGGAGGCGAGCAGCAGAGGGTCGCACTCGCCCGAGCCCTCGCGCCGGAGCCGCGCGTTCTGCTGCTCGACGAACCGCTCGGATCCCTCGACCGCCGCCTACGCGACCGCCTGCTCGTGGATCTGGGGGTGCTGTTCGCCGAGTTGGACGTGACGGCGATCTACGTCACGCACGACCAGGCAGAGGCGTTCGCACTCGGCGACCGCGTCGCGATCATGCGCGCAGGACAGGTCGTGCAGCACGGCACGGCAGACGAGCTCTGGGCGCATCCGGGCGACGAGGACACGGCTCGCTTCCTGGGGCTCGACAACGTCCGCGACGGCACCGTGATCCGGCCGGAAGCGATCACTGCTCGCCGGGTCGAAGCCGGCAACCCCGGCGACGGAGTCGTCGAGAGAGCTCGCCGTCACGGCCCCACCGTGCACCTGACCGTTCGCCTCGACGACGGAACGCTGCTCGATGCTGCGGTCACCTCGCTCGAGCATCCGGCGACAGGCGAACGGGTGTCGCTCGAGATCGACCCTGAGGGAGTCGTGCGGTTGTGACCAACCGAAGTTCTGCTACTCGGCCCCGGCGTCGTCCGCGGTCTCTTCCTCGTCCTCCTCGGGGTCATCGAAACCGTCCTCGATGTCAGTCTCGATGCTCTCCTCTCCCTCGTCCCAGTCGTCGTCGCCGCCCTGGTTCAGTCCGCTCCCGCTGCCGAAGCCTTCGTCCTGCCATAGATCGGCCATTGCTCCTCCTGATCGAGGTCGTACGCGGCAGCGAGCTTAGCGCTCGCCGGCGCAGATCCTGTCGCCGGCCATGACCTTGTCGAACGCCGAGTTGAACTCGGCGTCGCGCGACCGGTCGTTCTCGCTCAGACCGGGAACCTCGACCTGCATGACGGGCAGCACTCCGGGCCCGCCGACGGTGACGCGGTACCGCTCACCGTTGGCCGGGGGCCGCATCTCCTGGCTCGGGTAACCGACGAACGGGCGCTGCGGGACGAAGCTGTGGCAGAACGTCCCCGTCCCCTGGTGCGTGAGGATCCCCGATTCGCGCTTCCAACCGGGCCCGTACGCGGAGTTGAGGGTGTCGATGTAGAGGTTGCGGCCGAACTTGTCCTTGGGCACGCCCTTGGCGTTCGAACCGAACCCGAAGATCGGCTGGCCGAGGTAGCTGTAACGACCGAAGAGGCCATGCCAGCGCCCGTCGTACGTCCAGTTGGGGAAGACCTCGAGTGAGGGGAGCTCGCCCGACCAGTGCGCGATGTGGAGCTCCCAGTTCGTGTGCTCGGGGAGCCACGGTTCGAAGCCGAGGAGGGGCAGCCGTCGCTGCCAGGCCTGCACCGTCCAATACGTTCCGTTCGGCGCCTTGCAAGCCGCGACGAGCAACGGCAGCGGCGGGCCGTCGTACGGCCGGCAGAGATTCTTGAAGCTCTGCCAGTACTTGCCATTGCGGTACTTGCCCCAGCCGCCGGCGTAGTCCCACTTGAAGCGCACCTGCGGAACGTCGACCGAGGGGGCGCGAGCGTTGATCGCGCCCCAGACCAGGACGTGTCGCAGCCGGCCGCCGCTCCTGCGATACGTGAACAGAGCCTCACCCTTGGCGTTCACCTTCAGCGAGAGGAGCGTCACGTTGGCGTCCTGGAGCAGCTCGCTGGCTCCAGCTCCGGTTACGGTGACCCCAAGCGCGCAGGCGACGCCCAGAAGCCCGAGCCCTAGGCGCACGCGTGCGTTCCGTCGTGGGTTACGCCGCTGCGGACGGAGCATGGGGGTCGATGACGTGACTGAGGGAGCCGTTCGCGACGAGCTTCTCGAGCGCGCCCACGCACGTCGGACAGAACTGCGTGCCGGCGGCTTGTCGAAGCTCGGCGAGAGCTTCCCCGAGCGTCATCGCCGACCGATACACGCGGTCCGAGATCATCGAGTCGAAGGCGTCGACGACATGGAGAACGCGAGCTCCGATCGGAATCTCCTGCCCGCGGAGCCCGTCCGGATAGCCGTTGCCATCCCAATACTCGTGGTGGTGCCTGATCGCTGGGGTCGCGTTCGAGAGGAAGCCGAGGTGCGCGACGATCCGCTCGCCCTCTTCCGCGTGATGCCGCACGATCTCACGCTCGGCGTCGCTGAGGGGACCCTTCTTGAGGAGCACGGAGTCCGGTACGCCCAACTTCCCGACGTCGTGGAAGAGAGAGGCGAACGAGAGCGACTCGAGCTCGGTGTCGTCGAGAGCGAGCTCGCGCCCGACGGCGACGGCTATCTCCTGCACACGCCGTGAATGTCCGGCGGTGTACGCATCGCGGGCGTCGACCGCGGCGGCCAGTGACTCCATGGCCTCCGTCGCTCGATCGCGCAAGAGAGCGTTGGCACGGGTGAGCGACTCGTTCTGGAGCTCGATCGTCTCCGCGGCGTCGCGGAGCCGCTTGACGCTTTCCTCCGTGTGATCGATGTAGTCGAGCTGCGCCTTGCGCACGAGGATCAGGGGTACCGCGAACACGACCAATGCCAGCACACCGGCGACGTCGTAGGCCACGGCAATCATCGCACCGACGACTCCGTAGATCAGGTAGTAGGGGAAGAGCCAGGCGAAGCGGGCGCGAAACGTGTCGAGCCAGCGCTCGGACGTCTCCAGCACGATGGCTGTTACGAGCATTCCGATGTTGACGGCGTAGTACGCCGCACCTGCCAGCACGCCGCCCGCGACGAAGAGCCAGGCACCGCCCGGAAGCGACTGATAGACGACTGCACCCATCATCGTGCTCAGCACGATCACGCCGACGTTGAACGCAGTGCGGTACAGCTTGCCCCGTCTTGCGCTCCAGTCGACGATGCAGACGGCGAGAGCGATGGGGAGAGCAACGCGTGGTCCGAACATCGCTGCACCGGCGAGCGAGCCGACCGCGCTGAGCGAGATCGAGCCGTGGTCGAGAACCTCGACCGCGAGCGCCTGACCCACCGCCACGAGCACGATCAGCGCGATCAGACCCGCGAGATCCTCGCTCCCGCCGGCGACCAAGGCCGCTGCGCCAGCCACGGCGCCCGCGACCCCAACCACGCCTACGAGAAGACGCAGACGCGAGGAGAGCGACAGGTAGTTGGGAGTCGGCGGAGGAGTCTTGGCCACGCGCGGCGCGACCCGCACGGGCGGAGCGGCGACCGCGTGGGAGGTCGATGGAGCCCGCTCCGTGACGAGGTCGTCGAGCGCGACGTCATCGCTCGCCACGACGACGCGATTGCGTCCTTGAGCCTTCGCTCGGTACGCGGCGACATCAGCGCGGTAGACCAGCTCTTTCCCGTTGGTCGCGTCCGCCGGATAGCTTGCTACCCCGATCGAGATCGTCGCGCTGATCGGGACGCTCGAGGTCTCGACCTCGACCCGCGAGTCGCTCACCGCAGCGCGTACCCGCTCGGCGATGACCGCGGCCTCCTCAGTCGTGGCACCAGGAAGAAGAAGCGCAAACTCCTCGCCCCCGAACCGGGCGGCCGAATCTCCGTCGCGGACATGAGCCAGGAGTACCCTCGCTACCCCGAGGAGCACGGCGTCACCGGCCAGGTGTCCGTAGCGATTGTTGATATCCCGCAACAGATCGAGGTCGGCCACGAGAAGCGATACAGGGCAGTCGTCGCGCTGTGCGCGCTCGAGCGCATCCTCGAGTAACTCCGAGAAGTAGCGGGCGTTGAACAGCTCGGTCTTTGGGTCCTGCCGCGCCTCTGCCTCTAGCTTCGGCAGAGCCAGAGTGCGGTGAATGAGCACAAGCGGCGCGAGCGCGAGCACGACGAGCCAGGGGTTATCGAGCCAAAGAGTGGCAACGACGACTCCGAGGAGCGCAAGGACAAGGTCCGTCGAGAGGCTTTGCAATGTGAAGAGTCCGCTCCCGAGGAACGAGTGGCCGCGAGCGAACTTCAACACTCCTGCCAGTAAGAGGTGGTTAACGACCAGGAACGAGACTGCGGCGGCGATCCCGGCGACGAAGTCGCAGAGATCCTCGCTGCCTATGACACCGTCCCACCGCGTCGAGGCGAAGATGAACACCTGGTGCGCTGCCAATCCGGAAAGCGCGTAGTTGGCGATATTGAACGTCTGGATGAACCACGGGTATCGCTCGCGGAGCCACTCCGGGATGTGCTGGATCACCGCTACGAGCACGATCAACGGCGGAGGGAGGAGGATGACCGCAGCGACCGCGAGCACGGGTGTCATGTGGTACGACTGGTTGCGGGGCGTGACGACGACGAAGAGCTGGGCGACGGCAGCGCCGGCTGCGAGCAGCAACGCCAATTGCCAGTCGGCCCGGTCGATAGGCGTCACCGAGGACCAGGTGAGTGCGCACGCGAGCAGCGCCGCTGCGTAGATGACGAGCAGGTAGACCTCGGCACGCAGCGACAAGCCGCTACGCCGGCGAGATGGTGTCGCCTCGGTCAGGGCCGAATCTTCCGTCAAGACACCACTCAACATCGGTGTTAGCGGCCCCCGTTGAGCCCCTCGGACGAGGGAGTGCCTGCCGCTACCGAGGGATAGCCCAACAGGGAGCCCCGGTCTCCCGATCCGCTCCGGGAATCACTCGACCGAGTGATCACCGGTCGTCTAGATACCCCTGCCGGGGGAGATCTCTCCCTCGAGCGCGCCTAACGTCCGCAGTGATCTCCGGAACTGCGGCGCCCGTCACGTTGATGGGCAGGAGGAGGCAGGTAATGCGGCACCACGACGTAGGCCGCCGAGGCCCCAAGGGCCCGGTCGGCGAAACCCGCGGAAACGCTCTCTGGGGCGGCAAAGGCTCTCTCTCGCTGACGCTCGCCGTGCTGGTCGTCGGCGCGCTCGCGCTCGGCGGAGGCCAAGTCCAGGCAGCGGAGTCTCCAAAGGTCGACGCCTACCTGTCAGCCGGTCTCTTGGAGGAGGCTGAGGCGAGCCCGAGCGCGCTGTTCGACGTCATCGTCCAGGCTCGAACGGGGAAGAAGACGGACGACGTCGCCGCCGAGGTGACAAAGGTTCAGAAGGAGGAGCCCAGCAAAGGCTCGAAGCTGAAGCGGAAGTTCATCTCGATCGCTGGAGCGTCCGCGACGCTCACCGGCAAGCAGCTGCTGAAGCTCGCCAACCGCAGTGAGATCGAATCGATCACGCGCGACGTGGAAGTCGAGCTCCTCGCGTACTCGAACAGCCAGCTCTGGCCACAGGCGGCGGGCGTCGCCGAGGACTGGTCCTCGACTGCGCCCGAGTCGGCTTACCCCGCTATCGCGGTGGTCGACTCTGGCATCGGGAACATCTTGGGTGGTTTGAACGGCGCATCGGGCTCGCGCCTGGTGAAGAGCGTCTCGATGGTCTCCGGCTCGACAAGCAGTGCGTACTACGGCCACGGGTCGATGGTCGCGAGCATCGCCGCGAACCAGAATGACGGGTACACCGGCGCTGCGCCGAAAGCGAAGATCGTGTCGGTCAAGGTGCTCGACGGCAACGGCGTCGGCATGAAGAGCGACATCGTCGCGGCCTGCGACTGGATCCTCCAGAACAAGGCCGCGTACAACATCCGCGTCGCGAACTTCTCCCTCAACGCAGGCGGTGAGAGCATCCGTTTCGACGCGCTCAACAAGGCGGTCGAAGCGCTGTGGCTCAACGATATCGTCGTCGTCGTGGCCGCGGGTAACTACGCGGTGAACGGGGCGCAGAGTGACGTCGGCTACGCGCCGGCGAACGACCCGTTCGTGATCACGGTCGGGGCGTCGGACATCAACAACTCGGTCTCGAGGTCGGACGACTTCGCGGCACCCTGGTCGGCCTACGGCTATACGCAGGACGGGTTCCGCAAGCCGGAAGTCGCAGCTCCCGGGCGGTACATGAACGGGTCCGTGCCGAGTGGGGCGACGCTGCTGACGCAGTTCCCCCAACGAATCCTCGAGCCGAACTACATGTGGATGTCCGGAACGTCGTTCGCCGCGCCGGTCGTCTCGGGCATCGCAGCGTCGATCATCGCGAAGAATCCAACGTGGTCGCCCGACCAGATCAAGGGCGCGATCATGCTGAAGGCGGTCTCGCCGACCGGCTACGCGACGAACGGCGCTTTGGGTGTCGGCGTCGTCAACGGCAGCGCCTCAACGAGCACATCCGGGCTAGCCAACCCGAACGCGGGTCTACGCCAGTTCGTCTCCGTCAATAGCGCGACGGGCAGACCCGAGTTCAATGCGAACGCGTGGTACTGGACCGCCCTCTCGAACGCATCGTGGAACTCGGCATCCTGGTCGAGCGCATCGTGGTCGAGCGCGTCCTGGAGCTCGGCCTCCTGGTCGAGCGCCTCCTGGAGTTCGGCCTCGTGGAGCTCGGCGTCCTGGGCGAGCGCGTCCTGGGCGAACGCGTCCTGGGCGAACGCGACGAACGTCGAATAGATACTCCGGTCAGTTCCTCGCAAAAGGGGCCCCAGTTGGGGCCTCTTTCGTTACTCCCACTCGATCGTCGCCGGCGGCTTCGAGGAGACGTCGTAGACGACACGGTTGACGCCGGGGATCTCGTTGATGATCCGGCTCGAGATCGCCTCCAGAACGTCGTACGGGAGCCGCGCCCAGTCTGCGGTCATGGCGTCCTCCGACGTAACGGCTCGAATGACGATCGGGTAGGCGTACGTGCGCTCATCGCCTTGCACGCCCACGGAGCGGATCGCCGGAAGAACGGCGAAGCTCTGCCACAGCTCGCGATAGAGGTCAGCGCGGCGGATCTCCTCGAGCAGAACGGAGTCCGCGCGCCGGAGGATCGCGAGCCGCTCCTCCGTCACCTCTCCGATGATCCGAATCGCGAGGCCCGGGCCAGGAAACGGCTGGCGCCAGACCATCCGCTCGGGCATTCCGAGTTCCTCGCCGACGCGGCGCACCTCGTCCTTGAAGAGCAGGCGCAGCGGCTCGACGAGCTCCATGCGCATGTCGGCCGGGAGTCCGCCGACATTGTGGTGGGACTTGATCAGGGCAGCGACACCGTCCTCACCACCGCCCGATTCGATGACATCCGAGTACAGCGTCCCCTGGACGAGAAAGCGGACGTCCCCGAGCGACCCGGCCTCCTCCTCGAAGACGCGGATGAACTCCTCGCCGACGATCTTGCGCTTCTCCTCGGGATCGGAGACACCCGCGAGGCGCGTGAGGAACCGCTTCTGCGCCTGAACGTGGACGAGCGGAACGCCGAAGTGACCCGAGAACGTGTCCACGACCTGCCCCGCTTCGTTCTCGCGGAGAAGGCCGTGGTCGACGAAGACACATGTCAGCTGATCGCCGACGGCTTTGTGCACGAGCAGCGCCGCCACAGCGGAGTCGACGCCTCCCGAGAGCGCGCACAGGACGCGCTCGTCGCCGACAGCCGCGCGGATTCGCTCGACCTGCTCCTCGATGACCGCAGCGGGTGTCCACGTCGGCGGCACACCGGCGACCTCGTACAGAAAGTTCTTGAGGATCTCCTGGCCGTGCGGCGTGTGGACGACCTCGGGGTGGAACTGGACGCCGTAGAGCCGCCGTTCGCGGTCCTCGAACGCGGCGATCGGCGTCGACTGCGACGAGGCGGTCACCTCGGCACCGGCCGGAGGCGCGGTGACCGAGTCGCCGTGGCTCATCCACACGATCTGCTCCGGTGGAAGGTGGCGGAAGAGCTCCGACTCGCTCGCCTCGAGCTCTGCCTTGCCGAACTCGGAAGCTCCGGTTCGCGCGACGGCGCCACCGAGGTCGCGGGCCATGAGCTGCATCCCGTAGCAGATGCCGAGCGTCGGGATCCCGAGCTCGAAGATGTCCGGGTCGATGTCCGGCGCGCCGTCCGCGTAGACCGATGCCGGGCCTCCCGAGAGAATGAGCGCCGCCGGGTTGCGGCGGCTGATCTCGGCGGCGGAGAGCCGATGTCCGACGAGCTCCGAGAAGACGCGCGCCTCACGGACGCGCCTCGCGATCAGCTGGCTGTACTGGCCGCCGAGGTCGACGACGAGGACGGGGCGCTCCTCGGGAGCGGCTTCCGTGGTCGGGAGCGCTACGACGTCGCCCACGTCAGCGCCGGTAGTTGGGGGCGTCCTTAGTGATCGTGACGCCGTGCGGGTGACTCTCCTGCAGGCCCGCGGGTGTGATGCGCGTGAACCGCGTTCGCGTCTTCATGTCCTCGATGGTCGCCGCACCGCAGTAGCCCATGGACTGCCTTAGCCCTCCGACAACCTGGTGGACGATCGGAGAGAGCGGGCCCTTGTACGGGACGCGGCCTTCGATCCCCTCGGGTATGAGCTTCTCGACATCCTCGACGTCGCCCTGGAAGTAGCGATCCTTCGAGAACGAGCGCGCCTTCATCGCGCCGAGCGAGCCCATCCCGCGGTACTCCTTGAAGCGCTCGCCCTGCGCAACCATGACCTCGCCGGGAGCCTCGTCGGTGCCGGCGAGCATCGAGCCGAGCATCACGACGTCTGCGCCGGCAGCGATCGCCTTCGCGATGTCGCCTGACGAACGGACGCCGCCGTCGGCGATCACGGGAACGCCGTGGTCCGCGAGAGCCTGCGCCGCGTCGTACACGGCTGTCACCTGAGGGACGCCTACTCCTGCGACTACTCGGGTAGTGCATATTGATCCAGGCCCCTGCCCGACCTTCACCGCGTCCGCCCCTGCATCCACGAGCGCAAGCGCACCATCGCCCGTCGAGATGTTCCCCGCGATGAGCTCGATCTCGTGCGCCGCCCTGATCTTGCGGACGACATCGAGGACGCCGTGAGAGTGACCGTGCGCCGTGTCGACGACCAGCACGTCCACCTCGGCATCCACCAGTGCGGCTGCCCGCTCGAGCGCGCCAGGGCCGACGCCGACCGCGGCACCTACGCGCAGGCGGCCCTGGTCGTCCTTCGTCGCGTCCGGGTACTTGATCTTCTTCGAGATGTCCTTGACGGTGATGAGGCCCTTGAGGCGACCGTCGTGATCGACCACCGGAAGCTTCTCGATCTTGTTGCGGTGGAGGATCGCCTCGGCTTCGTCGAGCGTCGTCCCGAGCGGAGCCGTCACGAGGTTCCGGCTTGTCATGAGCGCTGAGACCCGCTGCGAGGTGTCGGTCTCGAAGCGCAGGTCGCGGTTCGTCAGGATGCCGACGAGTACGCCTTCGTCGTCGATGATCGGGACGCCGGAGATCCGGTAGCGCTCCATGAGCTCGAGGGCGTCAGCGACGAGGTCGCTCGCACGCAAGGTCACGGGCTCGACGATCATCCCCGACTCGGAGCGCTTCACCTTGTCGACCTCTGCAACCTGGTCGGCGATCGAGAGGTTGCGGTGGACGATGCCCATCCCGCCTGCGCGGGCGAGCGCGATGGCGAGTCGCGCCTCACTCACCGTGTCCATCGCGGCCGAGACGAGCGGAATGTTCAGGGAGATCGTCGGCGTGAGCCGCGTGACAGTCGAGACATCGTTCGGCAGCACGTGCGACTCCGCAGGCAGGAGCAGCACATCGTCGAACGTGAGCCCTTCCTTGCCGAACTTGCGCTCGAAGGCGACGAGCCGCTCGATCTGCTCCTGGCGGAACTCGGTTTCCATCACGCGACGTTAGCAGGGCTCCGCAACGGCGATCAGCCGACCTCGATACCGAGCTTCGCGAGTCGCGCTCGGGCTCGAGCGCCGCCGGTCACGTCGCCCTTCGCGTCATAGTGGCCGAGCCCGACGGCGGCTTCCTCGGACGCCTCGTCCACTCGCCCCGCGAGCGCAAGCGTCTCGGCGAGCATGAGCCGGGCCCAGGCGCGCGTCTCGAAGAAGTCCGTCGTCTCCGCGAGCTCCACCGCTCGGCGAGCGTTCTCGCCAGCCTCGTCGTGATTCCCACGCTGCCCGAGCAGACCACCCTCGAGCCCTTCGAGCTCGACGACGTTGACGAGGTCGTCGGCGCCGGTGGTCTTCCGCGCGGCTTCGCACAGCGCGCCGACCTCGTCATAGCGGTCCTGGTCGTAGAGACACTTCGCGAGGTCGAGCGCGGCCGTCGGGTAGTAGGCCCGGTCGCCGATGCGCTCGAGCAGCTCGAGACCCTCGCGCAGGACTACCTCCGCAGCAACGGCGTCGCCGGCTCGGAACTCGACGGCAGCCTCGGTCATGCTCATACCGCCGGCGCTCATTAGCAGCCCGGCGTCGGCGTACGCTTGGCGCCCACCGCGAACGAGCTCGCGCGCGCGATCGATCTCCCCCTGCATGGCCAGAAGCCTGCCGAGAACGGCCCTCGACCACGCCTCGGCGAGCGCGCCACGCTGGCCGTGACGGATCGCCGTCACGCGCTCGATCGCCTCCCCGACGGGAGTGGGGCCGAACCCGTAGGACGAGATCAACCTGGCCCCGACCGGGTTCGCGAGGCGCGCCCTTTGGGCTCTCTCGAGATAGGCGAGCGACTGCTCACAGGCGACTGCGGTCTCGGCTGCACGCAGCGCGAACCACGCTTCCAAAGCGACGCTCCACCAGTAGAGGGCGAGCCCTTCGTCATTGCCCGCCGCCTCGAGAACGGCGCGAGCCTCGTCTCTCAGGACGCGCCGCTCATCAGCTTCGACGTCGCTTGCAGTCACCAGAGCCCAGCTGGCCTTTTGGAGCGCGACGAGCGCCCGGGTCTCGGGATCCGACGATCCGCGAGCCTCCTCGAGAACAGCGGCTGACTCAGCGTGATCGCCGGACTCACGCAGCGCGACGGAGAGATCCAGCGCGAGGGCAAGACGACGCTCGTCTCCGGGTGGAAGAACAGCGGTTGCTCTCCGCAACAGCCCGCGACCTGCATCGAAGTCGCCACGATCGAGAGCGCCGCTCCCGGCAGCCGCGAGGTGCTCGGCCGCCCGGGCGGAGAGAGCCGGAAGGGCGGGGTCGTCCGCATCGAGCTCTGCCCGATAGCGGCGCGCCTGCTCCAGGTGGTAGCCGAGGATCTCGTCCCGCTCGACGAGGTCGTGTTGTCCGAGCCAGTTTGCGAACTGCTCGTGCAACTGAGCTCGGGTCGTCTTGGGCAGCGACTCGTAGGCGGCATCGCGGATGAGGAGGTGGCGGAAGCGGAAGCCCTCGTCCTGCGGAAACGTCGGCGGGGTCGAGCGGATCAACTCCTTGCGGACGAGCGTGGCGAGGTGCGACTCGACCGCCGGTCGTACGAGATCCGGAGAGAGCTCGGAAACGGCACCACGATGGAACACCTCGCCCTCGACAGAGCCTCGCTCCATGACGACACGGACGTCGCCGTCGAGCGAGTCGATGCGGGACTGGAGGAGGGCATGGATCGTCGGCGGAACCACGATCTCGCCCTCGCCACCGTGCTCGCGCACCATCGCGAGCATCTCTTCGACATAGAGCGGATTTCCGGCCGAAGCGACCGTGATGCGCTCCCGCAACCCCGCGTCGAGCGCGGCGTCAGGGACGAGGCTGTCCATGAGATCAGCGCATTCCTCTGCCCCCAACGGCTCGAGCAAGAGCGACGTCGCGTTCATCTTTCCGCCTCCCCATCCGGGACGAACGTCGAGGAGCTCGGTGCGCGCGACGCAGAGCAAGAAGATCGGTGCATCGCGTGAGAGGTCGGCGATGTGCTCGACGAGGTCGACGAACACGGGCTCGGCCCACTGCAGGTCATCGATGACGACGACCTGAGGCCGATCGGCCGCGCGACTCTCGAGCAGGCGACGGAAGGCGAGTCGAGTCTCTTCGGGCGACGATCCGATCACAGAATCGGGATCGACGCCGACCGAGACGAGCATCTCGACCAGCGGCCAGTACGTGATCCCTTCCCCGTAGCTCAGGCAGCGCCCGCGGAGGACGTCGGCGGAATTGCCCACTCGGTCCAGAAAGTCCGCGACGAGTCGTGACTTGCCGATCCCCGCCGGGCCGAGGAGTGTGAACAGCCGGCACGTGCGGTCTGCGACGGCGTCCTCGAAATCGCGCCAGAGCCGCTGGCGCTCGCGCTCGCGGCCGACGAGCGGCGTCTCCGGATGACGCGCGAGCGCGTCGGCGTCGGGAAGCACTTCGAGGAGGCGGAAGGCTTCGACCGGCTCGGACTTCCCTTTGAAGACGAGCGGCTCGACGGGCTCGATCGCTACGGCGTCGCGCACGAGCGCTCTTGTCTCCGCGCCGATGAGAGCTTCACCGGGCTGTGCTGCTTGCTCGAGGCGTGCGGCGACGTTGACGGCGTCGCCCGTCACGAGGGTCTCGCCCTCGCCGCCTACGAC
>JAOUHF010000071.1 GCA_029865325.1 Thermoleophilia bacterium
GCACCTCGGCGTCGATCTCCTGCTCCCCGATGTCGGCTACCTGGCGGGTCGGCGCGTGCGCGCGGTCATTCTCACGCACGGACACGAGGATCACGTCGGCGGCCTCCCGTACCTGCTGCGCGAGGTCGAGGTGCAGACGATCATCGCGACGCGGCTGACGCTCGGACTCGTCAAGTCGAAGCTCAACGAGCACGGTCTCGGGCAGGCGGCGGAGCTCCTCGAGGCCGCACCGGGCGACGAACCGCTCGAGCTTGGCCCGTTCACCGTCGAGCTCGTCCGCGTCGCCCACTCGATTCCCGACGCCGCCGCATTGGTGATCGAGACAGCGGCCGGACGCGTGGTGCACACGGGCGACTGGAAGCTCGACCACACGCCGATCGACGGGCAGAAGACGGACGTCGGCAAGCTCGCCGAGATCGGGAACCGAGGCGTCGACCTCCTCCTCGGGGACTCGACGAATGCAGAGCGGCCCGGGAACACCGGATCCGAGCGGCTCGTCGGTGAAGCCTTCCGAGCGCTCTTCCCGCTGCGTCGAGGGAAGATCCTCGTGGCGTCGTTCGCATCGAACATCCACCGCATGCAGCAGGCAGCAGAAGTCGCCGTCGAATGCGGCCGCAAGGTGACGGTCGTCGGGCGCTCCATGAAGAAGAACCTGAACATCGCCAGCAATCTCGGCTATGTCTCGCTCCCCGCGGACGCGGTGATCAATCCGGACGAAGCCGCTCAGCTTCCACCTGAGCGGGTGCTGGTGCTCTGCACCGGGAGCCAGGGCGAGCCGATGTCGGCGCTTACACGCATCGCGTACGGCGACCACAAGGCCGTGTCCGTCGAGCCGGGCGACACGGTGATCATCTCTGCGAAGCCCGTTCCCGGCAACGAGCTGCGCGTGCACGACTCGATCAACCAACTCGCGCGCGCAGGTGCCGAGGTCTTGCACGAGGAGATCGCGACCGTGCACGTCTCGGGCCATGCCTGCCAGGAGGAGTTACGGACGATGCTGTCGCTCCTGCGACCGCGCCACGTCATGCCGATTCACGGCGAGTACCGCATGCTCGCGGCGCACGCAAAGCTCGCACGCGAGGCCGGGGTTCCCGAGGAGCGGATCCTCATCGCCGAGAACGGCTCGGTGGCGGAGCTTTCGCGCGGTGTCGCTCGCCTCGTCGATCGCGTCAACGCGGGTATCACGTTCGTCGACGGCCTGCGGGTCGGGGAGCTTCAGGATGTGGCCCTGCGCGACCGCCGGCGGCTTGCGGACGACGGTGTGTTGATCGTCGTGACCACGCTCGCGTCGTCGGACGGAGGCGAGATCGCGCCACCGGAGCTCATTGCGCGCGGTTTCGGAGAGTCGGAGGACCTACTGGACGAACTGCGCGTCGAGGCCGATCGTGTGGTTCGTGAGCTCGCAAAGGGACATGTCACGGAGATCAAGCTCCTCCAGGAGCACATCCACGACGCTGTCGGCCAGATCGTCTACGACCGCACCCGGCGGCGTCCGATGATCCTTCCGGTCGTCATCGAGGTCTAGTGGTCGCTCCGGAAGATACGGCACCCCTTCGCGCGACTGCGAACACTTCTCATGCCGTCGTCCTCAGTCGGCCACATACCTTCTGGTATGCGGCCTCCCTGCGTCCTAGGCCTGCTCGGTTCTCGCCGGCGAATGGGCACCGGACTTCCCGGAGAGACGACTAGCTAGATGGCCGGTTGGGACTCGGTTATCGAGGGCAACGCAGCGAGCAAGCTCTCGGCTGCGCGGCTCATCCGCCAGCTGCGCGCGTGCGAGGCGTCGTCGCTGGCGTTCTGCCGGCTCCTCGAGCGGTGGGGAAGGGGCGACGCAATGCCCGCTACCCCGGGAGGCCGCCAGGCCGCCCTACGGCATGCAGCGGATCGGGTCGAGACTGCCATCGCAGGTCTCGAACAACCGCTTTCGCAGTATCTCTTGGAGCTGGAACCCGAACGCGCCGAGGGCCGGTCGTGGTACGGCGGGCCAGGAGCGGGGGAGCTCGTCGAGTGGCGGCCGATACTCGATCGCGCGGGAGTGCGCGCGTGCCCGAACCGCGTGGCCGCCGTCTACCTCGAGCTCGCCGTGCTCGTACGGGCGCTCGAGGGGCTGACGACGGCGGCGAGCCTCGATGCGGTACCCGACCGCTCGTCGCTCTGGGCCGGCCTATTCGATCTTCAGGACACCCTGCTCGGGTCGACGGTCGACGACCTGCGCGCCCTCGCCGCCTGATCGAGCTCGTACCGGTGAGCGCTCCGCGCATCGTCGTCGTCGGGTCGATCAATCTCGACCTCGTCGCGCGCTGCAAGCGGCTTCCACGGCCGGGCGAGACAATCAGCGAAGCGTCGCTTGCGCGATATCCAGGAGGAAGGCAAGGGCGCGAACCAGGCAGTCGCGTGCGCCCGCCTCGGGGCCGACGTGACCATGATCGGCGCCGTCGGCCGCGATCCACAGGCAGAGGAGGCGCTCGTTGGTCTGCGAGAGGCAGGCGTGTCTCTCCAGCTCGAGGTCCTCGATGAGCCGACGGGAGTCGCGCTCATTCTCGTGGACGCCGACGGAGAGACCGAGATCGTGGTGGCGCCGGGTGCGAATGCGGCCCTCGCGGAAATCCGTCTTCCGGAACACGATGCCGTCCTCTGCCAGCTCGAGATACCGGATGCCGCGGTGCTCGCCGCGTGGGAGGAGTGCACAGGGGTCTTCTGCCTCAACGCCGCTCCGGCTCGCTCGATCGCCGTCGATCCCGACCTCACCGTGGTGAACCGCTTCGAGCTGGAGACGCTCTCCCGCCGAGACGGGCTGGTCGCAGTCACGCTTGGAACGGAAGGAGCGGTGCTCTACGAAGACGATGAGGAGATCGCTCGCGCGACGCCTCCGGTCGTCGAGACCGTCGACGGGACGGCGGCAGGCGACGCGTTCACCGCGTGCCTTCTGGTCTCGGTGCTCGAGGGCCGCGAGCCGCAGACGGCGCTCGAGCGAGCGTGCGCCGCATCCCGCATGGGCGCACAGCCGTCGCTCCCGACGACTGCTGAGATCGACGCGATTCTTCGCTCGTGACGAGCTGCTAGCCGGACGCCGCGTCAAGCAGGGCGACAAGCCGCTTGGGCGCGACTATCCGGTAGCTCTCCTCGACCCAGTCGCACAACAGTGTGAGGTCGACGTCCTCGTCGTCGGAGGGAACCGTCACCCAGCCGGCCTTGCCGAGACCGTAGCCGCTCGGCAGGGCGCCCTCGATCGAGAGCGCGTGGCCGTGCGACTCGACGAGCTTCACCGTGACCCTGCTCGCGGATGCTTCTCCACCGAGAAAAACGAAGATCTTCTTGCCCACCTTCACCACGGTCTCGGCCCAAGGGTGATCCTCGACGACCTCGGGCAAGGAGAGCGCGAAAGCGAGGAGATCTCTCCGGACGCTGTCCACGTGGGCGCACGATACTCGCGCCATGTCTCAGGAGCCGATCCCAGTCATCCTCGACTGCGACCCCGGGCACGACGACGCGATCGCGCTCTTGCTCGCGCTCGCGAGCCTCGAGCTCGACCTGCTCGGGGTGACGACGACGTACGGAAACCAGACGCTCGCGAAGACGACGGCGAATGCACTTCGGATCCTCGAGCTGGTCGGGCGCGCTGACGTCCCGGTGGCGTCGGGCGCGGCCGCGCCTCTCGAGCCCGGAGTCGCGCGCAAGTCTGAGCTCGGAGGAGCGCGCCGTCGCACGGCGAATCGACCGACCATGGCTGCCCGAAGAAAGAAGCGGCCGCTTCGGCCGCGCGTCCCCTCGCGCGTCAAGAGGCGAAAGCAACGTCGCACGCGCTCCCATCACGAGAACGAGCTGCTGGGGCTCGCGCTCCTCGCGCTCGGCCTCGTGTTCTGCGCGATCCTCTACCTCGGCCTCGACGGCGGCGCGGTCGGCTCCTGGCTTGCCGACGCGCTCCAGCAGGTGCTCGGCAGCGCTGCGTACGTTCTTCCCATCGTCCTTCTTGTCCTGGGCGGGCTCATGCTCGCCCGTAGCGCCCTCCTCGAAGTGCGACCGTTCAGGCTGGGCGTCGGTGTCAGCTTTCTCGGTCTGATGACGCTCCTCGGCAAAGACAGCGGAGGATGGATCGGGATGGCCATCGGCGGCACGCTGGCTGCGCTGATAGGCGAGACGGGAGCGGCGATCATCGGAGGCGCGCTTCTTCTCGGCGGCCTCCTGCTCGTGACGGGCGCATCGACCGGCGCAATCCTCCGGCGCACGGGTCACGTTGTGCAGCGCGCCAGCTCGGGTGCGATGCGTGCTTTCGACTGGGTGTCGAGCGAGTCGCAGACCGCCGAGGACGTCGGGTTGCCGCCGACGCTCGTTCCCGCGCCTGCTCGAGGCGTGCTCGACGGAGCGGAGGCCTACCCGGACATCGTCGGGGAAGCGCCATCGGGAGATCCACCGCCGCTCATCGCCGACGGGCCCGAGCCGGAGTTCGAAAGCGTCGAGACCGTCTTCGAGACTTCCGCAGAGCACTCTGAGTACCGACTTCCCGATCGCACGCTCCTGCGCAGCTCACCGGCGGTTGCGGCCTCGAGCGGCGACCCGGGAGCCCGCACGGCAGATCTTCTCGTGCGAACACTGTCCGAGTTCGGTGTAGACGCCACGGTCTTGGGGCAGATCTCCGGCCCGCGAGTCACGCGCTACGAGCTGCAGCTCTCGCCCGGAACGAAGGTTTCGAAGGTCGCGGGTCTCAAGGACGACCTCTCCTATGCACTTGCCACGACGGAGATCCGGATCCTCGCCCCGATTCCGGGGAAGCAGGCCGTTGGCGTCGAGGTCCCGAACCTCTCGCCGCGGCTCGTCACCCTCGGCGACATCTACGACGACCTACCGGCCTCCGCGAGCCCGCTCGCAGTCTGGCTCGGCAAGGACATCTCTGGCAACTCGGTCTGGACCGACCTCGCTCGCATGCCGCACCTTCTCATCGCGGGCACCACGGGCTCGGGCAAGTCGGGCTGCATCAACACGATTCTCACGTCGACGTTGCTGCGTGCCACGCCCGACGACGTGCGAATGATCCTCATCGACCCGAAGCGCATCGAGCTCGGCTACTACGAGTCGATCCCGCACCTGATGACGCCGGTCGTCTCGAGTCCGAAGGAGGCGGCGGTCGTCCTCATGAACGTCGTCGCAGAGATGGATCGCCGCTACGAGCGGCTCTCGTTCGTCCGCGCCAGGAGCCTGCCCGAGGCGAACCGGGCGCTTCGCGCGCGCGGGGAGGCAACGCTTCCGTACCTCCTCGTGGTCATCGACGAACTCGCCGACCTGATGATGATCTCGCCGCAAGCCGTCGAGGACTGCGTCATCCGACTCGCCCAGAAATCACGGGCTGTCGGGATCCACCTCGTGCTCGCCACCCAGCGACCCTCGGTGGACGTCATCACCGGGATGATCAAGGCCAACGTCCCGTCACGCATCGCATTCGCCGTCTCCAGCCAGACCGACTCGCGCGTGATCCTCGACACAGCTGGCGCCGAGAGCCTCCTCGGGCAGGGCGACATGCTGTTCAAGCCGCTCGGAACATCCCGCTTGCAGCGACTTCAGGGCGCGTACGTCACCGAGGAAGAGGTCGCGCTCGTCGTCGAGCAGTGCCGCTCGCAGCGTGGCCAACAGCTCGACGAGTCGCTCCTCGAAGCGCCCGAAGTGGCGTACGAGGAGGGTGAGGAAGACGGCGAGTTCGACCCCGACGAGGATCCGCTGCTCGATCGAGCGATCGAGATCGTGGTCCAGACACAGACTGCCTCTGTCTCGTTGCTACAACGCAGACTCCGTGTCGGATACACGCGCGCGGGCCGCCTGATCGACATGCTCGAGCGCCGCGGGATCATCTCCGGCTACGAAGGATCGAAGCCGCGGCGCGTGCTCGTGTCCGAGGCCGACGTCCATACGGTCTGACGCAGCGCCTGGATCAGTAGTCTCCCGCAGCCTCCGGAGGCCTTTACCCACTTGAGAACTGGGCCAACTTACGGTTAGATCAAGCTTCCGTACAAGGGCAGCAGACCAAATCGAAGGAGGGCAAGTGACCAGAAGCAGATGGACGCTTGGCGCCGCGCTGTGCCTCATGGCAGCTTTTGCGCTGGTAGCGGGCTCCGCTGGGGCGGCAAGTTCCCAGAAGAAGGACTTCAAGATGGCGATCGTCACCGACATCGGGAGCCTCCAGGACAAGTCGTTCAACGAGCTCGCCAACAAGGGACGCATCGCCGCCGGGAAGAAGCTCGGAATCCCGACGCGCGTCTACGTAACGACCAAGGCCGAGGACCGTCTACCGAACCTCCTGGCAGCCGCCTCGGCTGGGTACGACCTCATCTTCGGCGTCGGCTTCTTCCATGCGGAGCATCTGAACACCGTCGCTCCCCGGTACCCGAATCAGAAGTTTGCCGGTATCGACGTGACGAAGTTTCTCTTGCCCGCGAACCCGAAGAACTTCACCGGAATCGTGTTCGCCGAGCACGAGGCCGGCTACCTCGTCGGGTACCTCGCTGGACTCACGGCGAAGCGTCAAGGCGGCAAACAGGTCGTCAGCTCGGTGGGGGCGAACGCAGTTCCCGCGATCGTGAAGTACATGAGCGGCTACATCCAGGGCGCCAAGAGAGCGAATCCGAAGATCACGGTGCTCTCGAACTACGCGAACGACCCGACCTTCAGTGACCAGGCGAAGTGCAAGGAAGTCGCACTGCGGCAGATCGCTCGCGGCTCTCAGGTCGTCTTCCAAGTCGCCGGCGGCTGTGGCCTCGGTGCCCTCTCGGCGGCGAAGGAGAAGAAGGTGTGGGGGATCGGCGTGGACGCTGACCAGTCGTACTTGGGAGCGCACATGCTCACGAGCGCGGTCAAGAAGGTCGACCTCAGCGTCGTGAAGATCACTCGGCGTGCGTACAACGGCGCGCTCACGGGCCAGTTGGACTTCCCCTTCACCGTCAAGAACGGGGGCATCGGCTACGGCAAGGTGAGCCCGAGGGTGCCGAAGGCGGACATCGCGAAGCTGAATGCGATCAAGAGGCAGATCGCCAACGGCAAGATCAAGATCAAGCAGACCGTGAAGTTCTAGAACGTAAGGAGGCGGGCAAGAGGCCCGTACCCTTCGACAGGATTGGAGTTGGGGGTCGGATCCGATGGGTCCGACCCCCGCTCGGTTCTCACGACCGCCTAGAATCGTGACTCACGTGGCTTCCGAACCTCCGGTCCTCGAGCTCCGCGGCATCACGAAGCAGTTTCCCGGCGTCCTCGCGAACGACCACATCGACTTCGACCTTCGCCGCGGCGAGGTGCACGCGCTGCTCGGCGAGAACGGCGCGGGCAAGTCAACGCTGATGAACGTCCTCTACGGGCTCTACCACCCGGATGAGGGCGAGATCCGCATCGACGGAGAGGTCGTGCGCATGGGCTCGCCCCAGGAGGCCATCGCCAGGGGGATCGGGATGGTGCACCAGCACTTCATGCTCATCCCGGTGATGTCGGTCGCGGAGAACATCGTCCTCGGCGTGGAGCCGCGCCACGACGTCGTCCTCCTCGACTACAAGGCGGCGAGGGACCGCGTTCGCGATCTCGCGTCCTCGTTCGACTTCGCTATCGACCCGGATGCGCTGGTTCACGACATCACCGTCGGACAGCAGCAGCGGGTCGAGATCTTGAAGGCGCTCTACCGCAAAGCTGACATTCTGATCCTCGACGAGCCGACCGCTGTCCTAACGCCGCAGGAAACGGGTGAACTCTTCGGGATCCTGCGCTCGCTGCAACAGGAAGGGATGTCGATCGTCTTCATCACCCACAAGCTCAACGAGGTGCTCGAGATCGCAGACCGGATCACGGTTCTCCGGCGAGGGAAGACGGTCGAGACGCTTCCGGCAAGAGGTGCGACCGAGGAAGGACTCGCACGGCTCATGGTCGGCCGCGAGGTCCTCCTTACGGTGGATAAGCCGGCGGCCTCACCGGGCGACGTGCTGCTCCAGGTCGAGGGATTACACGTGCGGGACGATCGAGGGCTGGAGAAGGTCAGGGACGTGTCGCTCGACGTGCGCGCGGGAGAGATCGTCGCGATCGCAGGCGTTGACGGCAACGGACAGACCGAGCTCATCGACGCGCTGACGGGGCTACGCAAGAGCGAGTCCGGGCGCGTCGTCCTGGCTGGAAGCGACGTTACCCGCGAAAGTGCGAAGGCTCACTTCGAGCAAGGCCTCGGCCACATCCCCCAGGATCGCCAGCACCGCGGGCTCGTCCTCGACTTCTCGATCGCCGAGAACATCGCGCTTCACGACTTCCGCAAACCGCCGGACTCGCGCTTCGGGTGGCTCTTCCCGGGCCGGCTCGTCGAAAGCGCGCGCCGCCTGATCAAGGAGTTCGATGTCCGCGGCGGGAACCCCCAGACGTACGCGAGCGCTCTCTCGGGCGGAAACCAGCAGAAGGTCATCCTCGCCCGCGAGATCAACCGGGATCCACGTGTCCTCATCGCAGCGCAACCGACGCGCGGTCTCGACGTTGGCGCCATCGAGTTCGTGCATCGCCGGCTCGTCGAGGAGCGCGACGAGGGTCGCGGAGTGCTCCTCGTCTCGCTCGAGCTCGAAGAGGTGATCTCGCTCGCCGACCGCATCCTCGTCATCTACGAGGGTGAGATCGTCGGCGAGTTCCCGCCGACGGCGACCGAGGAGGAGCTCGGCGTCGCGATGACGGGCGGCGGCAGACAGGGGGGTGGTGCATGACGACAGTCATGCAGAAGGGCTTGCTTCCCCCCGAGGAGCCGGACTCGACAGGCGCTCTCGGCCGCTACCTCCTTCTTCAGAAGGCGGGCGGCCTCATTGCACCTCTCCTGACCGCAGCGCTCGCGTTCCTGATCGGTGGCGTCGTCGTCTTCGCCACGACGAAGAGCATCCCCGATACGTTGCAGACGTACCGCGCGATCTTCGACGGCGCGGGACTCGACTGGTTCCTCCCCTGGAACACGTGCACGGATCCGTGCACTCCGGCGATCAAGCTCCAACAGACGCTGCTCGTCTGGGTCCCGCTCGTGCTCACAGGAATCGCAGTCGCGTTCGCCTTCCGCTGCGGGCTCTTCAATATCGGTGGCCAAGGGCAGTACCTTGCGGGCGCGATCGTCGCGGTCATCGTCGCAGCGGAGTTGCCGCTCCACGTCGATCTCGCGCCCGTGCCGCTGGTTCTTCTGTGCATGCTGGCGGCGATGGGCGCCGCGGCCGGGCTCGCCGCCGTCGCCGGCTTCCTCAAGGCGACGGTCGGCGCGCATGAGGTGATCACGACGATCATGCTCAACTGGACCGTCATCTGGGTCGGGACCTACCTCTTCGGCTTCGAGGGCCCGCTGCAGAACGACCAGGCCAAGGAGATCCCCGCCTCGAACACGATCGACGACGGGTCGAAGCTCACCCAGGCCGGTGTCTGGGGCCATCCTGACCTCCAGGGTCTTCCCTGGATCAGCCTCGGCGTAGCGATAGCCTCGCTTGTGGTCTACAGCCTTCTCCTGAACCGGACGACGCTCGGCTTTCAGGTCCGCGCGGTCGGGTACAACCCTGAGGCCGCGCGCTACGGCGGGATCAGTGTCGCACGGAGCTACGTCCTCGCGATGGGAATTGCGGGAAGTTTCGCGGGACTTGCGGGCGCGCTGGACGTCCTCGGCTGGAAGTTCCGGCTCGACACGACCGACTTCGCAGGGTCGATCGGCTTCATCGGGATCGCAGTGGCGTTGCTCGGCCGTAACACGGCGCTCGGCATCGGTCTCGCGGCCCTTCTCTTCGCTGCGCTCCAGACGGGAACGTCCACCCGGAACCTCGACCCGGAGATCTTCCCGCCCGAGCTTGCAACTCCGCTCACGATCATCATCCAGGGGTTGATCGTGCTCTTCGTAGGTGCCGACATCGTCATCCTGCTCCTCCTGCGGAGGTTGCGAAGACGCCAAGTGAGCGCTGCAGCGTGAGACGTGTCATCAATCCCCGAGCGCGCGGCTGGAGCGGAATCGCTTGGGCTGGGGTGCTCGTAGGGCTCGCCGCGGCCCTCGTCACCCTCCCGCCGATCGGAGTCCGCAGTCCTGTCATGCCCACGGTCATCGGGCTGATCGCGGTCACGATCGGTATCGGATCGATGATTCGTGGTGAGCGGCGTATCGGCGCCTACGCCACCGCCGCGGGCGTAGCCGGATTCGCGATCGGCTTCCTGGCGACGCGCTCGAGTGTGGACAACCTGGACGCCGTCGTCATCTGGGGCGCGCTGTTCGCCTCCACGCTGCGCTTTGCAACGCCTCTGGTGTTCGCCGCACTCGGAGGGCTGTTCTCGGAGCGGTCCGGGGTCGTGAACATTGGGCTCGAGGGAATGATGCTCATGGGATCGTTCTTCTCGATCTGGGGCGCCGATGTAACCGGATCGTGGGTACTCGGGATCCTCATCGGACTGCTCTCCGGAGCTTCGATGGGCTTGATCCATGCCTTCTTCTCGATCACGCTGCGCGCCGACCAGATCGTCGGGGGCACGGCGATCAACTTCCTCGCGCTCGGCATCACCGGCTACCTCTACATCCGCATCTACGGTGCGCAGGGCACGCCCTCGGAGGGTCTCTCGACGGTTCCCGACATCTCGCTGTCGTTCCTCTACGACGTTCCCCCGGATCGGTTCGGAGGCTTCCTCGGAGATTCGTTCGCTGGACAGGACCTCCTGGTCTGGGTCGGCTTCGCACTCGTGGTCGCGGTGTGGGTCGCCGTCTTCAAAACGCCTGCCGGGCTGCGGCTGCGGAGCGTCGGCGAGCACCCTCGTGCAGCCGACACGGTCGGAATCAATGTGTTCATGACTCGCTACGCAGCGGTGATTCTCTCCGGAATCCTCGCATCGGCCGGCGGCGTGTACCTCGCCCTCGGCTTCGTGAACAGCTTCGAGCCGAACCAGACCGCGGGACGCGGGTTCATCGCGCTCGCGGCGCTCATCTTCGGGAACTGGCGGCCGTTCGGAGCTGCGATGGCGTGCCTCCTGTTCGGTTTCTCGAGCGCTCTCGCGAAGAGTCTGCAGGAGTACTCGCTCTCCGTCTCGACTCTGTTCGAGGCGCTTCCGTACGTCCTCACGATCATCGCCGTGGCGGGGGTCATCGGCCGTTCCACGCCCCCGGCGGCGATTGGAAAGCCGTACGTCAAGCAGTAGCGTGGCTGCGGGTAGGTCAGGGGCCGCCTGGGGCTCGTTCCTCGCCGGCCTCGGTTCAGTCGTGTCGCTCCCGCTTGCGGTCTACCTGACGCGCTTCAGTGGGCGCTACGACCTGCTCCACGCGGGCTTCGCGATCCCGGTCGCGGTGGTACTCGGCTTCGCTTCGTTGGCGCTTGCGCGCCAGGCCCGACTGCAGAGTGCACTGAAACTCACGGCGGACCACCGCAGCGGCCTCGCTGGGGTGGGGCGTGTGCTCGGGTTCGTCGGGATCTGCATGGCAGCGACCGGCCTGGTAGCGCTCGGCGTCTACGGGCTCCTGGAGTACGTCGGCTCGCGCGACTGACGAGCTTCGGGGAACTCCCTCTACACTTCGAGCTCATGTTCGACATCGGCTCCACCCTCCGTGAGGCTCGACTGCGCCTGGATCTCGACTTTCCCGAGCTCGAGGAGCGGACGAAGATCCGCCCCAAGTACCTCCGTGCGCTCGAGGACGAGCGGTTCGAAATCCTTCCTGCACCCACGTACATCCGCGGTTTTCTCCGCACGTATGCGGATGCCCTTGGACTCGACGGGCAGCCGTTCGTCGACGAGTACAACACGCGATTCGCTGTCGGCGAGGAAGACGCTCCCGTTCGCTCTCGCCGGGTGCCGGTTCAACGTCGAGACCGCGGAGTTCGTGAATCACGAATCGCCGTGCTCGCGCTCTTCGCCATCGCCGTCGCAACGGCTCTCGTCATCGCCGCCTGGAGGTTCGGTGGACCGGAAGGTGAGACGGTCCCAGGACTCGTTTCACAAGGCGTGAACCAGGTCAAGCCGAAGCCAGCGGGCGCGGGGCAGAAGACTCGGCTGGCCGTGCGCGCAGTCACCGGCGGCTCGTGGATGGAGGTTCGTGCAGGATCGACCGCCGGAGCGCTCCTCTACAGCGGGACGCTCGAGCGAGGTCAGCGAAAGACGTTCGAAGGCGCGCGGCTCCAGCTCGCCCTGGCCGAGCCGCAGAACGTGTCCGTGCGCCTCAATGGCAACCGCGTCGACTTGCCCGTGGGGACGACGTTCGTCGTCACCCCGCGTCGGATTGCCCGCACGACCTCTTGACGCGTCCGCGAGCGGCCATCGTCGTGACGGGCAGCGAGCTCGTCCGTGGCGAGCGCAACGATCGCAACGGGCCGTTCCTCGCCGCTGAGGCGGTACGGCTCGGCCTCGAGCCCGAGCGCATCACCATCGTCAGTGATCGGCCGGAGGATCTCGAGCAGGCCTTCCGACAAGGGTTCGACGCAGATCTGTGCCTCATCTCAGGCGGGCTCGGTCCGACGCACGACGACCGCACCATCGAGCTCGTTGCGCGCGTGGCGGGGCGAGCGCTCGCGGTGGACGAGGCGCTCGAGCGGGACATCGACAGCGTCTCGCGGATGATCGCGGACAGGCTAGGGCGTCCCTACGCGGACTTCACGACCGGCGTTCGCAAGCAGGCGACGCTCCCGGAAGGCGCTCTCTCGCTCGGTCTCGCCGGTACCGCACCAGGAGTGGTCCTCGACGCAAACGGCTGCGTCGTCGTCGTGCTACCCGGCCCGCCGCCCGAGCTTCGCCGCCTCTGGCCGCGTGCGCTCGAGACGGAGCCGGTGCGGCGCGTGCTCGAACGAGCGCCTGCACGGGAGCACAGGATCCTCCGTTTCTTCGGAACGCCGGAGTCCGCCGTCGCAGAAGCGCTCGCCGACGCCGGCGGGGACGGGAATGGTGTCGAGGTCACGATCTGCGCTCGCGACTTCGAGATCAACGTCGATGTCGTCGTGGAGCCTGGCTCGGAGGAACGCGCAACCGCTTTGGTGGGATTCATGCGGGAGCGGCTCGGGAAGCACTTTTTCAGCGAGAGCGACCGCACGATCGCCGAGATCGTTCTCGATCTCTGTCGGGCGGGCAGGCTCACCCTCGCGACGGCCGAGTCGTGCACCGGCGGCATGGTTGCCGCGCGGCTGACGGCTGTGCCAGGCGCCAGTGACGTGTTCCGCGGGAGCGTCATCGCCTACGCGAATGCGGTGAAGGCGAGTGAGCTCGGAGTTGCGCAGGATGTCCTGGATCGTCACGGTGCGGTCTCCGCCGAGACCGCTGCTGCGATGGCCCACGGTGTGCGCGTGCGTCTGGGTGCGGACGTCGGCGTCGCGGTG
>JAOUHF010000157.1 GCA_029865325.1 Thermoleophilia bacterium
TTGGTGCTTGTCAGCACCGCCGGATCGAAAGGGCCGCCGGTCCGCAGCCGCACCCGTGTACTAGCCCGAACTTCATCCCCGCATCGGATGCTTCGGTCGTGGATGGCACTCCGTGCGATGACGTCTTCGAGGCCTCGTCGGCTAGTCAGACGCTCAACGGCGGTTTCGGGAACGACACGATCAACGGGGAGGCGGCAACGACACCCTCAATGGCGGACAGGGTGCCGACACCCTCGACGGCGGCGACGGCACCGACGCGTGTTACGGCGGACAGGGCGACGACGGAACGCTCGGGATTTCCGACAAAGACGAGCTCGTGAACCGCGGTGGCAACTGGGAGGATTGCGAAACCTCCGGCCAGTAGTTCCCGCCGATCCTTTCTACGCTCTCGTGCCAGTGGAGCAGCACGGGAAGCGCCGGGATCGACAGAAGAGGGGCCGCTCTGCGTGGCCCCTCTCGCTTTCATCGTCTCGTCGGTGATCGTCTACGTGATCATCGACCACCGTTCCAGCCCCGATACCCCGCTCGGCGACGCCGTCGAGACGTTCCTGCGACGGGAGGATGCCGAGCGCTTCATCGAGAGGTGCGCAGCGACGACCCCGATCTCGCGAGCTACCTGCGGATCGAGGAGCGCGAGCTAGAGGCGGGCGGGCGGAACTAGGCCGCGCACCTTCCGCCTGGTTGCGTGTCTCGCAGCGTGTCCAGCTACCAAGAGGCGAACGACACGATCAGTGGATTCCCTGATGCCGAGGCGCTTGCCTGCCAGAACGTTTGCGGCTCGGAATTTAGCCGAAGGGAGCTGGAGCAATGAAGCGACTGGTCGGCATCATCGTGGTGGTCTGCGTGCCGGTGTCGGTGCTGGTGCTGGCCGGCTGTGGAGGCGGCAACGGGGGAGACACGGCCGCCGCCTGCGACGCGTACGTCGCCTTCTCGAAGGCCTTCGACATCGACGAAGATGTCCAAGCAGGGATCGCCTCGCTGCAGGATTTCGCCGCTGCGGTGCCCGACGACGTCGCTGCCGATGTCGAGCCGCTCGTCCCCCTACTCGAGAAGGATCCCGAGGCCGCGTTGGAGTCGAAGGAGGCCCTGGCCGCGGACACCGTGGCCGACCAGTACGCCCTCGACAACTGCGGCGACACGCGTTTCGACATCGACGCAGGCGAGTGGGGGTTCATCGGTGTGCCGTCCGAGATCGAAGCGGGACGGGTCGTGTTCAACATGGTCAACAAAACCCAAACCGGCGAGTACCACGAGGCGATCCTGCTCCGCCAGGACGATGACGTCGTCCAGCCAGCCAGCGAACAGATGGCCGACGCCCTTGGAGAACCGATCTCCGTCGAGGCCACGATCGCGGCCCTCGAGCAATTCGGCTTCGCCGCTGTCGGTTTCGTGGAGCCGGAGCCGGGTGACACCGCGGACGTCTTCGTTGCCGACCTCGTGCCGGGCAGGTACTTGCTCACCTGTCTTCTGCCCGAAGACAGCTCCGAGCTCATCGAGCCCTACTTCGGTGGCGAGACGATCAGCGGGAAGCGCCACAACGACCTCGGCATGTACCGCGAGTTCACCGTGACGTGACGTGAGCGGGAGCTACTTGCCCGCAACCGACGAGATGTACGCGGCGACGTCTGCTATCTGCTGCTCCGTGAGCGTGTTTCCGAACGGCGGCATGCCGCCCTGACCGTTCGTGACGCGATCCACGACGAGCGCGGCGCTCGGCATCGTGTCGTCGAGGTTGGGTCCGACCGTCGCCGTAGCGCCCGCATCGGCAAGCGCGTGGCACCCGATGCAGGCGCTGGCCCCGGTGTAGACGGCCTTTCCTGCCACGGGGTCGCCCTCGAGGCTCGGCGTCGTCTCCGTTGCCGACACTTGCTCTTCGCCGCCGCCGCAGCCGGCCGCCGCGAGCACGAGAGCACCGGCGAGGACGACGAGCACGAGCGCCGTTCGACGCATGGGCGCGATCCTATACACGTTGCGCGGATGAGGCGCCGCCGCGCCTCGCTCCCAACATCAGGGCAGCCGCTGACCCGCCTACCCGGAACTACCGAACTTCCGCTTCCCAGCACTCCGGGCAGAAGACGTGCGTGAAAATGCTGATGGCAAGAAGTTCCGCCGGGGAGATAATCAGCTTGAGTCAAAGGTCATCATCAGGCAGCGGACACACCGCAGGCCACGGGTCGTGCCCTACTGTCTACGGCCATGGAGGTGATTTCGGCATGTTCGGCATCACTGACAACCAGGAGACCCACTCAGACGCAGTGGCGACCGCTTCCGGGACGTCGGATATGGCGGCCGAGCTGATCGAAGAAGCACGGGCGGCACTTGCTTCCGGTAACGATGCCGTGGCATTCGACTGTCTCGACAGGGCTGTCTCGAACACAGCTGATCCCGAACTCCTCTGGCAGATCCACGGGCTGGCGAGCGAGAGACATGACAAGGCCGGTTTCGTCGCCAAGCACACGAAGTGGCACAGTCTTCTCAAGGCCGCCGACCACGCATTGGCTTTGGAAGGCCAGAAGAAGTCGATACCCCTCAGACGAGGAGTACCCTGAATCCTGTTCGGCGTAGGTCGTTGAACATCTAAGTCCAGCGTGCGGCTCGTTCCTCTCTCTGGGGCGGGCCGCGCCGCTCGGCCCGAGGCAGCCTTACGCGGACGCAGGGTCGGCAGACATACCGAATCCAACTCGCCAAATCGGCAGACGTTCGCGTTCCCCGCGAGTGAGAGTTCGACCTTGCGGCCCGCCGCAGACCCCACACCTGGGCGCGCTCATCGAACCCCGAGCACGGTGCCGATCCCATGCCGGACCATGCGTTGTCCTCCGAGAATGACCTCGCCGGCGACGGCGCGATCGGAGGTACGAACCGCCGCCGGCGATTCTGGTTTGCCGATCCACAAGACCCGAGCCAGCGGCTCGCGAGGGCGGCGATCCGGCGAGAGCAGCCTCATCTCGGTGACCCATGCGGCAGCGACGCGCTGGGCGTCCTCGCCGATGAGAGGGGCATACACGGTCGCGCGTGCGAAGCTCGCAGTTGTGCTCTTGTTGAGCCACGAAGGCGGGTCGGTGACGGTGACGTGTGCGCAGATCCACCTCCCGTCGGTCTCGTCGAGCTCCGTAAGCGTGCGCACGACCCCGACCTGTCGTGTCTCGTCGTGGTTGACGAGCAAAGGAGTTACGAGCTTGGGGAGGAGCTTGAGGGAGCCGGGCCAGAAGAAGTCCCGCCCCGGCCGCCGGATCGTCTACATGCAGCGGGTGAGCCTTGGGGAGCTTCGGCTTCGAGAGCCCGCTTGTGTAAACACGGGTTCCGCTAGGCAGCACCCCTGCAGGAGAGACTCCCGCAGGAGGAACGCACTAGTCCGCTGATTATCGTGCATTCGACTCGCGTAACGGCTTAGGCAGGGCGTTCGCCTAGTCAGGCCGCGGCCACACGCCGCCTGCGTGCACGATCGTCCCGTCCGGCACGTCCTCGTTCAACACGGCGCCGTTGCCGAC
>JAOUHF010000072.1 GCA_029865325.1 Thermoleophilia bacterium
CGCTGGCTCGATGCTCAGACCCATAGCGGCGAGAACATCGGTGAGACACCGACGCAAGTGCTTTTCGTGGAGCTGAAGGAACAAGGCGGTGAGAGCACGTCAAGCGCCTCGCACGGGCCGTCCTAGTTGTATGTCCCAGGGACGTTGTTGACGCGCTGCAGCGGCGCGAGGCCTCCAAGGGCGCGGTGGGGACGGAAGCGATTGTAGAAGTCGAGTGCTGGCGCGAGTGCAGCCAGTCGCTCTGATTCGTGTTCGTAGGAGTAGGCGTACGCCCAGCGCTCGAGCAGGGTGCGGATGAAGCGTTCGGCCTTGCCGTTGGTCTGCGGACGGTAGGCGCGGGTCTTCTTAACCACGATGGCGTGTCGCTCGCAGGCCTCGGCCCAGCGGCTCTTGAAGCAGGTCCCGTTGTCGGTCAGCACCCGCTCGACGCAGATGCCGTGGCGCTCGTAGAAGCGCACGAGCTCGTCGAGGAAGGCGAGCGCTGAGTCCGCTCTCTCGTCTGGGTGGACGGCGGCGAAGGCGAGCCGGGAGTGGTCGTCGATCGCGACGTACAGGTACTGCCAACCGGCGCCCGCAGATCGCCGCGAGCGATCGCCCGTCACCCGGTGGCCCGGTCTCATGATCCGGCTCAGCTTCTTGATGTCGACGTGCACGAGCTCGCCCGGCGCGGCACGCTCGTAGCGGACAACCTCCTCGCGTGGCGTGCGAACGACGAGCCGCGAGCGGCCATGGCGGCGAAGGACGGCATGGACAGTCGACGCAGCGAGCCCGAGTGCCCAACCGATCACATGCGGCCCCTCGCGATGCTCCGCCCGTGCGCGCAGGATCGCCTGCTCGACCGACACGGGCGTGCGCCTGGGCGAACGGTGCGGCCGGCTCGAGCGATCGCGCAGGTGCTCGCCCCGACGCCGGCGGTTGACCCACTTCGAGGCCGTCTGTCTGGAGCATCCGACGACAAGGGCGGCTGCAGTTATCGTCGCTCCAGCAGCGACAAGATCACAAACACGCTGACGCTGGCGAACGGCCAGGACCGCATTTGCATGAAGATCCACAAGAGCCCTCCTTCGGTTGCGACTCTTCGACAAGCCGCACCCTAGGAGGGCTCAGTGACGCTTCACGCTGTCAACAACGTGTCTGGGAACTACAGCTAGTCCGTGATCTCAGGCCGAGGGCCGAAGGGCGATTTTTCGCCCGTAGGCCAGCAGCGAGAAATCCCTGCAAAGACGCAAAGGGGGGCTCGCCGGGAAACCATGGGTTCCCCCGCGCTGAAGGTAGACTCGTTTCCCCTTATGGCCTGGTTCAAGTCCCTTACCGGCTTCGGCGGCCGCGACATGGCCGTCGACCTCGGCACCGCGAACACGCTCGTCTATGTGCGCGGTCGCGGCATCGTGCTCTCGGAGCCCTCGGTCGTCGCGATCGATCAGCGCACGGGTGAGGTGCACGCGGTCGGAGTCGAGGCGAAGCGGATGCTCGGACGTACGCCCGGGACGATCTCTGCGATTCGCCCGCTGAAGGACGGCGTCATCGCCGATTTTGACGTCACCGAGCAGATGCTCCGCCACTTCATCCAGAAGGTGCACCAGCACCGTTTTGCGCACCCGCGCGTCGTCGTGTGCGTGCCCTCCGGTGTGACGGGCGTCGAGAAGCGTGCCGTCGAGGAGGCGACGCTCTCGGCCGGTGCACGGCAGGCATACCTCATCGAGGAGCCGATGGCTGCGGCGATCGGCGCTGGGCTTCCCGTGGCGGAGCCGACTGGGAACATGATCGTCGACATCGGCGGCGGTACGACCGAGGTGGCAGTCATCTCGCTCGGCGGAATCGTCGTCTCCCAAAGCATGCGAGTCGGCGGCGACGAGATGGACGAGGCGATCGTCAATCACATCAAGAAGGAGTACAAGCTCCTCGTTGGGCAACAGACTGCCGAGGAGATCAAACTCGAGGTCGGCTCTGCGTATCGTTTAAAGGAGGAGCTGTCGGCCGAGGTGCGCGGGCGCGACATGCTCACCGGGTTGCCGAAGACCGTGATCATCTCGTCGGAGGAGGTCCGGCGTGCGCTCGACGAGCCTGTGACGCAGATCATCGACGCGATCAAGTCGACGCTCGACAAGACGCCGCCCGAGCTTGCGGCCGACATCATGGACAGGGGGATCGTGCTCGCCGGCGGAGGTGCGCTCCTGCAAGGTCTCGACGAGCGCGTTCGCTCCGAGACGCAGATCCCCGTGCATCTCGCGGAGAGTCCGCTGACCTGCGTCGCCGTCGGCTCCGGGCGCAGCCTCGAGGAGTTCGACGTCATCCATCGCGCGAATCGAAGTCGAGCCCGCCGCAACGGGCTGCTGCGCTAACCAGATGCTCTGAGTAACACGCCGCCGCGCCAGCGCAGCGGCCGCCCTCAGGGATCTTCGCCCAGCCGGAAGTCCGCGATTGCGGCTTAGCGTGCGACGCCGCACTGTTGCAGGTGCGCTAACGCCGTCGCGAGAGGGGGAAACCGCTTGGATGCTCGCTAGACTGGCTTGTCATGCCCCGGCATCGCAGCCCGCGATCGGCGGCGCTGGGCCTGACCGTCCGGCGCATCCCGACCACCACAAGCTCCTCACGCGGCGCAGGCTCTCTTCGCCGCCGTTCAGCGGTGGGCGTGCTCGTTCTCCTGTCGCTCGTACTGATCACGCTGTCGTTTCGTTCGGAGGAGAACGGTCCAGTGGCGAGCGTCCAGTCCGCCGGGTCGACTGTCCTGCGGCCGTTTGCCGTGGGCTTCGAGCGCGTCGCGCAGCCGTTTCGTGATGGGTATGGCTGGATCGAAAGCCTTCTCGACGCCCGCTCCGATGCCGAGCGGCTGCGGGTCGAGAACAGGGAGCTCCGGCAGCGCGCAATTCAGAGCGAGTTCGCGCGCCAGGAGAACGATTACCTCCGACGTTTGCTGACCTACGTCGACAGTGTTCGGTTTCCCGGCGACTTCGATCCGGTAGCCGCTGAGGTCATCGGTCGCCCGGCCGGGGCATTCACGCAGGCGATCGTTCTCGCGGCAGGCTCCGGCAGCGGCATTCGCGTCAACGATCCCGTCGTCACCGCGGACGGCCTCGTCGGCCTCGTGACCCGCGTGACCCCAAATACAGCGCGCGTACAGCTGCTGATCGACGAGGAGGCGGCGGCCTCGGCGATCGACCTGCGCACGAGCGCGCCGGGAATCGTGCGGCACGCGCGCGGCACCCGAGAAACACTCGTCCTCGATCGGGTGCGCAAGCAGGATCGAGTCACGGTCGGCGACGAGATCGTCACTGCCGGCTGGCGCGCGAGCGGGCTCAGCTCCCTCTATCCCAAGGGCATTCCAATCGGCAAGGTGACGAGCGTCGGGCAGACCGATACGGATCTGTTCCAACAGGTACAGGTCGACCCGTTCGTCGACTTCGGGTCTCTCGACGCGGTGCTCGTGCTCGTTCCCACGGAGCGTCGCCGGTGAGTGCAGAGGCGGTTCTGCGAGCGACGCTCGTCGTCTTTCTCGCGGCGATGCTGCAGACGGTGATCGTCTCGTCTCTCGTCATCGGCGGCGGCGCGCCGGACGTTCTCCTCGTCGTCGTGGTCGCGGTCGGGCTCGTTCGCGGGTCGGTGCCGGGCGCCGTCTTCGGGTTCGCGGGCGGCCTCGTCGTCGACCTCTTGACGCTCGACACCATGGGAATCACGTCGCTCGTCCTCACTCTCGCCGGGTTCTGGGCAGGGCGATACGGAGAGACGACCGGGCGCGACCGGCGCTTCGCGCCCGTGATTGCGGTCGGCACGGTCACCCTCGCCGCCGGCCTGTTCGGCTACGTGCTCCACTACATGCTCGGCGAGGAGGTTGCCGCACATCAGGCGCTCGTAACCGCGCTCATGCCTGCTTTCGCGCTGAACCTCGTGCTTGCGCTTCCGCTGTGTGCGCTTGTCCGGCGTATGGTTGGCGAGGGAGAGCGTACCGAGTCATCGCGCGAGGTCGAGGTCCTCTTAGGATGAGCGACGCTCGTCTTCGGCTCGCGTTCGCGGGGGAAACCATGTTTCCCCCGGGGGCGCTTCTCGCCTTCCCCACCGCCCTCCACGGTCACGCGCCGGAGGGTGGCCCATGAGCTCGAATCCCTACCAACCGAAGCGAGCTCCATCTGGGCGCTTCCTTCCGCCGGACCCGAGAGTCCACGAGCCACATCGGCTCACGCCGCAGCTCGCGCTGCGAGTTGCGATCCTCGGTGTCGTCGCGCTGGTCACGTTCGCGGTCCTCTTCTTCCGGCTCTGGTCCCTGCAGGTGCTCTCTGGCGACGAGCATCTGAGCGCGGCTCAGGACAATCAGCTCCGGCTCGTGCGAGTCGAGGCGCCGCGGGGCCCGATTCTTGATCGTCGAGGACGTGTCGTCGTCTCGAACGTTGCCGGTACCGCTGTTCAGCTCTGGGTCGGGGACATGCCGAAGGAAGGTCGGTACGAGCTCGTCCAGCGTCTCGCGAGCGTCCTCAACGTCCCGCCAAGGGCGCTCGCACGCGAGGTCGAGGATCGGCGTGGAGATCCTCTGAGCCCGATCACGGTCAAGACGTCGGTGGGCGAGGACCAGGTCAACTACCTGTACGAGCATCAGGCGGAGTTTCCAGGAGTCGAGATCGTGCAGATCTACCTTCGGGACTACGCATACGCCGCGCTCGCCGCTCAGATTCTCGGATACACCGGCGAGATCTCACCTGAAGAGCTCAAGCGCCTTCGCCAAGATGGCTACCGAGGCGGCGATCGGATCGGCAAAGCCGGCATCGAGTCGGCATACGACTCGTATCTGCGAGGCCGGGCGGGACTGGCGCAGATCCGCGTCGACTCTCTTGGTCGCCCGCAGTCTCCACTCGAGCTGCGACAGGAGGCAAGGCCCGGCTACGCACTCCGGCTGACTCTCGACATGCGCCTGCAGCGAGCGGCAGAGGAAGCGCTCGCGTACGGCATCGATCTCGCGCATCAGAACAAGAAGTGGGCTGCCAATGGAGGTGCGATCGTCGCGCTCGATCCACGCGATGGTGCCGTGCTCGCGATGGCGTCTGCGCCGACGTACAAGCCGTCGGTCTACGTGGGTCGCGTCGATCCGAAGAAGCTCGAGCCTCTGCTCGACGAGGAGGTCGCGCGCCGTGCGAACTATCCCGGGCTGAACCGCGCGCTCGCGGGCCTCTATCCGCCGGGATCGACATGGAAGCCCGTAACTGCGCTCGCAGGCATGCAAGAACACGTGTTCTCGCCGTACGAGTCGCTGCGATGCACGCCCTTCGCGACGTACGGGCTCGACCGCCAAGAGTTCAGGAACTGGAACCCGTACGTGAACCGCCTGATGACCCTGCCGGAGGCGCTGGCCGAATCGTGCGACACGTACTTCTACGAGATCGGGAACCGGTTCTACGAGGGAGGCTCCGAGAGTCGCGGTGGCATGCAGCAGTGGGCACGCCGGTTCGGATTTGGGGGCGCCACGGGTCTCGACATCGGTGGCGAGGCCGACGGGCTCCTGCCGACGCCCGAGTGGCGACGCAAGACGTTCGAGAGTGACTGGGATCGCGCCTGGAACCCGGGAGACTCGATCCAGCTCGCGATCGGACAGAAGGATCTTCTGGTCACGCCGCTTCAGCTGACTGCCTTCTACGCGATGCTCGCGAACGGGGGCAGCATCGTGACCCCGCATCTCGTCTCGGACGTCGAACAACCAGGCGGGAAGGGGTCGCCGCGAGTCGTGCTGCGCCGCTTCGCACCGCGTCCGCTTCAGCCCTCCGGTGTCGATCCTGCGGCGCTGTCTGCGGTTCGCGACGGCCTCTATCTGGCCACGCACTCCGTGACCGGGACGTCCTCGGGGGTCTTCTCCAACTACTCAGTGCCGATCTCGGGCAAGACGGGCACCGCGGAGAAGGTCGTGCCGCTTCCCGGCTATCCGAGCGACCACCTCGAAGACCAGTCGTGGTGGTGCGGCTGGGGCCCATCCGACGCGGCGAGGCTCGTCGTGTGCGCGCTGATCGAGAATGGTGGGCACGGATCGAGCGCCGCCGCGCCCGCCGCGTTGCGCCTGTTCGAGCGGTATTTCGGCGTCAAGGCGCCGCCGACCGTCGTCGTGGACACGGACTGATGATCGAGCTCGCGCAGCAACCACGGATTCACACCGCCTCCGGCCGAGCGGAGGCTGCGCCCATCGCCTTCGTCCGTCGCCTCGACTGGATCCTGCTCGCGACCGCATTCGCGCTTGTCGGCTACGGACTTTGGGTCATCGCGGGAATCACCCGCTACGACGTACCCGGGGACGAGAGCTACTACGTCGTGCGCCAGGGGGTCGCGGCCGCGATAGGAATCGCGGGCCTCTTCGTCGCTGCCGTCGTGCCTGTCGATCTCGCCAGACGTCACTGGCAGCTCGTGTACGGCGCGACGCTCGGGCTGATGATCGTCGTGTTCGTCGCTGCGGAGACGATTCGCGGGTCCAAGCGCTGGATCGATCTCGGCTTCATCCAATTCCAGCCGTCGGAGCTTGGGAAGGTCCTGTTCGTGCTCGCCATCGCCGGGTTCCTCGTCGATCGCGCCGGACGGGTCACACGCTGGCGAACGATCTTCACGGCGATCGGCCTGGGCGCGGCTCCGATCCTGCTCGTCTTCCTTCAGCCCGACCTGGGTACGGCCCTGGTGTATTCGGCCGCGCTGTTCGCCGTTCTCTTCTTCGTCGGTGTGCGCTGGCGCCAGCTTCTCGCGCTGGTCGCCATCGGTGTCATAGGGGTCTCCTCGGTGCTCTGGCTGCTTCCCGGGGCCGGGATCCAGGTGCTCAAGCCGTATCAGGCCGCGCGTCTCACGCTCGATCCAGGGGCCGACCCCGGCGGGATCACCTACAACCTGAACCAGTCGATCACGGCCGTCGGTTCTGGTGGTCTCACCGGGCGCGGTGTGGTCGAGGCGAGTCAGACGCGGCTCGACTACCTCCCGGAGCACGCGACCGACTTCGCGTTCGCGTCGCTTGCAGAGCAGCGTGGATTCGTGGGCTCGGCGATCCTGCTCCTGCTCTATTTGCTCGTCGTGTGGCGGGGCCTGCGAGTCGTGACCGTGGCTGGGGATCTCTACGGGGCCGTGGTCGCGGGCGGACTCGTGTTCGCCTTCCTCTTCCAGATCTTCGTGAACGTCGGCATGACCATGGGCGTTGCGCCGGTGACGGGCATTCCGCTCCCGTTCGTGACGGTCGGTGGCTCGTCGATGGTGGCGAACTTGGTGCTGATCGGCGTTCTTCAGGGCATCCACGCCCGGGGCGAGCTCGCGGCGAGGCGACCCTCTTGAGCGCCGCGGGCCTCCGAGCATTGGCGTACGAGGCGCGGAGCGTCGTGCAGACCGCGCGCGACGAGCTCTCGCCGGCAAGCGCCGGCCCCATCGTGGTCAGTGGCATGCTCGCCGAGCAGCTGGCCAAGGAGCTCGGCGCGGGTGCTTCTGCCGGCGCGGTCGTCGTCGACGACGGAGCGCCGGCGCCCACAGCGGACGTGCTCGTCCGCGTGCTCGCAGGAGAGCCCTCGGAGGCTGACGAGTCGTTCGTCCGCTCGGCGGATCAACGTAGGACTCCCGTGGTCGTCGTTCAGCTCTGGCCTCAAGCCGACTGGACGCGGCCGTACGTCCTCTCTCCGTTCGTCGTCGAATGTCGCGCCGGGGAAGGGTTTCCCCTCCGTGAGATCACCGACCGGATCGTCGAGGCCTCCGAGCACGGGCCACTTCTTGCCTCGCGTGTTCCGGAGCTGAAGTGCGCGGTCACGCACGGCGTCGTGCGTCGCGCCGTCTCGCGCTCGGCCTTGCTCGGCCTTGCGGGAACGAATAAGGGCGCCGCCCGGCCGTTGATAGCCCTCGAGCAGGTTCGCATGCTCGCTCGGCTTCGCGCGGCCACGACAGGGTCGGCCGGATCGGACGAGATGCCGTTCGTGGCTGGTGGCGCCGCGCTCGCCCTCGCTTCCGGGTTCGCGTTCCGCGGAGTCGCTCGATCGGCAAGACAGGTGCTTCCGGTTCCGCTGGCAGATGCAGCCGTGGCCGCAGCGGGAACGTGGGCGCTCGCGAAAGCCCTTCGGCTACTCGAATCACGAATCCCGCCCGGATAGCGTCGCTGGACAGACAAGCCGTTGCGGCGGGAGGCCGGCTCAGCCGGCCGGGAGGCCAAGCGCGCGTCCTCTATGCCCCGCCAAGAGGAAGGGGGCACGCGGGGGGAAACGTCGTCCCCCCCGCGATCATGCCGTCCGGACCTGGTCCTAGGATGCGCCCCGACCATGCCGATGGGAGGGACGATGCCGAACACCGAGCTGGCCGAAGAGCTCTTGCAGCTCGAAGAGGCGGATGCGTGGTTCGAGTACCTGGAGTCGACGCGCGGCCAGACCCAGACGCGGTATGCCGAGGTCGAGCCGTGGGCCTGGGCACGCCTCTCTCAACGCCTGCGTGGCGTCCGCGCACGTCGCGCTCGTCTACGCCCTGCTGCGGCCTGACCTCGAAGTTGACCCCTCGCCGAGGGGGCCCCGGTCGCCGCGACTGCTACGGTGGCGGCAGGTCATGTTGACCGATGTCTTGAATCCACGCAGCGCGAGGCCGGACCTGCCGGTGGCTTTCCGGGGCCCGCGCGCGACAGAAAGAGGAGAATTGAACCTTGGCACTACGCTGGTTTCGCACTGGAAAGAAACAACAGGAAGAGGCCGCGGCTCAAGAAGCCGTTGCCATCGAGGTACAAGCACCGCCTGAGCCCCAGGCACCGGAGCCCACGGAGGCGCAGGATGCGCCCGAGGGTCCGAGGAAGAGGCGCCGCCGCGGAAGTCGTGGAGGGCGCGGCAGAAAGAGACCCGGAGCTGCACAGGCTGCCGGAGAGACTTCTGAGAAAACCGACGACAGGCCTTCGGTTGCCGGTCCCGCCGGTCCGATCCGCAAGGACGAGCGACCGACCGAACGAAAGACCGAGCGCAAGACCGACAAGCGCTCTCAACGAAGCAGTCGTCGACGAACGCCGACGAAGCGGGCCCCCCTGCCCGCGGCGAAGCGGGAGCTGCTCATCTCCGTCGACGTGGGTGAGCAGCGAGTCGCGATTCTCGAGGACGACCGAGTCGCCGAGGTCTATCTGGAGCGACCCGAACGCCGATCGATCGCCGGGAACATCTACCTAGGCATCGTCGACAACGTTCTCCCAGGGATGGAGGCGGCGTTCGTCGAGATCGGGCTCGAGAAGAACGGCTTCCTGTACGTGGACGAGATCGTCGGTCCGGAGCTCGAAGGCCGCAAGGGAGCGCGCAAGATCCAGGACCTGATCAAGCGCGGGCAGACCCTCCTCGTGCAGGCGGTGAAGGATCCGATGAAGTCGAAGGGCGCCCGTCTCACCACCGAGATCTCACTGCCAGGACGTTTCCTCGTCTATGTCCCCAACGGCGAGGGCTCAGGCGTTTCTCGTCGGCTCGAGGACGCGGAGCGCACGCGTCTCAAGGAGATCGTGAGGAAGCTCGATCCCAAAGGCGGAGGCATCATCGTGCGCACGGCTGCCGAGGGAGCGTCGGCGGAGGACATCGAACGCGACCTCGTCTTTCTCCAGCGTTTGTGGAAGACCATCCAGGCGAAGGCCAAGGGCGCTACTGCGCCAGCGCTCGTCTACGAAGAGGCCGAGCTTCCGTTGCGCATCGTCCGAGATCTCTTCGCCGGCGACTTTGTCGGCGCGCAGATCGACGACGATCGCACGCACCGGCGCATCGTCAGTTATCTGAAGAAGACCTCCCCGCACATGATCGAGCGCGTCCATCGCTATCGCGAGAAGGCGCCGCTCTTCGAGGCCTCGGGCGTCGACGCGGAGATTCGCTCAACGCTCGAGCGCCGAGTCGACCTCCCCTCCGGGGGGTATCTCGTCTTCGACTATGCGGAGGCGTTCACCGTGATCGACGTGAACACCGGGCGCTTCGTGGGCTCTCGCGGGAAGAGCGCGCAAGGCCGGCTCGAGGACACGATCGTGAAGAACAACCTCGAGGCGGTGAAGGAGGTCGTGCGCCAGCTCCGTCTCCGCGACATCGGCGGGATCATCGTCATCGACTTCATCGATATGGCGAATCCCAAGAACCGCGCGACGGTGGAGGAGGAGCTCCGTGGCGAGCTCGAACGCGACCGGACGAAGACCTACGTCGTGGAGATCTCGCCACTCGGGCTCGTCGAGATGACGCGCCAGAACGTCACCGACGGTCCGCGTGAGATCCTGACGAGCCGCTGCCCAGTGTGCGCCGGCGACGGCTTCGTGGTTTCCGATGCGACGCAAGCCCTCGAGATCGAGCGAAAGATGCGGGCCATCGCGAAGGGATCACGGGTCCAGGCATTCCATGTCGCCGTTCATCCGCGCGTCCTGTCGTTGATCGCCGGCCCGGGCGGGGGCCGACTCGCGGAGATCGAGGCGGCTGCGCGACGTCGGTTCTTCCTCACGCCCGCCACCGGCAACGGCCATGTCCACCTCGATCATTTCGACATTCTGGGGCAAGGAAAGCTCGAGACACTCCGGCCCCCGGCTCCTGTCGAGGAGGGTGCATCCATCAATCTCAAGCTCGTCGAGGTTGGGCTGCACGACGCGACGGCCGGCGTCGGCAAGGTCGGAGACTATGAAGTGGTGGTTGCCGGGGCGGCGAAGCTCGTCGGGAAGAAGGTCACCGCACTCATCGGGCGCGCGCTCGAAGGCACGGCGTATGCAATGCCCGCAGAAGACATCGTCGCACCGGCGCCGATCACATTTGAAGCGGAAGCCGAGCGCCCCATGCGCGCGCCAACCCGCAAGAAAACGGCCGATGAGCCTGAGGTCGAGCCTGCTCTCGAAGTCGAAGTCGAAGTCGAAGTCGACGTGGACGTGGAAGCCGAAGGCGAACTCGCCGTCGAGGACGGAGCAGCGGCCGAGGTGGTTGCAGTCGCCGAAGTCTCGGCCGACGCCGCGATCGAGGAGGCACCGCTCGCCGACGGCGAGGCGCAGGATGCCGTTCTCGATGAGGGACAGCCGCCGAAGAAGCGGACTCGGCGCGGAACGCGGGGTGGCCGCGGGCGAAAGAAGCCCTCCACTTCGGAGTCCACGGCGGATTCCACGGCCGAGAACGCGGCGGCAGATAGTTTGGCGCAGCAGCCGAAACCCAAGCCCAGGGCCGCATCGAAGCCCAAGCCGAAGCCAAGACCGAGGATCCACGTCCCACCGTCCGAAAGCGAGCCCGAAGTGGCCCCGATCGCAGTCGCGGTCACTGTTCTGGCCGAGCCGGATGCCACCGTGGACGCAGCGACCGAGGGTGATGTCCCGGCAGACGGTGAGGTCACGGCAGACGGGCAGCCCAAGCGCAAGCGCTCCCGGCGCGGATCACGAGGCGGGCGAAATCGCCGCAAGCCTTCGACGAATGGCGATCAGGTCGAGTTGGTTGCGGTCGCTGAACCTGGCGAGTCCACCATCGAAGCGCCCGATCCGGGTATCGATGGAGAGGCCGCTGGCGTGCCGGGACCCAGCACAGAAGAGACGATCCCTGAGTACGTACCGATGTCCGAGTGGATCGGGGACTTCGACTCGCGCTCGCAGCGGCCCTAGTCCGCTATCATGCGGCGGCTTCGCGGGCCACACGCCCGCTTGCAAAAACTGCGCTGGGGTCGGACTTGAGTCTGAGCCCAGCACTGTCTTCAATTCCATGACCTACGCCATCATCAAGGTTGCCGGGAAGCAGTACCGCGTCCGCGAGGGCGAGCGGCTGCTCGTCGATCGACTCGCTCAGGACGAGGGGGCGACGATCACCCCCACCGTTCTGCTCGTCGGCGGCGACGACGCTCCAATACTCGAACCCACTGACGTGAAGGTGACCGCCACGGTGCTCGGTGCCGTCAAGGGCCCGAAGATCAGGATCGGCAAGTACAAGAAGCGCACCGGCTATCGCAAGCACACCGGTTTCCGCGCCTCGCTGACCCAGATCCAGATCGAGTCCATCGGTGGCAAGCCTGCCCGGGCGGCTTCGAAGCCGAAGCCGAAGGCGGAGCCGGAGCCGGTGGAGACGTCGAAAGAAGCTCCCGCAGCACCCGAGGTACCGTCCGCGCTCCCGGCCGGGTATGCGGACATGACGATCGCGGAGATCAAGTCGTCGACGGGCGGATGGGACTCCGGTGCGCTCGACGCCGCGCTCGCGTACGAACAGGAGCACGGCAAGCGGAAAGGCGCGATCGCAGCTCTTGAGTCGGCCCGAGCCGCGCAGGGAGGAGAATCCTAATGGCGCACAAGAAAGGTCTCGGTTCATCGCGCAACGGTCGCGACTCGGAATCGAAGCGACTCGGCGTCAAGATCTTCGCCGGACAGCAGGTCAGAGCTGGGATGATCATCGTCCGCCAGCGGGGGACCAAGTTCCGCCCCGGTCAGGGCGCTGGCCTCGGCCGCGACCATACGATCTTCGCGCTTCGCGAGGGCACGGTCGAGTTCCGTACATCGGGCGACAAGCGCTACATCTCCGTCGCGGCCGCGACGGACTCGTAGCCAGGACGCTCGGCTCCGAGCCGAGCCATGTTCCACGACCGAGCCCAGATCCACGTCGAAGCTGGCCGTGGCGGCGACGGCGGCCTCAGCTTCCGGCGCGAGAAGTTCGTGCCGAAGGGCGGCCCCGACGGTGGTGACGGAGGACGCGGAGGCGACGTCGTCGTGATCACGGACGCCGCGCTTCGCGATCTGTCCGCGTACCAGCGGGTCAAGATCCTCCGTGCCGGCCGTGGTGGCAACGGCCGAGGCAGCAAGAAGCACGGCGCAGACGGAGACAAGGTCGAGATCCGCGTTCCCGTCGGCACACAGGTGCTCGACGCCGAAGGAGCTCTCGTTGCGGATCTGACGTCGCCCGGCACCCGGCTCGTCGTGGCGCGCGGGGGGCAGGGTGGGCGCGGGAACGCGCGCTTTGCGACGCCGACTAGGCAGACCCCGCGCTTCGCCGAGACGGGCGTACCCGGAGACGAGATCGACCTCGCCCTTCAACTCAAGCTCGTCGTCGACGCTGCGCTGGCGGGGTTTCCCAACGCGGGCAAGTCCTCTCTTCTGCGGTGCATCTCGAATGCGACGCCAAAGGTTGCGGAGTACCCCTTCACGACGATCGAGCCCACTCTCGGGGTCGTCGACGGCCCGGACGCGAGACAACTCACCGTCGCTGACGTGCCAGGTTTGATCGAGGGGGCCGCGGAAGGCGCAGGGCTCGGGCACGAGTTCCTCGCTCATCTC
>JAOUHF010000073.1 GCA_029865325.1 Thermoleophilia bacterium
ACCCCTGGGCCGATCACGTGGTGGTCACGGGGGTCGGCCATGCGCGGAATCTCGTGGTGGCAGCGTCGGGCGACGCGGTGATCGCGATCGGTGGAAGCTACGGCACGATCGCCGAGATGGCGCTTGCTCTTCGACTCGGCCGCGTCGTCGTCGCGCTCGCAGGTGCACCGGACGTCGAAGGCACGGTCTGCGCCCAGACGCCCGGCGAGGCGGTCGAGCTCGCGCTACGAGACCTCGGCTAGACGTCGCTCGAGGTAGCGCGTCTCGGGCTCGCTCGCGGTGAGCTCGAGCGCCAGCCGATACTCGACGGCGGCATCTGCACGCTGGTCGAGGCGGCGATAGAGATCGCCGCGCGCTGCGTGGAGGAGGTGGTAGCCGTCGAGGCCCTCGATCTGGTCGAGCAGGTTGAGGCCTTCATCCACATGGCCCGAGAGCGCCACGGCAACGGCTCGATTCAGTTGTACCACGGGGGAGGGATCGAGCTCTGCGAGCCGGTCGTAGAGCAGGGTAATCTCGTTCCAGGGCCGACCCTGCGCATGTGCCGCGGCGATTGCTGCCTGAAGCTGATACGGCCCGGTACGGCGAAGCGACACGGCCCGCTCGAGCATCCGCAGACCCTCGTCGATGCGGCTCCGATCCCAGAGCGAGCGGTCCTGATCCTCGAGAAGAACGAGCTCGCCATCGGCATCAACCCGCGCGGCGCGGCGCGAGTCCTGGAGAAGCATCAGCGCCAACAGCCCGAACGCCTCCGGTTCGTCGGGCATGAGCACCGCGAGGAGCTTCCCGAGGCGGATCGCCTCATCGCACATCTCGGCTCGCACGTGGTCCGCTCCGGCAGTGGCCGCGTAGCCTTCGTTGAAGACCAGGTACAGCACCGCGAGAACGGATCGAAGGCGCTCCGGCAGAAGGTGTTCGGGCGGCACGCGGAACGGAATCCCTGCGGCGCGGATCTTCCGCTTCGCGCGCACGAGGCGCTGTGCCATCGCCGGCTCGGCGACGAGAAAGGCACGCGCGATCTCGGGCGTGGACAGACCACCGACCTCGCGGAGTGTGAGCGCCACCCGACTCTCTGCGGCGAGCGCGGGGTGGCAGCAGGTGAAGACGAGCGCCAAGCGGTCGTCCGGGATTGCGCTCACGTCGCCCTCGTCGGCCGGGAGCTCCTGAAGCCGAGCGAGCAGCTCGGCCTTCTGCTGGAAGACCCGATCGCGTCGGATCCTGTCGATGGCCCGGTTGCGTGCGGTTGTGACGATCCAGGCTCCCGGGTTGCGCGGAAAGCCGTCGCGAGGCCAGCGCTCGAGTGCCGTGGCGAACGCGTCCTGCACCGCGTCCTCGGCCAGCTCGAGATCTCCGAGGACGCGGGTGAGGATCGCGACAGCATGGCTCCACTCCTCGCGGAAGACCTGCTCGACGTCTCGCTGCATGCCCCCGTTATTGCACGACGGGGCGGATCTCGATGGCTCCGCTGCCGTGTGCGGCCGGGATCAGGGCAGCCAGCCGGATCGCCTCATCGAGGTCCGGCAGCTCGATGCGGAAGACACCCCCGACGATTTCCTTCGTCTCTGCGAACGGGCCGTCGGTGACGATGCGCTCTCCGTCTCGAACGCGCACGACCTTTGCAGTGTTACGCCCGCTGAGCTCGCTTCCCGAGACGCTCGGGTCGGCCTTGCGGAGCTCCTCGAAGAGGGCAACCCACTTCGGCATCTCCGCCGCGCGCAACGCTGCCCTCTCCTCGTCGGGAAGGTCGACCCAGGCCGAGTCGTCGCCGTAGATGAGCAGCGCGTACTTCACAGCTGCACCTCCGCGGGATTGACGTGCACCGGCCGAACCTCGATCGCCCCGTGCTCAGCCGCCGGTATGCGGGCGGCCCAATCGAGCGCTTCGTGGATGGTGCCGCACTCGAAGAGGAAGTAGCCGCCGAGGGCCTCTTTGACCTCGGCGTACGGGCCGTCCGTCACCAACGTCTCGTCAGCGCGGACGCGCACGGTCGTCGCGTCGCGCGTCGGCGCGAGCTCGTTGCCGCCTGCCATGACCCCGGCTTCCTCAGCTGCGCGGGAGAGCGCGCCATAGCGGCCGTAGATCTCTTCTCGCTGCTCGGGCGAGAGGCTCGCCCACTCTGTCTCGTCGGAGTAGATCAACGCCATGTACTGCACTTCGCCTCCTCTGTCCGATTTCACAACAACGACGAGCGAACCGCCGCGAAATCGACACGCTACGCGAGCATTCGCTCGAGTAGCGCCCGGGCGCCGGCCTTGTCGAGCGGCTCATTGAGGTTGCCGCATTTCGGGCTCTGAACGCACGAAGGGCAGCCCGCGGCACACGGGCAGCGCTGCAACAGACGCGTCGTGTCCTCGACCCAGTCCTCGAAGCGGTCGAAGCCACGTGCGGTGATCCCGACACCGCCCGCGTGACCGTCGTAGACGAAGATCGTTGGGAGACCGGTCTGGTAGTGGATGTTCGTGGAGAGACCGCCGATGTCCCAGCGGTCGCACATCGCCCACAGCGGAAGCAGTGCGATCAGCGTGTGCTCCGCGGCGTGCAGCGTCCCCAACAGCTTCGGCATCTCCTCGAAACCCTCGAGCTGGCGGGCGGTGGGGGAGAACCAGATCGCCTCCGTCTCAAAGGTCATCTCGGGCATGAGCATTCCCACGACGTCGATCGTCGAGCCGTCGCGGACGGCCTTCCGCGCGAAAGCCACCACCTGCTCGGAGACAGAGACCCGCCCGAAATGGAGCGCGACTCCGAGGCGGCTCTCGACGCGCTCTGCGGCCTCGATCGTCGTCTCCGTCTCTTTCTTCACCTGTGTGTACCAGTCGACGCGCGTCGGTACGACGACGGCGACGCCCGCTTCGAGATCGAGCGTCTCCACCAAGTACTGCTCGCCGAGGTGGAGGTAGACCGCACCTTCGTGGACGGTCGAGTACGCGCGCTCGCGTTCGACGAGGCCCAGCAGCGAGCCTGTCGCGGCGTCGACCACGGTGAACGCCTCGCCGTCTCCCGAGCGGAGCGAGATGCGCGCCGCCGGATAGTCGCGGCCTTTCCAGACGAAGCCGGCCGAAGTGCGCTCGAGCTCTGGGAGCTCCGCGGCGCGACGAAGTGCCTCGCTACCGAGAGTGGTCACGTCCTTCTCATCGAGTGGCGCCTCGTAGGCTGCCGCGAGGACGTGCGGATCGAGGATGCGGGAGTTGGCGTGGTCGAGGATGGCCGCCTCGACATGGCGTGAGAGCAGCGCCTCGGGCTCCCGGGCGAAGAACTGGTCGAGCGCGTCGTCGCTCGCGACCATGATCGCCAGCCCATGACCGCGGCGGCCCGCCCGTCCCCACTGCTGACGGAGCGACGCGATGGTGCCGGGAAACCCGACCGAGATCGCGCAGTCGAGGAGGCCGATGTCGATCCCGAGCTCGAGCGCGTCGGTCGCCGTGACGCCGAGCAGCTCTCCCTCGACGAGGCGACGCTCGATCTCGCGGCGCTGCTCGGGCGTATAGCCGGCTCTGTACGGCGCGAGGCGGGCAGCCGTGGCGATGTCGACGCGCTCTGCGGCAAATCGGTGGATCAGCTCCGCGCCCTTGCGGCTCTTGGCGAAGCAGATCGTGCGGAGGCCACGCGAGGTGAGCTGTGCGAGCAGGCGTGAGGCGTCGCCGAGCGGGCTCGCGCGCAGGCCGAGATCCGTGTCGAGGAGCGGCGGGTTCCAGATGACGACATCACGCTCCGCTCTTGGCGACGTGTCGCGATCGATGACCGTGGCCGTCACACCGGTCAGTGTTTCCGCCAGCTCACCAGGGTTTGCGATGGTCGCCGACGCGAGCAGGAACTGCGGCTCGGCGTCGTAGATCCCGGCGAGCCTTCGCAGCCGGCGCAGGACGTTGGCGACGTGCGAGCCGAAGATGCCGCGATAGACGTGCGCCTCGTCGACGATCACGTAGCGAAGGTTCGAGAGCACGTCTCCCCAGCGCTCGTGGTGGGGCAGGACGCCGACGTGGAGCATGTCGGGGTTCGTGAGGATGACGTTCGACCACTTGCGGATCTGCCAGCGCCGCTCGCTCGGCGTGTCGCCGTCATAGATCGCCGCCCGTAGCCCCTTCAGCCGGAGCTCGGTGAGCGCGCGGGCCTGATCCTGCGAGAGCGCCTTCGTCGGGTAGAGGTAGAGCGCCCGGGTCTTCGGGTCGCGTGCGATCGCGTCGAGGACGGGGAGGTTGAAGGCGAGCGACTTCCCGGACGCGGTTCCGGTGGTGACGATGACGTTCTCGCCTCGCTGCGCTGCCTCCCAGGCCTCGGCCTGGTGGCGGTAGAGCGAGGTGACGCCCGTCCCCAGGAGCGCCGAGGTGACACGCGGGTCGAGATCGTCGGGAAGTTGCTCGACCCGAGCCTCGCGTGCCGGCTCGGTCCCGACGTACGCGATCTCCTCGCCCTCGAGGAGGTCGCCCCAGCTCGCCGCGAGGGTGGTGGTCAGTCCGCTCGTCGGTCGCCCGAGCAGACGAGGTTCATCCACGTGATGCCGCCCTCGCCGATCTCGGCGTAGGCGGTCTGCTCGTAGATCGTGCGCCCGATCTCCGGATCGGTGGACGCGACGCTCCAGCGGAGCTTCACGACGTCCGCGAAGTCCTCGGCCTCGGCCTCAAGGAGCTCCCAGTCCTCTACGTCGTCGTTCCAGATGCGGAAGCGCTCGGCGATCGCCTCGCGTCCGTCCGCCTCCCGAAGTCCAGGAGGCACGAGCCCTCGCAGGCGGCCGTCCTCGCTGAACGTCGCCGCGATTCCGGCAAAGTCTCGACGGGAGAATGCCTCGAGGAAGCGGCTCGCGACGTCCTGCGCGTGAACGGTGGTCACCGCGGCGAAGGTAGCACGCATACGGCTCTCACACGAACGGGCCGAAGTCGCGCTCGAACCGCGCGCGCGGCTGGGCTCCGTAGACCGTGGCCTTCGCCTCACCGGCGGCGAACAGGACGACGGTCGGCAGCGAGAGCACCCCGTAGCGGCCGGACAACGCGAGGTTCTCGTCGACGTTCACCCGCACCAGACGAACGCGGCCGGCCCATTCGGTCGCGAGGGCAAGAAGGTGCGGCTCGATCGCCTCGCAGGGCTTGCACCACGGCGCCCAGAAGTCGACGATCACAGGAGTCGGGGAGGCGAGCACCTCGTCCGCAAAGCTTGCGTCTGTCACCTCGTCCACTAGAGCCGCCCGCTCAGCGCTCGAAGCCGAAGCAGGGGCACCTTCCAGATCGCCTCGGCGACGATCGAGCCGGTCATCTTCGAGGCGCCCGCTCGTCGCTCGACGAAGGTGATCGGGACTTCTGTGATCCGGAGTCCAGCCCGCCGCACGCGGTACGTCGCCTCGATCTGGAACGCGTATCCGTGCGCGGAGAGAGCGCCGAGGTCGATCGCCTCCAGCGCCGCACGACGGAAGCACTTGAACCCGCCCGTGAGGTCGCGCACCCGCATTCCGAGCAGGATCTGCGCGTAGAGGCAGCCGCCGCGTGACACGAACCGTCGCACGAGCCCCCAGTTCTCGGTTCCACCCCCGGGCGCGTATCGGGAGCCGAGCACGAGGTCGGCGTCCGCAGTCGCCTCGATCAACCGAGGCACGTCGGCAGGTCTGTGGGAGAAGTCGCAGTCCATCTCGAGAACAAGCGCCGCGCCTTCAGCAAGAGCCCACCGGAAGCCCGCGATGTACGCGGGCCCTATCCCCTCCTTGCGCTCGCGGTGGAGCACCGAGACCCACGAAAACTTGGCCGCAAGCCGGTCTGCGATCTCGCCCGTGCCGTCCGGCGACGCGTCGTCGACGACGAGGACGCGGTCCGTCGACGTGTCCAGGACGGCGCTGAGCTCGCGGATCATCGACTCGAGGTTCTCGCGTTCGTTGTAGGTGGGGAGGCAGAGGACGGCGCGAGGCATCGCCGTATCATCGCGGGATGGCCAAGCCGCTGCCCCGGAACGCCGAGCTCGCCGACCAGCTCGACCTCCTCGCCGACCTCTCGGAGATCCTCGACGAGGAGTCGTTCAAGGTAATCGCGTACCGGCGCGCCGCGGCGAGGATCCGAGAGTCGCCGCTTCCGGTTGCCGAGCTCGCGCTCGAAGGCAAGGCGAAGGAACTCCCTGGGATCGGCCGGACGATCGAGAACAAGGTAGTCGAGGTCGTCAACGTCGGAGAGATGGAAGCGCTAACTCGGCGAAGGCAGCGCGTGCCCGCCGGCGTGGTGGATTTCCTCCGGCTTCCCGGGGTCGGGCCGAAGACGGCTGCGAGGTTCTGGACCCAGCTCGGTATCACGTCGCTCCCGAGCCTGAAGGCAGCGGCCGACGACGGCCGGCTCCGGGAGCTTCCGGGGATGGGCGCACGCAGCGAGGAGAAGATCCTGAAGGCGCTCGAAGCCGGCGTCGGCGAGCAGGACGAACCGCGCCGGCTTCTCGGTACGGCGCTACCTGCTGTTCGCCGGGTCGCCGCGGAGCTCGAGGCGCATCCCGCCTCGACCGCCGTCTCCGAGGCGGGGAGCGCTCGCCGCCGCCGAGAGACCGTGCGCGACCTCGATCTGATCGCGACCTCGAGTGACGCGGCCGCGCTGATCGCCGCCTTCTGTGACGGGAAGTGGGTCGCTGAGGTCATTGCGCGCGGCGACACGAAGGCGACAGTCGTCGGGCACGACGGCCTGCGCTTCGACCTGCGAGTCGTGCCGCCCGAGTGCTACGGCAACGTGCTTCAGCACTTCACCGGATCGAAGGACCACAACATCGCTCTGCGCGAAGAGGCTCAGCGTCGCGGGCTCTCGATCTCGGAGTACGGAGTGACGACGGTCGAGACCGGCGAGGTCGTCACACACGAAAGCGAGGACGAGCTCTACGCGTACCTCGGCTATGGACCGATCGCGGCGGAGCTCCGCGAGGGGACTCACGAGATCGCGGCGGCACGGGAGCGCGCTCTGCCCGAGCTCGTCGAGCTGGCGGATCTCCGCGGAGAGATGCACTGCCACTCGACCTGGTCCGCGGACGGGAAGAACACGATCGAGGAGATGGCGAGGGCCGCGAAAGCCCGCGGCTACAGGTTCATGTGCCTGACCGACCACTCTCATTACCTCCGCGACGGCCGCCTGGAGGCGCAGTGGGAGGAGATTGCTGCAGTCAACGCCCTCGTCAAGCCGTTTCGCGTGCTGCGCGGAATCGAGGCGAACATCCGCGCGGACGGGTCGCTCGACGTCTCCGACGACCTCCTCGTGCAGCTCGACTGGGTCGTTGCCTCGCTCCACACGTCGTTCGATCGCAGCCCCACCGAGCGGATTCTGGGCGCGATCGACAACCCGCACGTCGACTGCATCGGCCATCTCACCGGGCGCCGATTACTAAAGCGGGAAGGCGCTGCCGTCGACGTCGAGCGAGTCGTGGAGCGAGCCGCAGAGACCGGAACTGCGCTCGAGATCAACTCACAGGCCGACCGGCTCGACATGCGCGACACGCACGCGAGGCTCGCGGGCGAAGCCGGCGTTCGGATTCCGATCACTACCGACGCCCACTCGCTCGGCGCGCTCGATTACTCGGAGCTCGGCATCGCCCAGGCTCGCCGCGCCTGGCTGACGAAGGAGCAGGTGTTGAATACGCGTCTGTGGCGCGAGATCGAGAAGCTTCGCGCGTGAGCTCCTTCCGCGACGACGGCGCACTGGCGCTGGACTGGGTCGCGTCGTATCTCGAGCGAGCAGGCGAGCTTCCGGTGCTTTCCCAGGTCGAGCCCGGTCAGATTCGGGCTGCGCTTCCCGCTTCGCCGCCCGAGGAGCCGGAGCCGTTCGAGGCGGTTCTCCGCGATCTCGACGACGTTCTTCTCCCAGGAGTCACCCACTGGCAGAGTCCACGCTTCTTCGCGTACTTCGCGACGACCGGCTCGGAGCCGGGCATTCTCGCGGAGCTCCTGATCGCGGGTTTGAACCAGGTCGGGATCCTTTGGCGCTCGTCTCCCGCGTTGCAGGAGCTCGAGGAGCTGACGCTCGACTGGCTTCGCCAGCTGGTCGGCCTTCCCGCGGGGTTTCACGGCCATATCGAGGACACGGCCTCGACGGGTGTCCTCGCCTCGCTAGCGGTAGCGCGGATGCTGCATCCCGACCGACGCGTCGTCGTCTGCTCGGAGCACGTGCACTCACTGGCCGACAAGGCGGCGAGACTTCTCGAGCTCGAGCTGAGGAAAGTCCCCGTCGACGACCAGTTCCGTTTACGACCCGAGCTGCTCGAGCTCAACGACGCGTGTGCGGTCGTGGCGACCATCGGGACGACGGGAGCCGCTGCGATCGATCCGGTGCCCGCGATCGCGGATAGGTGCCAGACAACAGGCGCCTGGCTTCACGTCGACGCCGCGTATGCGGGGGCAGCGGCCGTTTGTCCGGAGCTTCGGCACCACTTCGCAGGCTGGGATAGAGCCGACTCGATAACCGTCAACCCACACAAGTGGCTCGGCGTCCCGATGGACTGTTCCGCACTCTGGACACGGCGTCCGGAGGACTTCCGACGCGCGTTCAGCCTCGTGCCGGAGTTTCTCCAGTCCTCCGACGACGCCGTGAACTTGAGCGAGGTCTCGATCCCGCTCGGGCGTCGATTCCGTGCGCTCAAGCTGTGGGCGGTGCTGCGCTGCTACGGCCGTGCGGGGCTGCAGGAGCGGATCCGTGAGCACGTCCGCCTTGCCGCGCTCTTCGAGGAGTGGGTGCGCGGTGAACCCGCCTGGGAGATCGTGGCTCCACGCCACTTCTCACTCGTGTGCTTCCGCAGGGAGGGATCGGACGCGGAGAACGAGCGGCTACTCGAGCGCGTCAACGACTCCGGCGAGGTCTTCATCTCCCATGCGCGGCTCGGCGATCGCTATGCGCTGCGCCTCGCGGTCGGCAACTTCCGTACAAGCGAGGACGACGTGCGCACCGCCTGGGATGTGCTCAGGCGCGAGGCGTCAGCGCTCTGACCTGAGAAAGAAACGCGTCGCAAGAAACTCGCGACCGCCGTCAATGCTCGGCGCCATGCGTCCTTGCGCCAGAATGCCGCTCTTGGTGTCGAGAGCCGTCTCGACTCGTTTGACGAGCCGCTCCGGAACGACGCCGCCTACGCTTTGAATCCCCGAAACGGTCGTTCGCGACGAACGATTGATCAGTGAGGCGCGGATGGAGAAGCACGGAGCTCGAATGCATCGGACTCCCGTATCGACAAGCCGGAAGAATCGTCCCGACCGCGCTCCTCGACCGGCAGAGGAGAAGACGTCTGCGGCGACCAGGACTCCGAGCTTGCCGATGCCTTGGTACGTCGTCTCCTCGACGTCCGCCCGCGCGAGAGCGCCGCTCGGAATCCCTGTCTCCAGTGGACGCCGATCTTCGTCGACGACCTTGGCGACGTAGCAAGCTGGCCGCCGCAACCCGTCAGCACATTTGGTCCGGGCATGATTCGCGAGCGCGACCCAGTAGCCGCCGCACATCGGAGACGGACAGAGTCGGAGATCAGGCCGAACGACGTAGACCGCCGATCCCACAGGAGGTGCACCGCTCCTCGCGACTACGGCGCAGCCGAGCACGACGGCGACCGCCGATAGCAACACGACCGCGCCTCGACTGATCACACTCGTACGATACGCCTGTGCGCCTCGTCGCCATCGGGCTCGCGGCGGGGGTCTTCTCCGCGTTCTTCGGGGTCGGCGGCGGCATTCTGGCTGTTCCGCTGCTCATCCTCCTCGCCCACATGCCGGAGCGTGCCGCATCGGCCACGTCTCTTCTTGCGATCGCGATCACGGCGGCGGCCGGAGTCATCGCGTTCTCGCTCAGAGGCCACGTGGAGGTCGAGTATGCGGCGCTCGTCGGCCTGCCCGCTGCGGTTGGTGCGCTAGCAGGAACAACGCTTCAGCAGCGCGTTCGGACGAGCACGCTGACCTATGGATTCGCTGTGCTCTTGACGAGCGTCGGCGTGTGGCTTCTCGTCTCGTGAGCTCCACGACGATCATGCTCGGCATTTCTCTCGGGCTCGCGGCTGGCGTCATGGCCGGCCTTTTCGGTGTCGGTGGAGGAATCTTGTTCGTGCCGGCACTCGTTGCGCTCGGGCTCGGCCAGCTCGACGCCCAGGGAACGTCTCTCCTCGCAATCCTCCCGACGGTTGCCGCAGGTACCTGGAACCAACGTCGGTACGGGAATCTTCACGTTCGTACCGCGCTCGTGGTCGGGCTCGCATCGATCGTCGGCGTCGAGGTCGGCGCGAGGATCGTCGTCGCATTACCTGAGAACGCCTTGCGGCGACTGTTCGCCGTCCTCCTGTTTGCCGTGGCGGCGCAGCTCGTATGGCGGGCGCGTCGCGCAACCCGGAGCTACCCTGATTCGAAGTGATCCGCCTCGTTGCCACCGCGGCCGTGGCCCTCGTCGTGTCCGCAACACTGGCGTCGGCTGCTCCACCGCCCAAAAGTGCCGACACGGAATCGACCGCGGTTCTCGTCCGGCTCACCGTTCCCGGGCAGGACACGGTCTCGCTAGGCGAGTTGCAGTGGCCGACGAGCACCACTTCGGACGTGCAGTCGTTCCAGTACCCGGACGACGGCTCGATCATCAGCCTCGGCCGGTCGCGCGGAAGCGTTTTCGCGCAACCTGGGGACGCGGCAGCCGCTCAGTCGTTCGCCGAGGTGATCGTGCTCTCGCTGTTCGGCGGCGAGGTGGTCGCGGCGCGAGTGACGGCATCGGCGTCCGCGGGCGCGAGTGCGCGCTCGGTCGGAGCGGACGTGTCAGCATCGGAAGTGCAGGGATTGGGTGCTCTCGGGCGGGACGTCTCGACCGCTCCCGGCTCGACCGCTTCCCTCGAGGACTGGGGGTCGCTCTCCGTCTTGTCCGTCAGCAGCGGTACGCGCAAGTCAGGCCCCCCCGGCGCACAAGGATCGGTCGATGGCCTCCGTGTTCGGTTGACGGCCGATCATGGTGGCCTTCCTGCCGGCAGCGAGATCCTCGTCGGGAGTGTTCAAGCCACTGCCGTCGCCAAATTGTCGGCAGCGCCGCCCGCGAGCACGACGAACCCCCGTCCGCCTGTGGTCCGGCCGACGCGACCGGCGGCGCCAGAGCCCGATGTGGGGGATGACATTCCCGGCGGCCCGGTCCTCGTGGCACCGGAGGTCTCCGCGCGGTTCACAGGTGGCGGCTACGTGTTCCCGGTATACGGAACGGCCTCGTTCGGAGACAGCTTCGGCGGGCCGAGGCCAAATGTTCCGGGTGGCTGGCACCACGGTGAGGACATCTTCGCGGCCGCTGGCACACCGTTGCTGGCGGTTGCGGATGGCACCCTGCACACGATCGGGTTCAACAAGATTGGCGGCTATCGACTCTGGTTGCGCGACACCGCCGGTAACGAGTTCTACTACGCACACCTCTCCGCCTACTCACCCCTCGCCGTCGAAGGGAGGCGCGTCGAGGCGGGCGACGTGATCGGCTTCGTGGGGGACACGGGCGACGCCGACGGCGGTGCGCCGCACCTCCACTTCGAGATCCATCCGGCTGCAATGGCAGGGCTGGGGTACGACGGAGTCGTTGCTCCCTACCCGATCCTGCTCGCCTGGCGGCGAGCGGACGACGTCTCCTTTGCAGCCGGACGGGTCTACATACCCTCGGGACCGGGCAGCGCAACGCTCCCGCCCCCTGGGGCGGTACTCCTCCAAGCCGATGACATCGGTTCGACGAGCGGGCTCGTGCCCGGTGCGCTCGAGCGGGCTCTCAGCCCGTCGGGTTAGGCAGCCGGCTCGCCGCCGTTGCCGACCGTGGCGGCCTCGGCTGCGTCGAGCTCGGCTTCGAGCTCGTCCAGCCCCTCGCCGTCACCCCCCGCCACGCGCTCCATAATCCACTCACGCGTCGACTCGCCCGTCCACGGGTTGTACAGGACGCCGAGCGTCACGCCGGTGAGCAGGATCACGCGGTTGCGCGCCTTGTGGCTCTTGCGCTTGGCCTTGCCCTGAAGGCGCTCCGAAGCGTCCGTGAGCTCGGTGACGAGGCCCTGGAGCTGCTCCTGGAAGTCCTTCTCCGAGACCTTCTCTGCCTTGCCCTTGACACCGCGTCCCTTCGCCATCTGCCCATAGAGGCCGCGTGCAGCGACAAAGGCTGCGAGGAGATCGTCGCGGAGATCCGGGTCAGTCATCGCCCGTTGGACGTAGGGCCGCAGCGCGTCCGTGGTCAGCGCCGGCTTCTGCTTGGTCTTTCCCATTCGGGTACCACCTTTCTTCGACTCGACCTGAAGTATGTCGGCTACGATCGCCCAGGTGCGGGGGGTTCTGTTCTTTGCTCTCCATCCGAAGCGCTTGCTCGGCTTGATTGCAGCGTTGTTTGCCGGCGCGCTGTACGTCTGGTTCGCGGCGGTTCGTTCCGCCCCGGGCGTTCGGCGCCGCAAGTCGGCTGCTCGCAAAGCATGGCGAACGCGGGATCGAACGAGGCCCGGCTCGTCGTAGACGAGCGGCGCACGAGCGGGTCGCCTAGCATCTCCGTGTGGTTCCGAGGGGCTTGATCTGCGCTGGGGGCGAGGCAACCCGCCTCGGCGAGCTGACGCGGGTTGCGAACAAGCACCTGCTTCCGGTTGGGAGCTGGCCGATGATCTACTACCCGCTGCAGCTCCTGCAGCTCGCGGGGATACGTGACGTCCTGCTCGTGACGGGCAAGGGCCATGCAGGCCAGATGATCGACCTGCTCGGCGACGGTCGGCTCGCGCCACGCGGTGGCGGTGACCCGATCCTCGAGCTCGATCTCACGTACAAGGTGCAGACCGAGCCGGGCGGCATCGCACAGGTGGTCGGCATGGCGAGAGACTTCGCCGCCGGCGCGCCGCTCGTGGTCGTGCTCGGCGACAACATCTTCGAGTTCGCGCAGTCGGGCGCGCTGCACGACTGGGCCGCGAAGCCGGGCCGTGCCCGGATCTTCGTCAAGGAGGTCGACGATCCCGAGAACTTCGGCGTCGTCGTCTACGACGAGCAAGGCGGCGTCGCGGACATCGTCGAGAAGGCGGGCGTGGTCGACATGCGGTTTGACGAGCCTCCCTCAGCACATGCCGTCGTGGGTCTCTATTGCTATCCGCCAGATGTCTTCGACGTGATCGAGCAGCTGGCCCCTTCCACCCGAGGCGAGCTCGAGATCACCGACGTGAACCGTCATTACGCGCTTGCGGGCAGACTCGACGCCTCCGAGGTCGCGGGCTGGTGGGAGGACGCCGGAAAGCACTGGAAGCACCTCGCGGACA
>JAOUHF010000074.1 GCA_029865325.1 Thermoleophilia bacterium
CGCCGAGCTCACCTGATTCGATCATCTCACGCGCCATCCGGATAGCCGGGACGAAGCGGTAGTTGAACGCACACATGTGCTTCACGCCCGTGGCCGCTACGCGACGCCAGATCTCGTAGCTCTCCTCTGCGTCACGACCGAGCGGCTTCTCGCACACGACGTGCTTGCCGGCCTCCGCGGCGGCGATAGTGGGGGCGGCATGGACGTCGTTCGGCCCCAGGTTGTCGACGAGCCCGATCGCCGGGTCCGCGACAAGCTCTTGCCACTGCGTCGTCCAGCGCTCGAAGCCGTATCGGTTGGCGGCCTCGGCGACAGCGGCTTCGTTTCGACCCGCGATCGCCACGAGCCGCGGCTTGAGCGGCGGCGGCCACGTCATGTAGTCGATCTTGCGAAACGCGTTCGAGTGCGCCTTGCCCATGAACGCGTAGCCGAGCATGCCGATGCCGATCTCGCGGATACCGTCCGAACCCATGCACCCTCCTCGCGGTTTCGTCGAGCTGGTGCGTGATACTAGGCAACTCGAAATCGCAGCGCTGAACGTTCGACGCAGGAGGCAATCGACATGAAGACCTCGCTCGGAATCTGGGCCTTTGGGTCCATGGTCACCCGCTTCGTGCCCGGCGGCTACCAGCCGCAGCGGGCGGCGGAAACAACGGCTGAGCGCGTGCGGCGCGCCATCGACGGGCTCGGAGACCTGATCGACGGTTACGAGTTCCACTACCCGCAGGAGCTGAATGCCGCGAACCTCGACGAGGTTCGCGGTGCACTTGGTGAGCACGACATCTACTGCATGGCGACGGGCCTCCATCTGGATCCTCGGTTCGGCAAGGGCGGCCTCGTCTCACCCGACCCGGCCACACGGAACGAAGCCGTGAAGCGCACGCTCGACGCGATCGACTTCTCGGGTGAGGTCGGCGCCCACTTCATCATCTGGCCGGGGATCGAGGGCTACAACTACCCGTTCCAGACGCCGTACGCGGAGTCGTGGGCGTGGCTCGTGGACGGGATCGGGCAGGCCGCGCAGCGCTGCCGAGACCACGGGATCTCACTCTTCCTCGAGCACAAGAACTCAGAGCCTGCGATGAAGATCCTCATGCGGAACATCGGGATGACGCTGCACGTGATCCACTCACTCCGCGCCCAGGGCCTCGACAACGTCAAGGTCAACATGGACTGGCAGCACCTGCTCATGAACGGCGAGGGTCTCGGCGAGTACGCCGCGATGCTGGCAGCAGAGGGCCTGCTCGGGCACCAGCACGCCAACTCGGGCTGGGGCACGTTCGACGACGACAACATGGTCGGCGCGACCGCCTTCATGGAGACGCTCGAGTTGGCCGTCGAGTTGCGCCGCGCAGGCTACGGCGACAACGGCGAGAGGCTCGGCTTCGATCTGTATCCCTACACGGAGGACGCGGTCGCCGCAGTGAAGCGAAGCGTCCTACAGTGGCGGTTCATCGACTCGGTTGCCGCCAGGATCGACGACGGGGCACTCCGTGAGGCACAGATGCGCAAGGACGCGGTACGGGCGTACGAGCTCGTCTATGCCGCACTCGGCGGCGAGTGACCCCCCTCGTCGGCCTGGACGTCGGTACCACCGGCGTCAAGGCGATCGCCATCACACGGGAGGGCGAGGTCGTCTCCTCGGCGGAGGAGGGCTATCCGCTCATGACGCCCCACCCCGGCTGGTCGGAGCAGGATCCCGAGGACTGGCTGCGCGCGAGCGAGAAGGCGCTCGCCCGCCTCGGCGTGGACGCGCCACGGGTCGGCCTCTCCGGCCAGATGCACGGGCTCGTCTGTCTCGACGAGCACGACCGCGTCCTCCGCCCCGCCATTCTCTGGAACGACCAGCGCACCGCGGCGGAGTGCGCCGAGATCGAGGAGCGTGTCGGTTTCGAACGACTGATCTCGCTCACCGGCAACAGGGCGCTCCCGGGCTTCACCGCTCCCAAGCTGCTCTGGCTGCGCCGCCACGAGCCTGACGTCTACGCGCGCATCCGCCGAATCGTCCTCCCCAAGGACTACGTCCGCCTCCGCCTGACCGGCGAGTGGGCGATAGACGCCGCGGACGCCTCGGGAACGCTCCTCTACGACGTCGCGAACCGGCGCTGGAGCGACGAGGTGCTCGCCGCGCTCGAAGTGCCGCACGAGTGGCTCCCGCCGGCACACGAGTCCACCGAGATCGCGGGCGCAGGCGACCAGCAGGCGGCGGCGCTGGGCGTAGGCGTGATCGAGCCGGGCACAGTCTCGGTCGTGCTCGGCACCTCGGGTGTCGTGCTCGCGTCGCTCCCGACGTACGCCCACGACTCCCAGGCACGTGTCCATGCATTCTGTCACGCGGTTCCCGACACCTGGGAGGCGATGGGAGTGATGCTCAATGCCGCCGGCTCACTTCGCTGGTTCCGCGACGCGCTCGCACCGGGAACGTCCTTCGACGAGCTCACTGCGGACGCGAGCCGCTGGAGCCCGGGGGTGGAAGACCTGACGTTCCTCCCCTACCTCCAGGGTGAAAGGACCCCGCACGCCGACCCCGACGCCCGCGGCTCTTTCACGGGACTCTCCCTTCGCCATGACCGCGGCGCTCTCGTCCGCGCAGTTCTGGAGGGCGTCGCCTACGGCCTGCGTGACTCGCTCGAGCTCCTACGGGATCTCGGCGTTGAGCCCAAGACGGGCCGTGTCACGGGCGGAGGTGCGCGAAGCGGTCTCTGGCTGGAGATCGTCGCCTCCGTACTCGGCTTGCCGCTCGAGCTCACGGTCGTCGAGGAAGGGTCAGCGTACGGTGCCGCCTTGCTCGCCGGCGTGGTGGACGGAGTCTTCGCGGACGCCGGTGAGGCCGTCGCGGCGAGCGTGCGAATCGCCAAGACGATCGAGCCGAACGCTGCCTGGGCGCCGGCGTACCAGGAGGGTTACGCTCGCTACCGCGCTCTCTACCCCGCCCTACGAGAAGTGGAGGACCGATGACGGATCTGCAGGGGAAGGTCGCCTTCGTCACCGGCGCGAGCCGCGGGATCGGCGCCGCCGTCGCGCGGGCGCTGTCGAACGAGGGTGTTGCGGTCGGACTCGCGTCGCGGAGCGGCGACGACCTCGGACTCCCCGATGCTCTCGGGCTCACCTGCGACGTCCGCCGTCTCGATCAGGTCGAGGCGGCGGTCGCGAGTACGGTCACGCGCTTCGGCCGGCTCGACATCTGCGTCGCGAACGCCGGTGTCGGCTCGTACCACTCGCTCGCGGACACCCCAGTCGAGCACATCGAAGAGATGATCGACGTCAATCTGAAGGGAACGATCTACGCGATCCGAGCATGCGTCCCGCACCTCATCGCGAGCCCGGAAGGCGACATCGTGACGCTGGCCTCCGAGGCAGGACGTCGCGGACTCCCGGGAGAAGCCGTCTACTGCGCGTCGAAGTTCGGCCAGGTCGGCCTCACACGCGCGCTCGACCATGAGCTGCGCGAGCACGGCGTCCGCTGCTCGAACGTCTGTCCCGGGGGCGTCGCGACGGACTTCGCGTTGGCGGACGGATACGGACGTCCACCCGAAGTGCTGGCCGGGATGATGTCGGGCGACGACGTCGCGGCAGTCGTTCTCTTCTGCCTCACGCGCCCGCGCAACCACCGGATCCTCGAGACGGCTTTGCGGCCAATGACGGAGGCATCATGGGGGTAGTTCGGTTCGGAATCGTTTCGACCGCGGACATCAACAGGCTCCTGATCCCCGGCGCCCACGCCTCGGACAAGGTCGAGCTGATCGCCGTTGCCAGCCGCGAGCAGAGCAAGGCGGAGGCGTACGCGCGCGAGTGGGACATCGAGCGCGCCTACGGTTCCTACGAGGCGCTGCTCGAGGATCCGGACGTCGAGGCCGTCTACATCTCGTTGCCGAACACCATGCACTGCGAGTGGTCGATCCGAGCCGTCGAGGCGGGCAAGCACGTCCTTTGCGAGAAGCCGCTGAGCCGCCACCCCGAAGAGGTCGAGCAAGCGTTCGACGCCGCCGAGCGCGCGGGTCGGCTCCTCTCGGAGGCGTTCATGTACAGGCACAACCCACAAACGATGCGACTCGCCGAGCTCGTCCGTGAGGGCGCCATCGGCGAGCTCCGGCTCATCCGCTCCGTCTTCAGCTACTGCCTCTACGACGCGGACAACATCCGCCTGCGCACCGACGTCGAAGGTGGGAGCCTGATGGACGTCGGCTGCTACTGCGTGAGCGGATCACGACTGCTCGCAGGAGAGCCCGAGAGCGTGTTCGGACAGACCTACGTGGGGCCCTCTGGCACCGACTGGGTATTCGCAGGCGCGATGCGGTTTTCCGGCGACGTCTTCGCCCAGTTCGACTGCGGCACGACGCTCCCCGAGCGGGACGAGCTCGAGGTGATCGGCAGTGAGGGTTCGCTGTTCCTCGACGACCCGTGGCATTGCTGGGAGCCCGGGATCGAGCTACGCCGAGACGGCGAGGTCGAGCGGATCGAGCTCGACCCCACCGATTCGTATCGCCTGGAGCTCGAGAACTTGAGTGATGCGATCCACGGCGAAGCACCGCTGCTCCTCGGCCGAGAGGATGCCGTCGCGCAAGCGCGGGCCCTCGAGGCCCTCCACCGCTCGTCGGAGACGGAGATGCCGATTCGCCTCTAGCCCGTAACCTCGAAGCTCCCGTTCATCGACCCTGCATGCGGGTCACACACGAAGGTGTAGGTGCCGGCCTCGACCGTGATGTCGAACGACTCGACGCCGGTCGCGTCCACGTCGGTCGTCACGTCGACCCCGGTCCCCGTGAGGTGGAAGTTGTGGATGTCGGACTGGTCGTCGACCTCGAGCGTGTAGCTCCCGGCAGAGAGCGTCTCGACCGGTTGGCCGTCTTCGGTGGATAGGCTGATCTCGAAGCCCGGGCCGACGCTGCCTTTCAGCGTCGCTCCTGATGGAACGGACGCCTCTGTCGTCGTCGTTTCCGAAGGCGCCGCCCCGTCGTCGCTACCCCCGCAACCCGCGACGAAGAGAGCCGCGACGGCGAGTCCAACGACTAGGGCAGTACGTGTGCGTGGCAAGCGGATTCTCCTCGGTTGGTTGTCTCGAAGATACGCGACCGAAGACCTTCCGGTTCGCATCTAGAGTCAAAGCATGGACGTCGAGCGCATCACCCCTCGACTGTGGCGCTGGACGGGCTACCACGAGGAGTGGAAGCAGGACGTCGGTTGTGTCTACTTCGAGACGAGGGACGGGATCGTCCTCATCGACCCGCTCATCCCTCCGGAGGAGTCCGACCGCTTCTTGAAGACTCTCGATCGCGAGGTTGCGAACCAGCCTGTCCACGTGCTCGTGACGATCTTCTGGCACACGCGAAGCACGGCCGCACTCGTCGAGCGCTACGGGGCCCGCGTCTGGGCGCCCACGATGTCGCGAGCGGCAGTGGCCCGACGGGTGGGCGCCGTTTCGGACGCGTTTCGGCCCGGAGACACGCTCCCTGGCGGCCTGGAAGCTTTTCGCACAGCGCGACGCACCGAGGTCGTCTACTGGATTCCAGAGCACGCGACCCTCGTCCCGGGCGACACGCTCCTCGGAGACGAGAACGGCGGCGTGCGCATGTGTCCCGAGTCGTGGCTGCCCGGCACCATCAAGCACCGTGACCTCGCCGCGTCACTCGCACCGCTCCTCGATCTCCCGATCGAGCGCATCCTCGTCTCCCACGGCGAGCCCGTGCTCGAGAACGGCCAGGCTGCGCTCGCCGCCGCTCTGAGCGCCACATAGACTCGAAGCCGTGCTCGGGCTCTCGATCGTCATCGGCGTGGTCGTCGTACTCGGAGTCGTGGTCGCCCTCGGCTACAACCGGCTCGTTCGCCTGCGGAACGAGGCGGACACCGGGTGGGCGAACATCGACGTGCAGCTCCAGCGACGGGCTGACCTGATCCCGAACCTGGTCGAGGCCGTCCGCGGCTATGCGGCGCACGAGCGGGCGGTGTTCGACGAAGTGACCAGGGCGCGGACCGCTCTCCAGGGCGCCACGACGCCCGGCTCCGCCGCCAACGCGAACGAAGGCCTCACCGCTGCGCTCGGGCGGCTGTTCGCCGTTGCCGAGGCGTATCCCGACCTCAAAGCCTCCGAGAACTTCCTCCGGCTGCAGGGCGACCTCACGGATACCGAGGACAAGATCAGCGCCGCACGGCGCTACTACAACTCGACCGTCATGCACTTCAACACCGCCATCCAGAGCATTCCCTGGGTACTCGTGGCGAGGCCGCTCGGATTCCGCGACAAGGAGTTCTTCTCCGCCGAGGGCGACACGGCGCCGCCGCAGGTCTCGTTCTCCCAAACGACGTGACGCTCCAGGAGCAGATCCGCTCCAACCGCTTTCGAAGCGGCATCGTCGTCTTCGGATTCGCTCTGCTCCTGCTCGTGATCGCGGGGCTGATCGGGGTCGTGCTCGACCTCTCACTCGGGGTTTTCGCGCTGGCGATCGCCCTGGCCTATGGGATCTTCGCGCTCGTTCGCTCGCGGAGCATGATCGCCGGGATGACTCGGGCGCAGGCGCTCGGGGAGAAGGAGCTCGAGCCGCTCCGCCGTCTCGTCGAGAACGTGTCGATCGGAGCTGGGCTCGCGGTGACGCCTGAGATTCGCCTCGTTGACGACGCGGCGCCGAACGCCTTCGCCGCCGGCCTGCGTCCCGAAAAGAGCTACGTCGGTGTGACGACCGGCCTTCTCCGAACAATGCCCAAGCGCGAGCTCGAAGCCGTCATCGCCCACGAGATCTCGCACATCCGCAACCGCGACACGTATCTGATGACGATGGCCACGGTCTTCGCCGGAGTCATCGCGCTCGTCGCCGACATCGGCTTTCGCTCGATCGCGTACGGCGGGCGCTCGCGCAAGGCCGGCGGAATAGTCGTCGTGCTCGCGGTCGTGGGCTTCATCCTCGCGCCGTACGCCGCACTCCTACTGCGTATGAGCCTCTCGAGACGCCGCGAGTATCTCGCCGACGCAGGTGCGGCCGAGATCCTCAACGATCCCGAGGCGATGGCGCTCGCGCTTCGTCGGCTCGAGCTCGATACGACGTCGCTGCGCTACGCGGATGCGTCGACGGCTCACCTCTGGGTCGAGAGCCCGACGGACCGAGTCGACTCCGAACGTCGCGGAGTGCTCGCGATGTCCGGCTTGTTCAACACCCATCCTGCGCTTCCAGACCGCATCGAAGCGCTCGAAGAAGTAGGCGGATTCCGGCTTCCAGAGCGGCTTCCCGACGATGAGCCGTTCGCCGCAGCGTTAGGACTGACGTGACTCTGCCAGGCACACTGTGACGTATTCCTAATTCGCGTTCAGCTTTCTCCCCATTCAGGTCGATAATGGTCGTGCCGTGAAAGGTCTTCGCATCGGCAAACGCCGGGCGCGTACGAACGGGCTTCCAAGCTCGCCACTCGAACTCGCCCTCATTCCCGCGCTCACGGACGAGCGCTGGAATGTCCCGGATCGCTTCAATTTCACGCGGGACGTCGTCGAAGCGCTCGCGCATGATCCGAAGCGGCGAGCCCTGACGGTCTTGGGCACGGACGGCGTGATCGAGCCGCGGACCTTCATGCAGATATCCGAAGGCGCCGCCCGCTGGGCCTCGATTCTCCGCGAGCGGGGGGTCCAGCCGGAGGATCGGGTTATGGTTCTCGCCGGGGGCGGTCTCGAGTGGCTCGAGATCATTCTCGGCGTCATCAAGATCGGCGCGGTAACCGTTCCATGCTCGCCCACGCTCTCGGCAGGGGCACTCGAGGTACGGGTCTCCTCGACTGAGGCGGCGCTCATCGTCGCCGAGCACTCGTGCCAGTCGACGATCGTGCAGATGTCGTTCGCCCCGGAGGTCCACTACCTCGACGAGGGCCGCCAGCGGCGCACATCGGACGTCCCCGACGAAGCGCCGACGCACAACACATCATCGCGGGACCTCGCGTTCATCCTCTCGACCCCTGGCTCGACCGGGGCGGCCAAGGGAGTTGCGCACACGCACGGATCGGTGTTCGCGACGCGCGTCGCTGCGGAGTACTGGCTCGACGCGGGCCGCGGCGACGCCGTGTGGTGCACGGCATCACCGGATTCCCCGTATGCAGTGTGGAGCGCACTCGTCGGGCCGTGGTCGCGCGGCGCCGAGGTCGTCCTGCATCAGGGCGAGTTCGACCCGCTCGACCGACTCGATCTGCTGTATCGCCTCGGTCCCACAATCCTCTGCCAGTCACCGGCTGAGTACCGAGCGCTTGCCGAGCTTCGCGAGCTCGAGCGGTTCCGGTCGCCGCGCCTCCGACGCCTCGTCTCGACGGGCGACTACCTCGAGCCGGAGATCATCACGGCATTCGAAGAGCGTTGGGGCATGACGATCCACGACGGTTACGGCCAGGCTGAGACGAACATCGTGGTCGCAAACGGAGCCGATGCGGGCTTCAAGCCCGGATCGCTTGGGCGCCCGTTGCCCGGCCACCACGTCGCGATCATCGACACCGAGGGCAACGAGCTCCCCGTCGGCATCGAGGGAGACCTCGCCGTGCGCGGGCGCCCGCCGACGTTGTTCGCCGGCTACTGGGAGTCCCCGGACGAGACCAAGAGCGCCTTCCGCGGCGACTGGTACCTGACGGGCGATGTCGCGATGGCGGACGAGGACGGCTTCCTGTGGTTCGTCGGCCGCGCTGAAGACGTGATCACGAGCCGTGGCAGGACCTTCGGCCCGTACGAGGTCGAGCGCGTCCTGCGTGACCATTCCGCGATCGCGGCAAGCGCGGTCATCGGGCTGCGTGACCTGCAGCGCGGCGGCCAGTTCGTCCGAGCGTACGTCGTACCACGGCCCGGAAGCGAAGGAACGGAGCAGCTGGAGGCCGAGCTTCGTCAGTTCGCCGGACAGGCGCTCCCCGAGCAGCTGGTTCCCCGAGAGATCGTCTTTGTCGAGGAGCTCCCGATCGTCGGGGGCAGGGTGAGCCGACACACGCTCCGTGAGCGACCCATTGGCGGTCGCCCGCTGTGGGACCTGCCTCCCACGTCGGAGCCCGAAGCGGAGGCGCCGCCCGTGACGACAGCAAGGGCAGCAGCGGCACCCGCTGTGGCGCCCACGCCTCCGCCGGTCGCCCCCGCGCCGGTCGCCCCTTTCCCCGTCCCCGTGCCCGTCGCGCCTCCCGAGCCGACCCCGGAGCCGGTCGCCGAGGCCGCACCGATCCGCGCACCCGAGCCCGTCGTCGCACCCGAGCGCGTGGCTCCGCCGGAGCCCGTCGCCGCGCCGGAGCCAGTCGCCGAAGCTGCGCCAGCTATTGCACCACCGAAGCGGAAGCCGAAGCCTGTCGCCGCACCCGTCCCGCTGCCCGAGCCCGTCGTTCTCCCTGAGGCAGAGCCCGTCGCCGAGGCTGCACGCGTGGCCGAGCCGGAACCTGAGCTCGTGGCCGAGCCGAAGCCTGAGCGCGAGCCGGAGCCCGTGGCCGAGACCGCGGTAGAGCCCGAGTCCATCGTCGCACTCCCAGAGCCGCCGCTGGTTCCCGCAGCGGAGGTCGCGCCGGAGCGAGAGCCCGAGCACATGCCGGAGTTCACGGTCGTCTCTGCGCCCGAGCCGGAGCCAGAGTCCACGCCGTTGCCCGACGTCGTGGTCGAGCCACCGTCGCAGCCGGTGCCCGTCCAACCGCCGAAGCCCGAGCCCGTTGCCGCTGCGACACCCGAGCCGCTTCCCGATTTCGTCGTCCACCCGGGAACTACGACGGATCCGCATGCCCCGCCGCCCGCGCCGGAGCCCGAGCCGGAACCGGAGCTCGGCCCGCTCCCCGACTACGTCGTCGACCCGAACCGCCCACCGGAGCCGCGGCGCCCTGCGCCGGAACGCCCACCTGCGCCAACGTCGCCGCCCCTCGAGGTCGCCGGTGAGCTCAAGCCCGAAACGCCGACGTCGAGCCTCAACTTTCCACCGGTCGCGGCCTTTCCAGCCCCCCGCGACGCTCCCGACGATGATGTGGAGCGCAGACGCGACGCTCCAAAGGCTCCGCCCCGACGACCTGCACCCGACCCAGGCAAGTCGAAGCGCGGCAAGTCAGGCGCAGCAGAGCCCGGCGACGAAGCTGGAGAGGTCAGCTGGATGGAAGGTCTCTCGAACCGACTCAGCGCGTACAGCCTTGCCGAGGAAGACGCGGACGCGAGCTCGGCCGGAGACCCCGCCGCGGACAGTCCGGAGAGCGCCGAGACCGGCACCTGATCCAACGCGCACGTCGCACTCCTGTGGCCCGATAGCCTCCACGCGTGACCGACCAGGCAGCGGTGAGCCTCTTGCGTTGGCTGCACCGGCAGCTCCTCCAGCCGACCCCCCAACGTGAGCACCTCGAAGCCGCCGTGGCCAACGACGACCCGGCAGAGGCACGCCGACTCGTCGGCCTGATCCCTTTCACCGACGCCCAGCGACGGCACGTCGAGGGTCTCATCTCCCGCTGGGAGGACGGGCGTGGCAGCAGCTGAGAACGAGGCCGTCGTCCGCCGGATCTTCGACGCGTTCGAGCGAAAGGAGGGCTTCGCGCTGCGGGGCCTCTTCGCCGAGGACGCCGCGTGGCACGTTCCGGGCAGCGGGGTCATGGCGGGGGTCTATCGCGGGCGCGACGAGATCTTCCGCTTTCTCGCCCGACTGCCGAAGGAGACGGAGGGCACGTACAACTCGGAGCTCGTCGACGTGCTGGTGAGCGACGGTCGAGCAGCTGCGTTCTACCGCGCCCGCGGGACGCGACACGGCCGCACACTCGAGCTCGACCAGGTTCTGCTCTTTACGATCGAAGCCGGTCTGGTTCAGCGGGTGCTCGCCCTGCCGAGCGACCCCGATGCCTTCGAGGCTTTCTGGGCTTAGAAGCCCGGGTCGAGGGCGAGCACGACCGCCTCGTCGAGCGTCCGCGCCCGGCCCCGCTCCCAGGCCTCGGCGGCGGAGGGAAGGTCGCTGCGGGCGGGGGTCATGGCGCTGCCACGGTCTCGGAACCGAGCACCTCGTCGAGCACCGCGTCGAAGGGCGCCTCCTTCCCGGCGCGCTCAGCCGCTTCGAGCTCCTCCGGCGTCAGCTGCGCCCGCGCGCCATCGATGAACCACTCCTGCAGCTTGGTCCAGAAGTGAGTGGGGCTGGTTCGCCCCGCGATACCGATGGACTCTCCCTGTGCCTCTGCTGCAGCCGCCAGGCGAACTCCGCGCGCCAGGTCGCCCTGCGCAGCCGCCGACATGGCAACGCCGCGCAACTCCTCCACGCACATGCCCAGAATCCCTGAGTCGCGCGCATGCGCAAGAGCACGCAGGTAGCGCGTCTCGGCTTCCGAGTAGTCGCCGCCGATTAACGGGCAGTCGGCGAGGTAATGGAGAGCGGACTGCTGCACGCGGTTGGCCTCGTACCGATCGCCAAGTTCGTACAAGTCCCGGGCTAAGGGCTCCACGCGCTCGACCTGCCCCTGGGACACGAGCAGCTGGCACATTCCGGCCATCGCCCGCGCCCCTTCGAGCTCGGGCGCACCGACCTGCTCACGGAGAGCCAGGCTCTGCTCGAAGGCCCGCTGCGCCGCATCCTGCTCGCTCAGCGCAATCCGCCTGTAGCCGATCAGCTCCATCGTCAGGGCCTCGCCCCGAACGTCGCCCTCGGCACGCCACAGATCGAGTGCCTCCTCGAGGGGAGACAGCGCCTCGAGGTCGTCGTCCACGATCTCGCCGAGATGGGTCAGCGCACGGGCCCGGATTCGGTCGCGGGCAACGTACCGAGCGAGCGCTCCTGTGACCCGCTCGCGGGCCTCCGACGCTTGACCTCGCAACCACCAATAGTGCGCTACGGCACCGGCGAGTTGTGTCTCTGCCGACAGACCTGTGATTGCGGCCCAGTCCAGTGCGGCACGAGTGTTGTCGAGCTCGGCGTCCAGGATCGGAAACCACGCAGAGACTGAGGCAATCCGCTCCTCGTAGGCACGCTCCGCCAACGCGAGGAAGTGGTCGAGGTGACGAGCGCGGACCGTCGCCTCTTCATCGCCCTCTCCGAGTCGCTCGCCCGCGTACTCGCGGATCGTCTCCAGCATCCAGTAGCGCTCGTTCGAGTGGCGAAGCAGGCTCTTGTCGACGAGCGACTGGAGCACGTCCAGGTCGGCGCTTGCCACGTCTTCGGCCCCCTCCAGCATGCAGCCGCCGCGGAAGACGGCCAGCCGGCAGAAGAGACGCTGCTCCTCGTCCGAGAGCAGCTCGTACGACCACTCGATCGTCGCCTTGAGCGTGCGCTGGCGCTCGGGTCGGTCGCGGGCGCCACCCGTGAGCAGGGGAAGGCGCTGCTCGAGGCGCTCGAGGATCTGCGCTGTGGAGAGGGCCTTGACGCGAGCAGCGGCGAGCTCGAGTGCGAGCGGGAGGTCGTCGAGGCGGCGGCAGATCTCGGAGACGGCCTCGTCAGGGGCGAAATTGGGCCTCACCGTGCGTGCTCTGGCCATGAAGAAGCCGACTCCCTCCTCGTGCACGAGCGGTGGCACGGAGTACTCCTGCTCGCCTGAGATGTGCAGGGGCTCACGGCTCGTGACCAGGACTTCGAGACTGGGACACGC
>JAOUHF010000075.1 GCA_029865325.1 Thermoleophilia bacterium
GCGACTGCGCTGAGGACGGCGGCACTCACGTACCGAGCATCGGCCGTCGCTCGCTCGAGCCTGATCCCTGGCGGGAGTGAACGTGCCGAGCGGTCCGCTCTGTCAGAGCTCGAGATCGAGTCTCCTCTCGTCGAATGTCACCGAGTCGAGCTCAGCGCGGAAGTCGGTGGCGACGCGGAGCGCATCGCGTTCGAAGACATGCGCCACCACTCCGACGCGCGCATCGTTTCGAAACGGGATGTCGACATGCTCACGCGTCACGAGGTTCACCGAGACCGATGAGCACACGGGGCATTGGACGGCAACTCCGAAGGCGCGACCGCCCGGCGCGATCAGCGCGAACGCAGACGGCGTGACGGGGCGCGGCCGCCCTTCGAGAAAGCAGAAGAAGCTCCACGGCCACTCCCCCGCGCGGATACGACCCGCAGACACCTCGACCAGCTCGGTCGCGATCGGATCGTCGCGCGCGGTCATCAGATTCCTGAACGTGCGATCGATGGTCGTGCCGAGATGCGCCCAGTCGAGATCGTCGTGGGCGATCAGGCCCGGATGCTCGCCGCCACACCCGCAGGCGAAGGAAATGCGATACACGGCCGGATGCGCGGCTCCCGGGAGGCGGTCGAGCGTGCGGAAGGCCGACAGTGGAACGCGCACCCCGCGCCCGTGTGGACACGAGAACGCATACGTGCTCGTGAGCGGGTCGTACATGATCTTGTTGTAATCGGCAGATCGGACGCCGCGCTCGCTTCGTCTAGTACGTGACGAGCGAGTGCACGTCGTAGCCGGCGAGCTTGTCGCGGCCGTTGAGGAACGTCAGCTCGAGCACGAAGGCGATTCCAATGACGATGCCGCCGAGGCCTTCGATGAGCTCGACCTTCGCCTTCGCGGTCCCTCCGGTCGCGAGGACGTCGTCGAGCACGATGACCCGAGATCCGGCCGGCACCGCGTCCCGATGGACCTGGAGGCTGTCCGAGCCGTATTCGAGTGCATAGAACGCCTCGACGGTCTCCCGCGGGAGCTTCCCGGGCTTTCGTGCAGCGACGAACCCCGCGCCGAGCGCGTACGCGAGCGCCGATCCGAAGATGAACCCCCGGGCCTCGGCGCCGAGGATGAGGTCGGGCTCGCGAGGGCGAGCCCAGTCGGCGAGCTGACGGATCGTCTCTCTGAAGTACTGGGGGTCTGCGATCAACGGCATGAGATCCTTGAATACGACGCCCTCGGTCGGGAAGTCCGGGACGTCCCTGATCCGGTCCCTCAGATCGAGTGTCACGAGGTTCGCTCTACCGTCGAGCGCAGATCGCGCAGAAAGAGGAGATGTGAGAGCTCCTGCGCGACACGGGAGAGGACCTCGAGGTCGTCGAGCGCGCCCTTGCGACGCTCCGCATTGCGGGAGCGCAAGCCCGGGGCGACGAGCTGCTCCACGAGCGCCGTCTGCCTCCCGGCCGCGGTCAGGAAGGTTCGCAGGTGACGCCCGTCGACGCCGAAGCGCGCGAGCCTCGCGCATGCAGCCGCGACATCCGCCTCGCTCTCCCCGTACACGCGGTCGCCCGCCGCGTTGCGAGAGACGAGGAGGCCATACTCCTCCAGTTGTCTCACGAACTCGAGCGACACCGAGGCGCGATCGCACAGCTCGGCCTCGTCGATCTCGTCCTCGCGATCGGTGATCCCGACTGCGCGACGTCTCGTCCGTTCCGCCGACGCGCCAGGCCCTGCCAGCTCCTCACGGATGACGCGAAGCGGCAGGAATTCGTCACGCTGAAGACGCAGGATTCTCGTCAAGCGTTCGATGTCGTCCGGAGCGAAGAGCCGGTAACCGCCTCGTGTCCGCTTCGGTGCGATGAGGCCCTGGTCCTCGAGATAGCGGATCTTCGAGACCGAGATGTCCGGAAACTGCTCGCGGAGCTCCTCGCAGACGGACCCGATCGTACGGAGCCGAGGCTCCGCCCCGCCTTTCTCACGCGGTGTGGCGACGGTGCTCATCGCTGGAGGAACGTCAGCCGGTATTTGCCGATCTGCACCTCGTCGTCATCCTCGAGAACAGCCGACTCTATGCGCTTGCGGTTCACGTACGTCCCGTTGAGGCTGCCGAGATCACGGATGGAGAACGTCTCGTCGTCGCGCGCCAGCTCGGCGTGCCGCCGCGACACGGTCACGTCGTCGAGAAAGACGTCGCACTCCGGAGATCGGCCGATCAACGTCCTCCCCTCCCCGGGCTGGAACGACTGTCCCGCCATGCCGCCACCCGAACGCACCACCAGCGCAGGCCCCGTGATGCCGAGTGCAGTCAGGAGGTCGACCTCCTCACCTTCCTCGTCGACATCGAAGCTCATCGTCGTCTCGGCGCCCGTGTCGGTCGTTAGGAGCGCACCGCAGCGCGAGCAGTAGTTCGAGGCCTCCGGGTTCTGGAAGCCGCACTCCGGGCAGTAGACGTGGCTCACGCGTCGTCCGTAGGCGTGGCCTTCGCGGTGAGGATCTCGCTCAGGCGCCCGATGTCCGCAAGCTGGGCCTCCCCTGCGTTCACCTGCTCGCGCAGGCGTGAAACGAGCTCCGCGCGGAGGATGTCGATGCGACCGTGCAGTACGCGACGCTGAAGGGAGATCTCGTCTTCCTCCTTCTCGAGCCCGCGAATCATCTCGCGCAGATCGTCGTCGGTCATTTTCGAGAGATCAGGATGCAGTTCCACCGGTGGCCTTTCTTCGAGGGTCACCTGAGTAAAGCAGTACCCGCGCCGAGGGGTCAACCTCAGGTTGAGAGTTCAGACTCTCTGGTTCGCGCCCGAAGCCGGTCTCCCTGCCCCGCGGCGCTTCAGGTTTGGCGCAGCAAACTCCTTGCCCGCAGGAGATATTGGACGCCGGCGCCGATGGCGAGAGCGATGCCGATGGCGAGCAGCACGAGAGGCCAGCCTGTCCCCTCCTCGGTGACGAGCACGAAGCCGAGGGCCGCATAGAGAACCCACGTCGCAAGCTTGCCGAGGAACGTGACCTCGAGCTGGTAGCCACTCGGCGCGAGCACCTTGTACCCGACGATCAAGACGAGGTCTCGCGCCACGATGACGAGAGCCGCGAGAAGCGGGATCCGGCCCGTCGCCCACATGAAAACGACCGCAGTGCCAATCATGAGTCGGTCGGCGAGCGGGTCGGCCACCTTCCCGAAGCTCGACTCCACGTGCCAGCGGCGCGCGAGGAAGCCGTCGAGCTGGTCCGTGAACGCAGCCGCCGCGAAGAAGATCCCCGCTCCCCAGGCCGGACCGTCGCCCGCCTCGAGGTAGAGCCAGGCGAAGATCGGAATCGCACCGAAGCGAGCGATCGTCAGCGCGTTCGGAATTCGTTGTCGCAGCTCGTGCCAGGCCACGGCCGGAACCCTACGAGGTATCCCGCGATCGGGATCACTGGGTCTGACCCCATTCGACGACCCTGGTAGCGTCGCGCGTCGTGGAAGGCACACTTCGACTCCCTGGGTTTGTCAATGCCCATAGCCACACGTTCCAGCGCGTCCTGCGCGGGAGCGCGGTCGGCGGCGATTTCTGGGCGTGGCGAGAGACGATGCTCGCGGAAGCCGAGCGCCAGACGCCGGATCTCGTCCGGGCCTCGTACGAGCAGACGTACCGCGAGATGCGTCTCGCCGGGTACACGGCTGTCGGTGAGTTTCACTACCTCGGCGTCCCGGAGGCCCTCGCCGCCGCAGAGGCCGCCTCCGCGGTCGGCGTCGCGCTCGTGCTGCTCCACGTCGCCTACGCGCGCGGCGGTCTCCCTCGCTTTCGTCAAGAGTCGGTCGCGGCCTATCTCGCCGAAGTCGAGGCGTTGCGCTCTGCGGGCCTCCGGATTGGCCTTGCCCCCCACTCCGTGCGCGCGTGTCCCGCCGACTGGCTCGAGCAGATCGCGTGCTACGCGGATGCGGAGTCTCTCCCGCTTCACGTCCATGCGGACGAGCAGCCGCGAGAGATCGAGGAATGCCTCTCTGAGCACGACTGCCGCCCGATCGAGCTCCTGGCACGCACGGGCTGCCTCGGCGGGCGTACGACGGTCGTTCACGCTACGCACGCCGACGGGGCCGAGCTCGATCTCCTCGCGTCGACGGGGTCTGCGATCTGCGCATGTCCGACCACCGAGGCCGATCTCGGAGACGGCTTCCTCCCCGCCGAGCGGATTCGAACGCGCGCGATCCCGCTCTGTATCGGCTCCGACTCCAACATGCGCATCGACCCCTTGGAGGAGCTCCGCGAGCTCGAGGGCATCGCACGTCGTCAGACCGGCCGCCGTGGAGTGTTCACCACTGACGAGCTCCTACGGTTCGGATCCGAACAGGGTGCTCGAGCGCTCGACCTCGATACGTGGCCCGAGGTCGTTATCGATCTCGGGCACCGCTCACTCGCCGGAGTCGAGCCCGACGACCTACCTGCAGCCCTCGTCGCCGGCTGCGGTGCAGACGTAGTATCGGGATGATCGTGGGCTATCGAGACGTTGGAGGCTGACGTGGAGGTCACCGAGGCTACGTTCGAACAGGATGTGGTCGAACGCTCACGGGAGACGCCCGTGATCGTCGACTTCTGGGCTGCCTGGTGCGGTCCGTGTCGGGCCCTGACACCCGTGCTCGAGCAAGAAGTCGAGAGGCGTGGTGGTGAGGTCATCCTCGCGAAGGTGGATGTCGACGCGAACCCTGGAATCTCGGCGGCCTACCGCGTGCAGGGCATCCCCGCAGTCAAGGGATTTCGCGACGGCCGTGTCGTCACCGAGTTCGTCGGCGCGCGAGCCCCGGCGGCGGTCGCGTCGTTCGTCGACGAGCTTCTCGCGCCACCTCGCGTGTCGCTGCTCACGGAGGAGCTCCGTGCGAGCGGCGAGTTGCCTGGCGTGCTCAGCGCTCTCGAGGACGGCGATAGCGAGCTCGCACTCGATCGGCTGCTCGACGAGATCCCCGATTCGTCGCCGGAAGGCCGGGACCGATTGCGAGAGGTTGCGGTCGCGGTGTTCCACGATCTCGGCCACGACGACCCCGTCACGGTGGCCTACAGGCGACGACTCGCGACGGCGCTCTACTGACGAGCCGCCGCGCGGAGTCGCGCGGCCCAACCAGAGGTCGCGGTGATGTAGGCACGCTGTGCCGCGACGCCCCTCTTTCCCCACGCTCCGTCGTAGCTCGGCCTGCCGATCTGCAAACGCGCGGGCTCTATCTGTGTCCCCTCTTGCCACTCGTTGTAGCTCGTGATGGTCACGAGATCGGCGCCGGAGCGAACTGCCGTCTTCCACATTCGGTCGTAGGTCACGCCGTGCAGGCGGGGCCGGGTCGCCTGATCGCGGGTCGCCAGCCGTGCGTCGTACCCTGGCGCGACAGATGGGGCACACAGCAAGCCGGCGGAATGCGCCTGAGTGCAGAGTCGCTTGAACAGCGATCCGTTCCAGGTGACGATGTCGTACGTGTAGAGACCGTCGAACCCGGAGGCCTTTGCCCGTCCGACGAGCCTCGTGTGTCCGAAGATGCGGACGCCGTCCAGCGGAGCAAGTGCCTCGGCCCAGGCCGCAGCAGGATCGCGGTCGGCGTCGTAGACGTAGAAGTCGGTGAACCCGCCTTCCGTTCGGAGACGTGCGATGTCCTCTGCGGCTCGGGCAGGCGTTCGGCCGTCGTATGGCTCGACATGAACCGCGACCGCCAAACCCTGTCGTTGGGCAGCCTGCGCGACCAGCCCCAACCGGTCGTGCTCCGGCGATTCGAAGCCCCACCAGGAGACGACGACGGTGTCGACTCCAGCGGCCGAGATCTCCCGCATCTGCCCGGCGACGATCTTCGCGTTCGAGGACGAGTAGAGGCCGCGGCTCGGGAAATACGGCGTCGACAGCACCGGCGCCCCGTCGTGCTCGACGTACCAGTGAGCCCAGCGGCCGTCACGCACCGGCGTCGAGTACCACGGGTAGTAAAAGATCGAGACGCGGTTCGAGCCGGCTTCGAGCTTCCCGAAGCCGGCACCGGCGGGAAGCGCGAGAACCGCGGCACAGATCGCCGCTGCCAGGAATGCCAGGATTCGTGCTCCACTCACGCCGCGCGAGACTTTACCGCCCGGTCCTGACCGCCGCATCTACGATTCGCCGTTCATGGGCATCTACCGGTATGTGATCGTCGGTGGCGGAATGACCGCGGATGCCGCCTGTCGCGGAATCCGCGACCACGACACCGACGGCACACTAGGGCTCTTCACCTCCGAGGCGCACGCACCCTACGCCCGTCCACCCCTTTCGAAGGCGTTATGGGCCGGGAAGGAGGAAGACTCGGTCTGGCGTGGGACGTCTGAGCTCGGGGTCGACATCCATTCCGGCCGGCGGATCGTGCTGCTCGACCTGGATGCCAGGACGGCGACAGACGATGCCGGCGAGACCCACTCCTACGAACGCCTTCTCCTCGCGACGGGCGGCGCTCCCCGTCAGCTGGCTTCTGGAGGCGACGACATCGTCTACTTTCGGACGCTCGACGACTTCCGCCGTCTTCGCGCGCTCGCCGGCGACGGCGTGCGGGTCGCCGTCATCGGGGGCGGCTTCATCGGCTCTGAGATCGCAGCAGCACTCGCCGTGAGTGGTTGTGTCGTCACCATCGTCTTCCCCGAGAATGGGATCGGCGCGCGCCTGTTTCCCCGGGGCCTCTCGAGCTCCGTCAACGACTACTACCGCTCGAAGGGCGTTGACGTTGTTTCGGGCGAGCTCGTCGAGGAGATCGTTCGGGACGGCTCGACGTTTCGACTTACCACCAGCGCCCAGCGGCTGATCGAGGCCGACACGGTCGTCGCCGGACTAGGGATCGTGCCCAAGACCGAGCTCGCAGAGCATGTTGAGCTGGCCGTCGACGATGGGATCCTGGTCGATGAGCTCGGGCGTGCCGGACGCGACGATGTATTCGCAGCCGGAGATGTCGCACGCTTCCCCGTCCCGGCGCTCGGAGGAACGAGGCGCGTCGAGCACGAGGACCACGCGAACACACACGGCCGCTGCGTCGGCGCCAACATGGCCGGCGCGAACGAGTCCTACGACCACCTTCCTTTCTTCTACTCGGACCTCTTCGAGCTCGGCTACGAGGCTGTCGGGGATGTCGACTCACGACTCGCCACCGTCGAGGAGTGGATCGATCCGAACCGCAAGGGCGTCGTCGGCTACGTCGACGGTGACGGAAGGGCGCGCGGGTTCCTGCTCTGGGACGTGTGGGGCAAGGTCGACGACGCGCGCGCGTTGATTCGCTCGGGAGCGGCGACCGACGGCGACGTCCTTCGCAGCCTCCTCGACTGAATCGACGCTCTGGCGCCGGTCAGCCGAGCAACGAGCGCGAGCGCGAGTACATCGAAGACGACGTAACCACTGGCTGCGCCACTCGGCGGATTCCCCTGTGAGAGCCCAAGCCCAGGAACCGCCGCTTCCCACGACCATGTGCCCAGTGCTGTGCCGTACAACTCGAGACCGGCGACGACGACGAAGACCCCGGCGTAGACCGTCCGACGTGTCCAGAGCAGGACGCCGATCAGGAATGCACACCCGATCGCACCTATGACGTCAGACGCGGGCAGAACCGTGATTCCGGCGATTCCCCAGACGGCCGCGCCGCCCGCCGCGACGCAGAGGAGCGTGTTCGGTCGTGCGCGCGCGAGTACGGCGAGTGCGAAACCGCCGAGGTAGACGAGCCCGTGGCCTGGCGGAACGAACGCCGGCAGGTTCTCGAGGCGATAGCCGTAGAGGCCCCAGATGAGCGAGCCGACGACCTCCCCGAGCGTCGCAATCGCGACGACCGCGAGCGCCTGCAGACGTATGGTCCTCGGTTGGATCGCGAGGAGCGCAGCAAGCACGACTGCGGTGAGCGCACCAAGCCCGAGCTGGCCGGGTAATCCGATCTGGCCATCGAGCAACAACGCGCCGACGATCCAGGCGGAGACGACGACGAAGACGAGGGCCGGGCGGCGCACTGCCGCATCTTCGCCGAATCCGGCCCTCGGCTGCGTCAGATCGCGCTTGCGACGATGAGAAACACCACCACGGCGAGCGCCGAGACGCCTACCAGCACGAAGAACGCGCGAAGTGTTGCGGCCATCTTGCCCCCTCCATCTGTTGACCTCGGCTCTATCCTACGCGACCGTCGACTTCGATCGCTCGCGCATCCGGCAATCCGGTGGTCAGCTGGACGTGAGGGCGCCTGGCGCTGGCAGGGTCTTCGTGATCGGGGCGCCTTCCGGCCATCTTGCGCCCGGTCCTTGAGCGCGTCATCGTGATGGCAGGGGGCCGGCTTCGAGCGCGCCGATGCTGCTCGTCGCCACGAGATCAGCAGGATCACGGCGACGTCGACGAACACATCCTCGGACAGTTCCGCCGCCGCGGCCTGCGCTTGCGTCACATCAGCCTCCTACATATCGACGGCGGTAGCGAGGAGAGCTGAAGGCAGGACGGAGCCTGAGATCACCCTGTCAGGCCGATCCGGTGGCTCGACCGCCGATCGTGAGCACAGAGCAGGCCGCGCGATGGGCGACGCGCTCGCTCACGCTTCCGAGTGCATGGAGGCCATGCAGGCCGCGCGAGCCGAGGATCAAGAGGTCGGCCTGCGCTGAGCGGTTGAACAGGGCAGCAAACGGATGCCCCGGATCCCACTCAGTGACGCGCTCAGCCCATTCGGCCGTTCGTTCAACAGACTTCCCGCTCGTCGCCGTTACGACCTGTATCTCGGAGCCGAGCCGCTCGGCCAGGTCGTCGGCGACGAGAAGTGCTGCGAGCGAAGAGTCCGAGCCGTCCAGCCCGACCACGATCCGGTTCGGATGCCAGCGCTGACCCCACCGTGGGCGGGCGAAGAGAACCGAGCGCGCCGCATCGTGAAGAAGGGTGCTCGCGGTCTCGCCGGTCATCATGCCGAGGAATCGGCTGCTGCTCCGACCTCCGAGCGCAACGAGAGTGGCGTCGTGCTCGTTGCAGACGTGTCGCAGAACGGTTTTCGCATCACCTCGCACGACCTTCGTCGTGCAGTTTGGTCGGTCGCCCATGATCTCGACCGCGGTGGCGCGGGCACGCTCGGCCTCCTCTTCGAGCTGAGCCATGAAGTAGTCCATCTGGAAACCGGCGTGCACCGCACCGGCGGTATAGAGGGCGGTGACGGCGAGGACGGACGCGCCACTTGGACTTAGCGCAAGCGCCTGATGAAGCGCTTCGAAGCCGAAGTCCGTTCCGTCAACACCCACCACAACGCGATTGAAGACACTCATGCGCCGATCATCGCAGAGCCCGAGCAGCCAGATATCCGGGCGGACACCGATCCGTCTACGTACGTTTCACGACGCATCACGTCCCGCATCGCTTCGGTCGGCGCTACTGAGCGCTTGCACTCGGATCCACTCTTGGGACAGGTCGACCTCCCCGTCCTCTTCTTGTGTCAACCTTTCAGCGCGCGCAAGGCGTTGACGATTACGATCACGTCGATTCCCTCCTGCAAGAGAGCGCCGTACACCGGTGGGAGATACCCGGCTGCCGCGACTGCCATCGCGGCGAGACTCAAGCCCATGCCGACGAGCACGCTCTCGCGCGCAATGTTGAGCGACCGGCGCCCGATGCGAAGGGCGTGCACGACCCGGTCGACGCGGTCGACGGTGATCACGACGTCCGCTGTCTCGGAGGAGACCGTCGCTCCTTGTGCACCGAGTGCGATTCCGACGTCGGCGAGAGCGAGCGCCGGGGCGTCGTTGATCCCGTCACCGACCATGACCACCGGGCGGAGTTCGGCTCTGGCTCGAAGTGCCTTGACCACTTCGAGCTTGTCTTCGGGGCGTTGCTCCGAGTAGACGCGGTCGACGCCGGCCAGGCGCCCGATCTCCTCACCCACGGACGCGCTGTCGCCGGTGACGAGCGCGACGTGCCGGATACCTGTCTCCCGTAGTGACGCCGTCAAACCAACGGCATCCTCGCGGAGGTGATCGGCCATGACGATCATCGCCGCAAGTCGGCCGTCGATGCCGACGAACACCTTTGCGCGGCCGACTTCATGCCTACCGTCCGCTACGCTCGCTGCGACTCGGGCGCCGGTGAAGCCGAGCTCCTCGAGCCAGCCGGCAGCGCCAACGACGACGGCGCGGCGGTCGACGGTTCCAGCGATCCCGGAGCCGGGTTGCTCGCGCACGTCGGTCGGTGAGGTCAAGCGAAGGCCACGACGCTCGGCATCGTGCACGAGAGCTTCCGCGAGAACGTGCGCCGAGAGCTGGTCAAGTGACGCAGCGAGCCGAAGTGCCTCGGTCGGCTCGACGCCGTTAAGGGAGACGATCCGTTCCACCTCCGGTGAGCCGAGTGTGAGGGTCCCGGTCTTGTCGAAGAGAACGGTGCGTGCCCGGCCGAGCTGCTCGATGACGCCTGCACCCTTCACGATCACACCGACCCGAGCGGCGCGGGAGAGCCCGGATACGAGCGCGATCGGCGCGGCGAGGATGAGCGGGCATGGTGTCGCCACCACGAGCACGGCGAGCATGCGCGTTGGATCTCCGGAGGCGACCCATGCGCCGCCTGCGACGAGAATCGTCACCGGGAGGAAGAACGCTGCGTAACGGTCGGCGAGGCGTACGAAGGGCGCGCGCTGGTCGGTAGCGCGCTCAACGAGTCGCACGATCGCCGCGTACGCGCTCTCCGCTGATGGACGGGTGACGACCAGGTCGAACGCGTCGGCCGCATTCGCCGTTCCACTGAGGATCTCGCCGCCGGGGCGCACCGTTACCGGGAGCGGCTCGCCGGTCAGGGCCGAGGTGTCGATGACCGCCTCGGCCCCATTCGACACCCTGCCGTCCGAGGGGACGACCTCGCCGGCGCGGACGATGACGACGTCTCCCGGCAGGAGCTCTTCGACCGCGACCTCTTCGACGAGCGCGCCACTGCGCCGGTGTGCGATCCGGGGAGCGCGCTCGACGAGCAGACGCAGTTCGCGGCGTGCACGGAGATTGGCGGATGCCTCGAGGGCGTTGCCCCCGGCGAGCATGAGCGAGACGATCACGGCCGTGAGGTACTCGCCGAGAACGAGCGCAACGGCGATCGCGAGGAGCGCGATCGCGTCGACGCCCACGTCGCGACGGGCAAGACTGCGCGCTACTGACCAAACGAGGGGCCCGAGAACGACCACGGCCGCGCCGGCCCACACAAAGTCGGCCGGCGTGTCGGCGCCGAGGATGTGGAGCGCCGAGCCGGTGACGAGCCCGACCAGGACGACGAGCACGACCACAAACTCAGTCGTGACGTAACGGAAGATCGTGGAATGGCCGGATGGCGAATGGGCCGCGCCACGGTCGGCGTGCGAAGTCACGCCAGAACGATGCCGCGTGCCCGCCCGATTCGCATCCGCGCGACCGCTGAGTCTGCACTGGCCGAAACTACGGACTGCCGGCTCCACCTCAAGGTGATCTTCCGCCCCCGGGAAACCTTTACGCGATCGTTCAAGAGAGGTCGTGCTGCTGCCGCCTCGCCGCTAGCGCAGCTCGACCTCGGCGCGTTTGCTCAGCGGCTCCCGCCCCTTCGACACGGCGACGGACTTGACCATCCGCGAGAGGTAACTCCTTCCGCTCGGCCCAGCCCCACTCCTGGAGCCAGAGGCGGGCGACCAGCTCGTACCGGCCGCCGTGCCGCTCTCGGGTCTCGGCCAGGTCGACCTCGGCCTTGTTCGCGACGGCGACGTAGTTCGAGACCGTCTCCGCGTACTTTGTCCGCGCCGAGCGCTCGGCGTCGCGGTGGGGCGCCGTTGACCGAATGCGCGACCTCGTGCCGCCATCGATCCTCGCGCGACTATGCCTGGACGACTCGTGTCGTCGAAGACCCAAAGCTCGTCCGGGAGCTCATGGTCGAACGAGGAGCACTCGAGCGGCTAAAGCTCTCCGAGCCGATCCCCGTTCTCGTCGATCATGACCAAGATCGCCAGGTTGGAACGGTACGCGAGGTCTTCGCCCGCCTCCAGCTCGCGCTCCTCGATCCACCGGTAGCTCGCCCGCGGCGGAGACGATCTCCGGTTCTGATCCCGGCTAAGGTCGCACCCTGATCACGTACATCGACAGCGCCGAGGCAATCCGCGCCGACCAGCTCGGTGGATTCTTCGTCGACTGGCCAAGAAAGCTGACACCTGAGCGGCACCTCGATCTCTTGCGCGGGAGCCGTGCAGTGCAGCTTGCGCTTGATGACGACACAGTCGTCGGATTCGTGACCGCGATCAGCGACGATGGGCATCCGCCGTCATGAGGCGCTTGAGCCTCCTTCGCGGTAGTCGCGCCCGCCCACCCGCCTCAAGCTCGCGCTCCTCGATCCGCAGGTAGGTCGCTAGCCATCGTGTGAACGAAACGCCAGACGCGGCCTCGGGCACCCCCTACGACAACGGCTCGCGATAGCCTCGACGGATGTCGCGGAGCATCTCCACGCCGACCTTGGTCGTCGGCTTCGCCTCCGCGATCACCAACGCAGCACGGATGAGCCGGGACACATCGCGGGCGCTCCAGTGAAGCTCGCCTTGCTCGCCCGACCTCGGCTGCGCTACTC
>JAOUHF010000005.1 GCA_029865325.1 Thermoleophilia bacterium
CCTCTGTCACGCTCGATGGTCGAACAGCGCGATCTTCCCGGCATCCGGCAATTCCCCGATCCGACTCAGGGGACTCCCGTGCTCCGTAGTTGCCCGAACGGAGACTCGGCGCATATCCCGATGCCCTTCCGCGCTTCACTGACGACGATGGTGCCAGGAGTCTGCCCGCAGGAATGGGGAGTCCATGACACCGAACGCGATCGTCAAGTCGGCTTCCAAGCTCGAGGTCACGCCGAACCTGCTCGACTACGACGCCGCCCGCGCACGCGGATTCTGGGAGCACGCCCGCGAGGAGCTCGACGGGCTGCCGGGTGATCGTGGCCTGAACATCGCGCACGAGGCAGTCGACCGTCACGCCTTCGGGGCGCGGGCCGACCACCTCGCTCTGCGCTGCCTCGACAAGCGTCGGGAGGTTCACGACTTCACGTACGCGGAGCTCGGCGCCGAAGCGAGCCGCTTCGCCAACGCGCTCCGCGGCCTCGGAGTCGCAAAGGGCGACCTCGTCGGCGTGCTCGCCGGGCGCATCCCGGAGCTCTACGTCGCCGCGCTCGGAACACTCAAGAACCGCAGCGTCTTCAGCCCGCTCTTCTCCGCCTTCGGTCCCGAGCCGATCCGGACCCGTCTGGCTATCGGGAATGCGATGGCCTTGGTGACGACGGAGCTGCTCTACGAACGAAAGGTGGCGGCCCTTCGGCCGTCGCTTCCCCACCTCGAGCACGTCATCCTCGTCGGCGAGGGCGGCACGGAGACAGACGTGCCGGGGACGTACGACTACCGACGCCTGCTCGAGGCGGCCGACGACGTCTTCGAGATCGGGCCGACCGATCCCGAGGATGTCGCCCTCGTCCACTTCACAAGTGGGACGACGGGCAAGCCGAAGGGGGCCGTGCACGTCCACGGAGCGATCGTCTCGCACCACATCACGGGAAGACTCGCGCTCGACCTCCACCCGGACGACGTCTTCTGGTGCACCGCGGACCCCGGTTGGGTCACCGGCACCTCATACGGGATCATCTCCCCGCTCTCGAACGGCGTGACGGCGATCGCCGACGAGGGAGATTTCGAAGCGCAGCGCTGGTACGGGATTCTCGAGTCCGAGCGCGTGTCGGTGTGGTACACGGCGCCGACGGCGATCCGGATGATGATGAAAGCCGGCGTCGAGCTCGTCCGCGAACATGAGTTCCCCGCCCTCCGCTTCCTCGCCAGTGTGGGCGAGCCTCTCCACCCGGCAGGAGTCGTCTGGGGCGAAGAGGCGTTCGGCTTGCCCTTCCACGACAACTGGTGGCAGACCGAAACCGGGGGGATCATGATCGCGAACTTCGCGGCCATGGACATCCGTCCGGGGTCGATGGGGAGGCCGATGCCCGGCGTCGAGGCGGGCATCGTCCACCGCCGCAAGGACGGCGGCGTGGATGAAGTGACAACTCCGGGCGAACAGGGCGAGCTCGCGCTCCGGACTGGCTGGCCCTCGATGTTCCGCGCCTACCTCGGCGAATCCGAGCGCTACGAGCGCTGCTTCGCGGGCGGCTGGTACATGACAGGCGACCTCGCCTTCCGTGACGCCGACGGCTACTACTGGTTCATCGGTCGTGCCGATGACGTGATCAAGAGCTCGGGCCACCTGATCGGGCCGTTCGAGGTCGAGAGCGTCCTGCTCGAGCACCCCGCCGTCGCCCATGCGGGCGTGATCGGCAAGCCCGACCCCGTTGCCGGCGAGATCGTGAAGGCATTCGTCACTCTCAAGCCCAACTACGTTCCCTCGCGCGAGCTCGAGAAGGAGCTCCTGGCACACGCGCGCGTTCGACTCGGCGCGGTAGTCGCTCCGAAGGAGATCTCCTTCACAGACGAGGTGCCGGCGACACGGAGCGGCAAGATCATGCGTCGCCTGCTCAAGGCCCGCGAGCTCGGTCTCCCGGAGGGAGACGTCTCCACCCTCGAGACCGGCGAATGAGTGCTCGCGCCGGTGGAGGCCACTCGACCCGCAGTCGGCCCAAAGCAGCGAGGGCGCCCACGCTCGACCGGGAGCACGGCTTGGAGCTGCTGCGCGAGATGCTCCGCATCCGCCGCTTCGAGGAGCGGGCGGCCGAGCTGTACAGCCTGGCTAAGATACGCGGCTTCCTCCACCTCTACATCGGCGAGGAGGCCGTCGCCGTCGGCGTGATGCAGGCGCTGACGCCAGACGATGGAATCGTCGCCACATACCGCGAGCACGGCCAGGCGCTCGCGCGCGGGCTTCCTGCCGGGTCGTTGATGGCAGAGATGTTCGGCAAGGCGAACGGCTGCAGCCACGGCCGCGGCGGCTCCATGCACTTCTTCGACATCTCACGGCGCTTCTACGGCGGGTACGCGATCGTCGGTGGGGGCATGCCGATCGCGGTCGGTCTCGCGCTCGCCGACAAGCTCCAGCAGCGCATGCGGGTCACCGCCTGCTTCTTCGGCGAGGGGGCCGTCGCGGAGGGTGAGTTCCACGAGTCCCTCAACCTCGCCGCGCTCTGGCAGGTGCCCGTGCTCTTCCTCTGCGAGAACAACCTGTACGCGATGGGAACGCCGATCGCGCAGGAGCTCGCGCAGACCGACATTCACCTACGCGCCGAGAGCTACGGCATTCCGGCCCAGGCCGTCGATGGGATGAGCGTCCTCGACGTCGAGGCGGCTGCGCGCGTCGCCGCCGAGGAGGTCCGTAGTGGCGGCGGGCCACGGTTCCTCGAGTTGCGCACGTATCGCTACCGCGCACACTCGATGGCCGACCCCGATCTCTACCGCACGAAGGAGGAGATCGAGCACTGGAGGGAGCGCGACCCGATCGCGCTCTTCGAGACGCGCCTGCGCGAGGCGAGCCTGCTCACGGACGCCGACGTCGCCACGCTCGAGTCGGACATCGCGACCGAGCTCGACGAGGCCGTGGCCGTCGCCGAGGCCGGCCCGTTGGAGCCGACGGAGGATCTGCTGAAGGACGTCTACACACCAACGGGCGCATGACCACGGTGAAGCTCACCTATCGGGAGGCCGTGCGCGCTGCGCTCAGCCACGCGCTTGCAACGGACGAGCGGGTCTTCCTCATGGGCGAGGACCTGGGTGGCTACGGAGGAGCGTTCGCCGTGAGCCTCGGCCTGCTCGACGAGTACGGCCCGGAGCGGGTGCGCAACACGCCCCTCTCGGAGTCCGGCTTCGTGGGTGCCGGGATCGGCGCAGCGCTCGGTGGGATGCGCCCCATCGTCGAGGTGATGACGATCAACTTCAGCTTGCTCGCCCTCGACCAGGTCGTGAACAACGCGGCGACCCTTCACTACATGTCAGGCGGGCAGATGAGCGTGCCCCTGGTCGTGCGCATGGCGACGGGCGGCGGGCGCCAGCTTGCCGCTCAGCACGCGCACAGCCTGGAAGCCTGGTACGCCCACATCCCGGGCATCCGGGCCCTCGCGCCCGCGACGGTCGACGATGCGCGCGGCATGCTGCTCGCAGCCGTCGAGGATCCGGATCCCGTGTTCATCTTCGAGCACGCGACGCTCTACCCCCTCGAGGACGAGGTGGAAGAGGAGCCGCGCCCGGTCGACATCGCACATGCGATCGTGCGCCGCGAGGGCATGGACGTCACCCTCGTCACCTACGGCGGCTCCCTCGGAAAGTGCCTCGACGCAGCCGAGCAACTCCAGCAGGACGGGATCGAGGCAGAGGTCATCGACCTGCGGACGCTGCGCCCACTCGACATGAGCACCGTCCTTGCCTCGCTCGCGAAGACTCACAGGATCGTGATCGTGGACGAGGGCTGGAGGACGGGAAGTCTCGCAGGCGAGATCAGTGCTCAGATCATGGAGTCCGGGTTCGACCTGCTCGACTGGCCGGTGCAGCGCCTGTGCAGCGCCGAGGTACCGATCCCGTACGCGAAGCACCTCGAAGACGCGGCGCTCCCCAGCGCGGGGCGGGTGGCGGCCCTCGTCAGGGAAATGGCGATCTGATGGCCGAGTTCGTCATGCCCACGCTCGGCGCCGACATGAGCGTCGGCACGCTCATGACGTGGCTCAAGCAACCGGGAGAGACAGTCGCCCGGGGCGACATCATTGCCGTCGTTCACACCGACAAGGCTGACGTCGAGGTCGAGGTGTTCACGAACGGTGTGCTCGAGCGCGTGCTCGTCGAACCGGGTGCGGAGGTTCCCGTCGGCACAGTGCTCGCTGTGATCCGCGAGGACGGTGCGCCAGCCGCTCCGCCCTCCGCTGCTCCTGCCCCTGCGGCTCCCGCTGCGCCGGCCCCCGCCGAAGCCGGCGCGCATATCGCGATCTCACCCTCCGCGCGGCACCTCGCAGAGGAGCTGGGAGTCGACCCAGCTCTGATCGAGGGGTCCGGCCCAGGTGGACGCATCCAGCGCAAGGACGTCGAGGCAGCCGCAGCCGCCGGCGAAGCCGCTGCCGCTCCACCGCCGGCGCCTCCCCCCGCGCCGCCAACCGGGCTCGCGGTCGAGGACCGCAACGCAGCGATGCGGCGGGCGATCGCGGCCGCGATGAGCCGCTCCAAGCGAGAGATCCCGCACTTCTATCTCGGCCAGACGATTCACATGTCGAACGCGATCGCCTGGCTTGCCCAGGAGAACCTGCGCCGGCCGGTTCCCGAGCGTCTGCTCCACGGTGTCCTGCTCCTAAAGGCGATTGCACTCGCTCTGCGCGAGGTGCCCGAGCTGAACGCAGTTTGGCAAGGCGAAGAGCTGGTTCTACGGGAGGACATCAACGTCGGCGTCGCCATCGCGCTGCGCGGCGGCGGTCTCGTCGCACCTGCGATCCACAGGACCGATCAGCTCAGCATGGACGAGCTGATGCACGCGTTCCGCGACCTCGTCTCGCGGGCTCGCTCATGGTCGCTGCGCTCGAGCGAGATGACCGATCCGACGATCACGGTGACGAGTTTGGGCGAGCGCGGCGTCGAAACTGTATTCGGCGTCATCTTCCCGCCGCAGGTCGCGATCGTGGGCTTCGGCACTCTGGTCGAGCGGCCCTGGATCTCGGAGGGCCAGGTGCTGATCTGTCCCGTCGTGAACGCGAGCCTATCCGCCGACCATCGCGTCACCGACGGCCACCGCGCGAGTGCATTCCTTGCGGCAATCGACCGGCTACTACAGGAGCCCGACGAGCTATGACCCGAGACGAGATCACAGAGGCGGTGCTCCGCGCTCTCTCCGATGTCGCACCCGAGGCCGACCCTGCGACGCTTCGGCCGGATGTCAGCCTGCGCGACCAGCTCGACATCGATTCGATGGACTTGCTCAACTTCGTCATCGGCATCCACGAGCAGGTGCACGTCGACATCCCGGAGGCCGACTACGCGCGCCTCCAGACCCTTGACGAGGTAGTCGACTACCTCGTCGGGAAGACGGCGTCGTGAATTCGAGGCCCGCTCGGGTCGGCGCCGCAAGCCCTGCGCAGACGAGCGGCTGCGAAGGCGTGCTCGCAGGAGAGAGGGCATCAACCGAGCGCCCGAGAGCGACTTGGCCACCTAGGAGTTCCCTGAGACATGGCCGTACGACCCCTCAGCGCCCTTCTTGACCGGTTCCGTCGCGGCGTCGCTGTGCCTGCCGCGGTCGGCGACGACCTCGTCGCCGAGCTCGCTCCCGTCTTCGCGTCGCTCGAGCGGTTCGAGATGGAGGCCCAGGAGATGCGGCAAGCCTCGGCCGAGCGGGCCGAGGCGCAGCTCGCGGAGGGACGTGAGCGGGCGGCCCTGATCTCTGCGGACTGGCGCGAGGCGGCGGAGGCTGAGAGATCCCGGGCGGCGCAGGAGCGTCTACGGCGATCGCGCGAGGAGGCGCTGGAGATCGAGGCGGAAGGTCGCGCCGAAGCCGACCGCGTCAGGATAGAAGCATCCATGCGGATACCCGAGCTCGTCGCCGAGATTGTCCGGTGTGTCGAGGGAGGCTCCCCATGAGCAACGCTCGCCTCCCGGAGGCTGGCCAATGAGCATCGGTTGGGTAGGAGCGAGCGTTCGCGCACGGCTCCTCCTGCGGCGGCGGATCGGGCAAGATCGCACGGCTCAGCTCGCCCGCAGTCCCTCCCTGCGCGACGCCCTTCTCGGGCTCGCGGGCACGGCCTACGGCCGGCAGCTCGAACCCGGCTTGAGCCTCGAAGCTGCGCAGCGAGCGGTGGCCGCTGCGACGCTTCTCCACCTTCGCCTGCTCTCGGGGTGGCTGCCACCCGGGCGCGCTGAGTCCCTGCGGGCACTCGCCGCCGGGTACGAGCTCGCCAACGTCGAGGACCGGCTCGCCTACCTCCACGGAGCCGAGCTCCGCCCCCCTTTCGATCTCGGCGGCCTCGCGAGTGCGTGGCCGCGGGCATCGCAGGTTGTCTCCCCGGTCGAGCTTCGAGACGCTCTCAGGGGCTCCGCCTGGGGCGATCCCGGTGGAGACAGCGTCGAGGAGGTCCACCTCGGGCTCCGCGCCTCGTGGGCGGATCGCCTGCTCGCAGACGTGCCCGAGATCCGCCACCTCGTCGCCGGCGCGCTGGCGCTGTTGCTCGGGAGAGAGCTGTTCGTCACCGGCCGCCCGGTCGAGCTTCTCCTCAGACCACACGTCTCGGCAGTGGGGTCCGACTGGGAGCGAGCGCGAACGTTCCAGGAGCTCGCGGCTGGGCTGCCCGCCCAAGCGAGGTGGGTGCTGGACGGCATCGACGGACCGGATCAGCTCTGGCGGGCCGAGGTCAGGTGGTGGACTCGAGCCGAGGAGGACGGCGAAAAGCTCGTCCGCCGGTCGCGCGAGGGTCGTGCGGAGGTTACGGGCGCCGTGTTGTTGCTCGCGGTCGACACCTGGCGAACGGCGTCCGCCCTTGCAGCCGCGGCGGCAGGTGGCGCCGAGCTCGCGGAGGTGCTCCATGCCTCGGAGTGACCTCGCGATCCCTGCCCGGATGAGCCGGGTAGGGATCGTCGCGCCACGTGCTCGCCTCCGCGAGGCGCTCGTCGAGCTGGCCGACGCAGGCATCGTCGAGCTGATCGGCTCCGTGCCGCCTCCACAGGGTGAGGAGGTGGAGGCGCTAAGACGCGTGGAGCGGCTCTCCCTCCGGGCCGGTCCAGCTCGGCCGCGCCTCGCTCCCGAATCGCCGGATGTCGTCGAGCTCGAGCGGCGAGGCGATCGCGAGCTCCTTGCAGGCGAGGTGGAGCTCGCGCGCCGCGCCGACGCTGCCGTCCGTCACGGCTCGTTTGCGGGCTATGTCGGCTGGGTGCCGGAGACCGAGCTCGGGGCCCTGTCCGCACGCCTTGCCCCCGTCGGTGCGGCACTCGTCGAGTTGCCAAAGCCGGTGTGGGCCGATCCCCCGACGTTGCTTCGGTCGGTGCGGCTTGCGCGCCCCTTTCGGCCTCTTGTCGAGACCTACGGCGCTACGCGCTACGAGGACATCGATCCGACGCCGTTCGCAGCCTTTGCCTTCGTGCTCATGTTCGGAATGATGTTCGGCGACGTCGGCCAGGGACTCGTCCTCGTGCTCCTGGGACTCTTCCTGCGCCGGACGCGCAGTCGTCTGTCCTCGCTGCAGTCTGCCTGGCCGCTCGTCGTCGCGTGCGGCGCTTCAGGAGCCTTCTTCGGACTGCTGTACGGCGAGTTTTTCGGCCCGACCGGAATCGTGCCCACACTCTGGCTCGACCCTCTCGAGGAGCCGCTGCGGCTGCTGGTCGCGGCCGTTGCCGTCGGAGCCGTGCTCATTGCGTGCAGCTACGCGATCGGAACCGTGAACCGCTGGCGCGAACGCGGGCCGGCCGCCGCGCTCGTTGCTCCCTCGGGTTTCGCCGGTATCGCGGTCTTCCTCGGCGGAGCACTCGCTCTCGCCGGCTTCGTCCGGAGCGTCGACTGGCTCGCCGTCGCGGGAGTGGCTCTCGTCGGAGCGGGCGTCGTGCTGCTCGGGCTCGGCTTCTTCCTCGAGGCGGGCCGGGGGCCCGCAGCGGTGGCGCAAGCCTCCGTGGAGGTCGTGGACGCCGTCGTGCGCGTTGTCGCGAACGCGGTCTCGTTCGCGCGGCTCGCCGCCTTCGGGCTCATGCACGGAGCCCTGACCGCAATCGTCTACGACGGATCTGTCGCGCTGTGGGGAGGCGCGTTCACGCTCGCCGCCATCGTCCTCTTCGTCGCCGGCAACGCGGCCGCCTTCGTGCTCGAGGCGCTAGTCGCAGGCGTGCAGGCCCTCCGCCTCGAGTACTACGAGCTCTTCTCCCGCATCTTCGCCGGCGAGGGGAGGCGCTTCTCGCCTTGGTCGATCCCGCTCGCTACCACAGAGGAGGAGTCATGATGGAGTCGTTCTTCTGGGCCGTGCCGGTGGTGGCCGTAGTCGCCGCTGTTACCACTGCCGTCTTGCAACGCGCACCGCGGCAAGGAGTTCGGCGGCTGCTCGCCCTCAACGCCGTTATCGCTGTGGGCGGCATCGTGGTGCTCGTTGCGCTTCTGCTCGGAGTCGTCGACCCGGCGCACGCCCAGACGGAGGAGGTTGTGAAACCGGACCGCTGGGCCGCGCTGCTTGCCGCCGGAATCGCCGTCGCAGGCTCAGCCATCGGCGCCTCGATCGCCGTCGCGTACACCGGCGCCGCAGCGCTGGCGGTGATCAGCGAGAAGCCGGAGATGTTCGGCCGCGCGATGGTGATCGTCGGTCTCGCCGAGGGCATCGCCATCTACGGCCTCGTCGTCGCCGTCATCCTCATCGGTCAGGCATGAGCGCGGTCGTCGCCATCGGGGAGTCTCGCCGGCTGGCGGGCTTCGCCCTTGCCGGCGTCGACGTGCGAGCCGCCGAGAACGACCTGGCCGCGCAGGACGAGTGGGATGGGCTTGAGCGTGAGGTCGGCCTCGTGATTCTCACACCCCGAGCCGCAGCCGCCCTCGAAGGGAGACGATCCGAGCGGGAGGACATGGCATGGGTGTCGTTGCCGGAGTGAGCCTCGATCCGGTGCGCGAGGCGCTCCTCGCCCAGGCAGAGGCGGAGGCGGAGGGTCTCGTCGGTCGGGCGGAAGACCGGGCGGCCGCGCAGGTTGCGCAGGCCGAGGAGCAGAAGGCGGCCCTCGTCCACCGTGCACGGGCCGAGGGTGAGGCCGCCGCCGAGCTCGAGGCGGCCTCCGAGCTCACGCGCGCGCGACGAAAGGCGCGAACGCTGGTTTTCGAGGCCCAGCGTGCGGTTTACGATGACGCACGACGGGAAGCTCGAGCCGCCGTGCAGCGCCTGCGTTCGGAGCCGCGGTACGAGGAGCTGCTCGAACTCCTGGCCGCCTTGGCACGCGAGGAGCTCGGTTCCGAGGCCGAACTCGAGTTCGATCCCGCGGACGGCGGCGTCATCGGGCGTGTTGGCAACCGGCGCGTCGACCACACGTTGCCTGCACTCGTCGAGCGGTGCCTGGCCGAGCACGCCGCCGATCTGGAGCGGCTGTGGGCGTGACCGCGGGAACGGTCGTGCGGGTCAACGGACCGGTCGTCGACGTGGCCGGGATGGATTCCGTAGCGATGCTCGAGCTCGTGGAAGTCGGCGAGGCCCGTCTTCCGGGAGAGATCATCGCGCTCGAGAGGGGTACCGCCACGGTCCAGGTGTACGAGTACACGGGCGGTCTTCGGCCAGGGGAGCCGGTCGAGGCGAGCGGCGGGCCGCTCATGGCCGAACTCGGCCCCGGGCTTGTCGGCGGTGTCTTCGATGGGATGTTGCGCCGCCTCGCAGGAGCCCCGGAGTTCCTCGAAGTCGGGGCCCGACCGGCGACGCTCGACCGCTCGCTCCGTTGGCGGTTCGTACCCGTGGTCGTCGAGGGAGAGGATCTGGAGGCAGGCGCCGTGCTCGGTTCCGTCCCCGAGACGCCCACAGTGGAGCACCGCGCGCTCGTGCCACCCAGGATCGCCGGGCGCCTCGAGTGGATCGCGCCCGAGGGCGAGTACACGGTCGAAGAGCCGATTGCCCGCGTCGCCGGCCGGGAGCTGACTCTCCTGCAGCGTTGGCCCGTACGCCGCCCCAGGCCCGTTCGCGCAAGGCTCCACGCCGGCGCCCCGCTCGTCACCGGGCAGCGCGTGCTCGACCTCCTGTATCCGCTTGCGCGCGGAAGCACCGCCGCGGTGCCGGGGGGCTTCGGCACCGGCAAAACGGTGCTTCTTCAGCAGATCGCCAAGTGGTGCGACGCCGACGTCATCGTCTACGTTGGCTGCGGAGAGCGCGGGAACGAGCTCGCTGACGTCCTCCAGGAACTCTCGGAGCTCGAGGATGCGCGTACGGGCCGGCGGCTGCTCGACCGCACCGTGCTCGTGGCGAACACGTCGAACATGCCCGTGCTCGCACGCGAGGCGAGCATCTACACCGGCGTGACGGTCGCCGAGTACTTCCGCGACCAGGGTCACGAGACGGTCGTCATCGCGGACTCCACCTCTCGCTGGGCCGAGGCTCTGCGCGAAGTCGCCTCTCGCACCGGCCAGCTTCCGGCCGAGGAGGGCTATCCGCCGGGGCTCGCGTCGGCTCTCGCTGCGTTCTACGAGCGCGCGGGTCGCGTACGCACGCTTGCCGGCGCCGAGGCCTCCGTCAGCGTGCTCGGCGCCGTCTCGCCTCCCGGTGGAGACATGGTCGAGCCCGTTGCCGCGCACACGCGCCGCTTCGTTCGCGCAGTCTGGTCACTCGACCGCGACCTCGCCTACGCCCGTCACCACCCAGCCGTGAGCTGGCGCGACTCCTTCTGCCGCGACGCAGACGCTCTCGCCGGCTGGCACTCGCTGCACGGCGACTGGAACTGGGGAGAGCGGCGAGTCCGCGCGCTCAGCCTCCTCGCGGAGGCTGACCGCATCGAGGCGATCGCGCAGCTCATCGGTGCCGGGTCGCTGCCCGACGTGGAACGGATAGTGCTGCTCTCCGGTCGCCTGCTGCGCGAAGCGGTGCTCCAGCAGAGCGCGCTGAGCGCCAACGATGCGCACTGCGAGCCGTCGAAGCAGGCAGCGCTGCTCGACATGGTGCTCGCATTGCACGACTGCTTCCGTCGTCTGCTCGACCAGGGCGTGCCCGCGACGCGGATCGAGGAGACCGACCTCGCCGAGGCGACACGCGTGCGTGACGAGGCCGGCCCGGGCGACGTCGAGGCAGTCGAGGCCGTACGGGGCCGTCTGCTCGCCACGCTAGGGGGGCTCCTGTGAGCGCCGGACAGCACATCGAGTACTCGGGGGCATCCTCCGCACGAGGCCCTCTGCTCGTGATCGAAGGCGTGGAGGGAGTCGGCTGGGACGAGGTCGGGGAGATTCACCTCGACTCGGGCGAGGTGCGACACGGGATCGTGCTCGACGTGCACCGCGACTGGGCCGTGGTCGAGGTGTTCGAGGGCACGGCCGGGCTGCGTCTCGACGAGGTCCGCATCTCGTTCTCGGGAGGCCCGTTGCGAATCCCGGTCGGTGAGAGTTGGCTCGGCCGCGTCTGCAACGGTCGGGGCGAACCGCTCGACGGGGGGCCACCAATCTTTGGCCGGGAGCGGCGGGAGGTGTCCGGGCGCCCGATCAACCCCGCGTTCCGCGAGACACCGCGTGATGCGATTCTCACCGGAGTCTGCGCGATCGACGGCCTCGCTACCCTCGTCCGCGGCCAGAAGCTGCCGATCTTCTCCGTCGGCGGTCTGCCGCACCTCGAGCTCGCCGCTCAGGTGGCGGCGCAGTCGCGCGTCGCGGAGGACGAGCCCTTCGCCGTCGTTTTCGCCGCGGTCGGCATCACGCACGCAGACGCCTCCGATGTCCGCGACATCCTCGAGCAGCGCGCCACGATCGGCGACATCGTCCTGTTCGTGAACACTGTCGAGGATCCGCTCGTCGAGCGCATCGCGACCCCGCGTATCGCCTTGACGGTCGCCGAGTATCTCGCATTCGATCGCGGCCGCCACGTGCTCGTCGTCATCGCCGACGTCACGAGCTATTGCGAGGCGGTACGCGAAGTGGCTGCGGCGCGAGGCGAGGTGCCAAGCCGCCGAGGGTATCCCGGCTACCTCTACAGTGATCTCGCATCTCTCTACGAGCGGGCGGGTCGAGTCCGGGGACGCCCCGGATCGCTCACGCAGCTTCCGGTCGTGACGATGCCGGCCGGCGACATCACGCACCCGGTTCCCGATCTGACCGGCTACATCACCGAGGGTCAGCTGGTGCTCTCCCAGGAGCTGGACGCGCAAGGCATCTACCCGCCCTTCGATGCGCTCGGGTCGCTCTCGCGTCTGATGCGGCTCGGTGCAGGGCCCGGGCGCACACGGGACGACCACCTGGAGATTGCAGCTCAGCTCTACGCGCTCGTCGCGCGCGCGCGGCAGGTGGCCGACCTTGCAGACGTCGTCGGAGCCGACGCTTTGGGCCCGAGCGAGCACCGCCTTCTCGAGTTCGCCGAGGCCTTCCGGCGAGACTTCCTGTCACAGGGGAAAGTTGAGGCGCACTCGCTCGACGACACGCTCCAGCGAGCCTGGCGGGTCGCCTCGCAACTGCCGAGGCGGGAGCTTTCGATGGTCTCTACAGCCACACTCGACGCCTACTACCGGCGGCGAGAGGAGGACGGGGATGCGCCTTCGGGCCCCGCCGGGTAGGGCCGGGAGGCCTTGGCTCGTCCATCGACTCGCGGTCGCCCGCCGCGGCGCCGACGTAATGGATCAAAAGCGGCGCGGCCTCCTCCACGAACGGACTCGACTCGTGGCGATCGTCAGCGAGGCCCGCGACGCCTGGGAGGCCGCGGTTCACGAAGCCGAGGTCTGGCTTCAGCGGGCACTGCTCATCTCGGGACAGCGTTCGCTCGAGCTAGCGAGCTTCCACGTTCCCGAGCAGGCGGAAGTGCACTTGACCTGGCAGCGATCGCTCGGCGTCGTCTACCCGTTGGACGCTGAGATTCGGCTTCCCCCCACCCCCGATCTGATCGCGCCGGGCGGAAGCTCCGCGCTCCCGATCGCGGCGTCCGCCTACGGCCGCGCGGTCGAAGCTGGAGCGCGCTTCGCGACGGCACGATCTGCGCTCGACCGCGTCGAGACCGAGCTCGCGGCCACGACGCGTCGGCTTCGGGCGCTCGAGCGGCGCTGGATCCCTGCACATGAAAGCGCGCTCGCGGCACTTGCACTCGAGCTGGACGAGACCGAGCGCGAGGATGCCATCCGCGGGCGCTGGTTCGTCGAGCGCCAGGCCGACGCCGGCTGAATCGGTGCCTCCCGTCGCTCGCCCTCCTGTCCGCCTGAGAGCGACAGGTCGGGGTTGTTGCCTCTCGGACGTTGTGTCCAGGACTCGGCGTGAGCAGGCCGTGGAGCGGCTGACGACGGCTGACCCAGGGCGCGCGATCGACGGCAGCTGGCGGTCGTCGATAGCGCGGGACGCGCCGCCTCGTACACCGGTGCTGGCTGACTCGAGTGGGCTGGCGGTCGAGACATGCTGGCCCAGTGACCTCCACGCGGTCGAGGGAGCCAGTGTGTGCAGGCAACGGGTGCTTGCTTGCCTGCTACTACCGATTCGGTGCGCATCCAAACGGGCCGTCTAGGCAAGCGACCCTGGTCGCCACGCCGGCCGCGGTTCAACCGGTGATGCTGCGTTGCCCCCGGCCGGCAAGCCGCGGGCGGGCGACCGGCTCCAGGAGGAGCAAGGCCAGAAGCGCCGTGCGCCCGGGCAGCTGTGTGATGTCGACGCGCTCGTTCGTCGCATGCGAGCCTTGGCCGACCGGGCCGAGACCGTCCAGCGTGCCGGTGAAGAGGCTGGTGGTGTTGGCATCCGAGCCGCCGCCGACGAGACCGGCTTCCTCGATCGACAGGCCCAGCTCGTGCCCCAGCCGCTTGGCGGTCGCGAGCAGGGTGCGGTTGCGCAGGAGCGGCTCCATCGGCGGGCGGCGGAAGCCTCCTTCGACTTCGATCGTGGCCCCCTCGAGGATGGGCTTCAGCCCTCTCACCGCCCGCTCCAGCTTGCGTGCAGCGGCCGCAGTGGGAGCGCGCACGTCGACGATCGCGCTCGCCTGTGGAGCGACCACGTTGGGTCGGAGGCCTCCGTCGATCGTGCCGACGTTGACGGTGATCCCGCGGGCGGGGTCGTTGAGGGCAAACAACCGCTGCACCTGATGGGACAGCTCGAGGATCGCGCTGATCCCGTGCTCGAAGTCGGCACCTGCGTGCGACGGCCGGCCGTGCACCGCCACTATGAAGTGGCCGAGGCCCTTACGCGCAATCTTCAGCTTGCCCTCAGCGCCCTCGCCGGACTCGAGCACGAATGCCCGCTCGGCACCGCGCGCGAGCAGGCGAATGAACCTGGTCGAGTCTCGGCTGCCGATCTCCTCGTCCGTGTTCATGAAGACGACAGGCGTCACGAACGGCCGCAGCCCGAGCTCGCGGAGCGCCCGCAGCGCGAACACGATCTCGATCAGACCGCCCTTCATGTCGGCCACACCCGGGCCGAAGAGCTGCCCGTCCTCCTCGCGGAGCGGCATCTCGACGAGCGTGCCGACGGGCCACACGGTGTCCATGTGGCCGATCAGCAGCTGCCGCGGGTCACCGCGGCGCCGCTGCTTTGGTCGTGCGTACAGGTGGTCGCCCATCTCCCCGCCCCGCACTGCGCGGACGACGAAGTCGATCCGCTCGAGCTCCGAGGCGAGGATGCGGAACGGCTCACGCTGGGCTTCGGGATCGAGCGAGGGCGACTCGGCTCGAGCCAGTCGCTTCAGCAGCTCGACCATCTCCTGCCCGTGCCCTTCGAGCCAGCTCAGCAGTACTCGCGACGGGCTGTCGGCCATCGTCCTACTGCCGGAAGTCCTCGGGGTACGGGAAGGACAAGCTCTCGCGTACCACGGCGAAGCGGCCGGGAGGAAGGTACGCCAGCAGTCCGAGCCGGTGCACGAGATCGGCGTCGTCCACCTCCGAGCCGCGCAGCGCCTCACGGGCAGCGTACGCGGCGCCCACGCGACCGACGATCAGGCTGGCGGAGCCGAACCCGTCGACGATCCGCTCGAGCTCGCACTCGAGGTAGAGCGGGCACCCCGCGACGACCCGCCCGTCCACGACCCGCGCGGCGGCGGTCGGCACGGCGGCCAGCGCCGGCTTCACGTCACCCTCGTAACGACCACCGGCAGCGAAGCTCGACTCCACGATCTGCTCGGGCCGCGGGAAGCTGACCGTGAACTGCGGATGCGACTGCACATTGCGGTAGGTCGCATGCCGCGGAGTGCAGGCGAAGCAGTAGAGCCCTTCCCAGCCCAGCGGCATGGCCATGTGCTTCGGGGCGAAGTCCCAGCCGTCCGCCTCCTTCGTCCCGACTATGACGAGCGGCGCGACCATGAACACGCACTCCCACAGGCCGGCGCCCACGGGTACCTCGATCAGCCCGTCGCGCTCTTCGGCCGGCACGGACGTGTCGCTCATGCGCTCAGGCTTGCACGACGGAGTCGGCGTCGGCATCGGACCTCACACGGATATGGCTGCGCATTTCTACGCGCCCGTTGCCCGTACGCGGCTGCAGACCGTCAGCCAGGCAGCGTCAGCAAGGCGCCGTCCGCCGGGGTGGGGTTGAACCGCTCGTACACGGTGTCGCTCCAAGCGATGAGCTCGCTGCCCGTCCACACGATCGCGCTGCCCTCGCGAGAGTTGAGCGGCGACGGCAAGCGACCACCGACGATCGCAGCGAGCGGGACATGCTCGAGCTGGAGCCTGCTCGAGAAGTCGGTAGAAGAGGAGGCCGCGTTGGCTCGAGTGCGATGGAGCTCTCGTTCGGTACCACCTCTCACGGAGCGGGACGGCGGATGTCCCGCACTCGGGCGCGCGGCCTGATTGGGGGTGGCGAGCTCCGACGTCGTCTCGAGTCCGACGGGATCGTCGTCCGCTGCCCGTCGAACAAGGGCCCGCCGATCGCGTACAAGGACGTCGAGCGCGTTGTCGACGTCGTCGAGGCCGCAGGACTCGCGCGCCGCGTTGCGCGGCTTCGGCCCCTCGGCGTGGTGAAGGGTTAGCCGCAAGAGAGGCTAGAAGCCCGTGCGGAGCCTCGTCACCGAACCCAGCCTCGCACTAGGAGTCTTCTGTGGGTCCGACCTTCACGAGCATCTTCCCGATGCTGTCGCCGCGCAGGGCGCCGGCAAACGCGGCGGGCGCGTTCTCGATCCCGTCGATGACCGTCTCTCGGTAGCGGAGCCGTCCTTCGCGCACCCACTGACTCGCAGCGGCGACGTAGCCCGGGAAGCGATCGACGTGGTCGCTGATCAGGAATCCCTCCATGCGAAGCCGCTTCGTCACCACCATGAACAGGTTCAGCGGAGCCGAAGGCTCCGAGTCGCCGTAGCGGGACATCACGCCGCAGGCGACGATCCGGCCGTGATTCCGCATCGCGCCTATGGCTGCCTCGAGGTGCTCTCCGCCGACGTTGTCGAAGTAGAGATCGAGCCCCTTCGGAGCCAGGTCGGCGAGCGCTTGCTGCACAGGCTGCTCGCGGTAGTCAAAGACGCCGTCGAAGCCGAGCTCTCGCAACCACGAGACCTTCTCGGGTGAGCTTGCGCACCCGAGAGCGCGGCAGCCGGCGATCTTCGCCATCTGACCTGCAGCGCTCCCGACCGCGCCCGACGCGCCCGATACAAAGACGGTCTCGCCGGGCTGCAACCTCCCGATCTCGTGGAGCCCGTAGTACGCCGTGAACCCCGGTATCCCGAGCACGCCGAGAGCGGTCGAAACGGGCGCGACGGTGGGATCGACCTTCCAGACGTACTTCCCGTCGGAGAGCGCCCACTCGCGCCAGCCGAGCATGTGAAGCACCCATTCGCCTTCCACAAAGTCCGGGTGGCGGGATATCGCGACGCGACCGACCGCTCCTCCTGACATCGCTTCTCCGAGGGTGTGCGGAGCGACGTATGCGCGGGCGTCGCCGACCCGCGGCCGCATGTACGGGTCGACCGAGAAGTAGGCGTTGCGGACGAGGAAATGGCCGTCGGTGGGATCGGGGATCGTGGTCTCGGCGACCTCGAAGAGCTCCTCACCGGGACGTCCGGTCGGACGTCCGACGAGGCGAATCTCCCGGGAGACCCCATCCATGCGGCGATGATATGTGTGAGTGGACAGCGTGCCCTCGGGTGCCTGGCGAGCAGCGTCCCCCCTTGCGCTCGGCTGATCAGGCAGCCGGTTCATGTAGCTCCTGGAGCTCGCGCTCGATCGAGAGCCTTTCGAGCGCGGCTGTCTCGATTCGCTTCACACGGTCGCTGGTGATTCCCAGCTCGTCTGCCACAGCCCCGACACCCACCGGAGGATCCTCGAGGTAGCGGAGCTCGACGACTCTCCGCTCGAGATCTGGTAGCGCCCGCACCGCCGAACGCAGCGTCTCCGCGAGAAGACTCACGTGCAACTGCTCGAAGGCCTCCTCGCCTTCCTCTCCTGGAAGAAGCGCGACGAGCGTCTCTTCTCCCTCCTCGCCGATTGGACGGTCGAGACTCGTAACGGTACGAGCGGCTCGGCGAGTGTCGTCTATCTGATCGAGCCGGAGACCCGTCTCCTCGGCGATCTCCTCATCGGTCGGGGTGCGGCCGAGAGTGCTCGTGAGGCGAGCCTGGACGCGAGCGATCTTGCGCTCGCGGTCGCCGATGTGCACGGGAATCCGGATCGTGTGCGCTCTGTTCGCCACTCCTCGCTGCACGGCCTGGCGGATCCACCACGTCGCATAGGTCGAGAACTTGTAGCCGCGGCGCCAGTCAAACTTCTCGACCGCACGGATGAGGCCGAGGATGCCCTCCTGGATCAGATCGAGCAGAGAGAGGTCGTGGCCTCGGTAGCGTTTGGCGATCGAGACGACGAGCCGGAGGTTCGAGTTGATCATCGTCTGCTTCGCCTCCATGTCGCCGCGTTCGATCCGCTTCGCGAGCTCGACCTCTTCCTTCGCCGTGAGCAGCGGGTAACGCGCCATCTCGTTCAGGAAGAGTTGGAGTGAGTCGGCCGTCGCGGTCGCAAGCTCGCCGTTCTCGTATTTCGGACCGGTCGGGCGCTCCCGGCGGCCGCAGTCGTCTCGAAGCGTGATCTGCCGCCTGTCGATCTCCTCGAACAACGCCTCGATCTCGGTGTCGTCGAGATCGAGTTCCTCGGCGAGTCGCTCGACCTCGGAGAGTTGCAGGCAACCTTCCTCATCGCCGCGCGCGAGCAGGTCTGCAACCTCTACCTGCATCCTCGTTGACAGAGTCATAGAACGCCCTCCTAGTCCGCAGCGGAAGGGTCGCATGGTGCGGGCGGCAGGTGCATCCGTCTTGGCTCGGATCCGCGTGCGGCTTTCCCACACTTCGACGCCGGGACCGAGCTGCCCGTGGCCGAGCGGCTGCTCGTCGAGGCCGCCTGGCACCAACGCCGGCCGCTGCGCGCCAGCGCCCAGCTCGAGCGCCGCCGCCACGGACAGCCGGCCGCAGTCCGCACCCGCGCCGACGCGGTCCCGCGCGAGCTCGCCAGCCAGTCGGGCAGCCGTCTGATGCTCACGGTCTCCGATGACTGCCCTAGAGCGCGGCGCTCGTTCACGAGCTGCGCGAACACTTCAATCGCGCCGACAAAGATGAAAGAAGATCTCCTGTGAAAGCCTCTGCCGTTCGTGGCCGTCTGCGCCAAGAAGGTCACCGCGGTTGAGCGACAGTAGGTCGTCAGCCCGCACTCGCGCGTACATCAGCCGAGCGCGAACGTCATCAGGCTGAAGCGGCGGAATCGTCACTTATCCACCACCTCAGATCCCATCCTCCTTCAGCAGCTCGATCCGTGAACGCGAGTCGGCGCGTGCGAGGTAGTCGTCCATGCCGCGAGCGAAGACGGCCTCGTGGCGTTCGAGCAGGTGGGCATAGCGGTCGGTCATGTAGCCGAAGGTATGGCCGACAGCGGATGCGTTGCCCATTTCGTTGCCCAGCTGCGGGACTGCGCCTCTCGGCGATGCGCAATCCCGCCCGGTTCCTAGTGCGCCCGGCAGGATTCGAACCTGCGACCCGCGGATTAGAAGTCCGCCGCTCTGTCCCCTGAGCTACGGGCGCGCAGGCTGAGGGTAGCCACCGAGGTGGCGGTTCGCCGCCCCGCCGGGACTGGTGTTCTGCCCGCCGCTTCTACTGCTGCCCGAGGATCGCCTCGTTCGCCGCAGCCCGTGCGGCAACGGCGGCGAGAACCTTGCTCTGGATCGCTGAGTCGCTTCGGAGGAGCCCCGAGAAAGCCCGCTCCGTGATGACAAGGACGCGTAGCGGACTCATGGGCGTCACGGTGGCGATGCGCGGCTGATGTGTGAGGAGCGACATCTCACCAAAGAAGTCGCCGGCACCGAGCGATCCGACCTTCTTGGAATCGATCGTCACATCCGTGCTGCCCTCCACGATGATGACGAACTCTCTCCCGCTCTCGCCCTGCCGGGCGATCGGCCTTCCCTGCGGCCAGTCGAGCTCGTCGGCTACCGAGGCGATCGATTGGAACTGCTGCTTCGTGCACTCCTTGAAGAGGGGTACCCGGCGCAACATCTCGATCTTTGCGTCCTTGCGAAGGCGCATCGACGGCGAGTGTATAACGGCGCCGGCGTGCTGGCGAGAGCGGACGCTACGAGGCGCGCAGCACCAGCGGCGCGCAGGCGACGCCCGTCGCTTCCCGTACCGCATTTCCACGAGCGTCCTTCATAGCGACGGTCAACGTCTTTGCGGTCACCGTCACCTGCGAGTAGCTGTACGTGTCGAGCGCCGCGCAGCGCATTCCCATCCCGTTCGGCGGCGGAGGCTTGAAGAAGAGCGCGCCGATCGCCGTCCCCGCGCCGGGGGTGCCGAGGAAGCCGTCGATCTCCTTGGCGAAGGTGTTGGTCGCGACGGGCCCCGTCACGACTTCCCAGATCCCGGAGCCCTCCGGCGGGCCCCCGAGCGTGGAGTGGCGCACCTCGTTGACGAAGTTCGCATGCGTGTCCGTCGTCAGGAAGACGACGTTCTTCACGTTCGCCTGCAGGAAGCGGAGGAGTCGCCCACGCTCGACCGCGTACCCCTCCCAGCGGTCGTACGGCAGCGCGTAGTACTGCTGGATCGGAACCTCGTTGACGATGACCTTCCAGCTCGCCTTCGACGCCCTGATCGCCTTCGTGAACGCGCCGTACTGACGTCCGCCGAGCATCGTGCGGGACGGATCGTTGATCGCTGCGAGGCAGGTCGGCGCGACGGGGTTCTTCAGACCGGGCGCGAGACCCGAGAACGCGTCGCGTACCGCCTGCGGGGCGGTCGGCGCAAGGTCGCCTCCGCACGCCTGCGACGCCTTACTGCTACGGAACGAGCGCTCGTCGAGGAAGAAGAGCTCGAGGTGCTTGCCCCAGCGGAACGTTCTGTAGAGGCCGTTCGTAGTCGTCCGCGCCACCGGTGCGTAGTCGCGGAACGCCTTGACTCCCGCGGCGTAGATCGCCCCACCGTTCTCGGCCCGCGTGAAGTCGTTGATGAACTCGTGGTCGTCCCAGTGGCTGTAGAGGCTCGCGGACTGACGAAGTGTGCGAAGCGAAGACAGCGCAAGTCCCAGCTTGTACTTCTCCCATTTGGCCGAGACCGTCAGAGCCGGCTTGGCACCGTTGATCTCGCTGTCGGAATAGATCGTGTCGCCGAGATTGATGTTGAAGTCGTTCTTCTCGGCGGCCATGCGCGCGTAGACCTCGAAGCGATTGAAGCCGGGCTTGCCGTTTGCGCCGGGTGTTGCGTCGGCATCGCCCGAGATCGCGAAGCGAACACGAGCATTAGCTCCCGGGCTGGGGGCGGTAACGAACGTCCCAACTTTGCTCACCGACCCGGCCTGGCTGAATCCGTAGTAGTAACGAGTACTGGGGCGCAGGCCGGCTACGCGCACCGACACCGTAAGGTCGTTGGCCGTTGTCGCGAGGCCGATTCGCGGCAGAGACACGGGGAACAGACGGCTCTGTGACACGTCCAGCGTCACTCGGCCCGCGCTCGGCGCACGTGTCCAGAGGGTCGCGGAGCTCGAGGTCACCTCGCCTGCAGCGACGCCGTAGCGGAAGCCCGGGCTTGCCGCACCGGCCGACATGGACGCGAAAGCGAGGATCAAGAGCGCTGCAAAGACGACGGCCCGACGCATCGCGCTCGAGCCTACGCGGCAGTCGGATGATGGTCAACGTCCTCTCGCCGCTCTTCCTCGGCGAGAAAGCGGAAGAACCAGTACGCGAAGACCGCAAAGAACACGACAGCCTGCTCGACCGCCATCAGCATGCCCGCCAACTGTTGATCCTCGAGCGGGTCGAGCCCCCACACACGGTGATGGGCGTTGACGTAGAAGTCGTAGATCGCGTTCGGGACGAGCGCCATCACTAACCCGATCGGGCTCCCGAGGACAAAGGCCGCGAAGACGTATCCGGCGCGCGCGCCCGAGCCGAGACGGTGCGGCTCGTCCTGGAAGACGCACCACCACATCGCCACTCCCGTGAAGAGGTACAGCGCATGCTCGAGATGCAGAAGCGTGCTCGGGTTCTCGAGCGCTGCGTCGTAGATCCAGGGGAGGTGCCAGATCATGTAGTTCGCGAGCCACAGCGGGAGCGCGACCGCGGGGTGCGTGAGCGCGTGGACGAGGCCACGGCGGGTGAGCCGCGCGGCGAGCGCAGGTGGGATCCCGAGCACGACGAGGAGCGGCGCCCACTCGGCCAGAACGACGTTCTGGAGAAGATGGACTGTCAGCAGGAAGTGCATCGAGAGCGTGTGGATCGGGGTGACGCTGACGGCGAGGAGCAGCGCCATCGCGGCGAGGAAGCATCCGATGCGCCAGCGCGGCGCCGGATAGCCGCGGAGCGCGAGAAAGTACGCGGCCGTGATGAGTGGGACGAGGATGAGCGCCTCGGAGGTCCACGTCCACGCATACGGATCCACGGGCGCTACGCTAACCGGGCGCGGGCGTAGCTCAGTTGGTAGAGCGCCAGCCTTCCAAGCTGGATGTCACCGGTTCGAGCCCGGTCGCCCGCTTCCCGCCGTCAACCCCGAACGCTGCCACGAACGTTACGAGCATCGCGGTCGACACCTTGCGCAGAGGCTGAATCGATCTACACTCTGCCCCGGGGAGAGGGTCGGCGCTCGCGCGCCGAATCCTCACAAGGGGATTCAAAAAGGGGAGACCATGAGGAAGTGGATTGCGAGCGTCGCCGCTGCGACTGCGGTGGCAGGACTGACGAGCGTCGCCGCCGGGGGTGGCGGAGCAACGGACCTCTCGTCCTATCAGTGGACGAAGATCCGCGGGAACACACCTGCGTCCTCGAGCATGTGGGCGCCTCGCGCGGGGTTGCAGGCCGTCGAGCTGCGGAACGACCTCTACGTGATGGGCGGCCGCGGCGCGTTCAACCCATTCGGCACCCAGCTCTACGACGACGTCTGGAAGAGCTCCGATCTCGGCAAGACCTGGTCGAAGACCGCCGACGGCGCCCGCTCCTGGCCGGCGCGCGGGTACTTCGGCGCCGTACGTCAGGGCGACGACATCGTGATCATGGGCGGCCAGAACTTCGACACCCTGCCCAACTTCGGGTTCCCGGGGTGCCCGGGGCTTCCGCCCGGCGTCCCGTGCTTCCCCTTCATCCCGAATTCGACCTTCTTCAACGACGTCTGGCGTAGCCGCGATGGCACGAACTGGTCGCGCGCCACCGAGCACGCCGGGTGGACCGGTCGCGCCGGTCTCAGCGCGGTCGTGCATCGCGGAGAGATCTACGTGCTCGGCGGAAGCCAGGGCGACGACTCGTCCACGGGCGGCACGGGTCGAGTCCTCTACAACGACGTATGGAAGTCGCGCGACGGGCGCAGCTGGACGCAGGTGACCCCTGCTGCCCGGTGGGCGCCCCGCGCCGGGGCCGCTGTGCTCGTCAAGGACGGGTTCATCTATCTCCTCGGGGGAGAGCGTGGCTTCACCTGCGGGGGCAACCCGTTCTGCGACGCCGAGCGCGACCTCTACTTCAGCGACGTCTGGCGATCTCGCGACGGTGCGAGCTGGGAGCGGGTGACCGCGAGCGCAGGGTGGTCGCCACGGCCCGGGCACCAGTGCGCCGTGCTGATCAACCAGATCGCGTGCTTCGGCGGCTACGGAGAGCCAGTGAACCCGACGGACATCTGGGCTAGCAAGGACGGCGCCACATGGACGGAGCTCACGCCTCCCGCGTCCCCGCCCTGGAAGGCCGACGCAGACGGTGCCAAGTACGACTTCGACGCGCTTTCAGTCGAGGGCGGCCCCGGTGGCATGCGACCGTCGATCATGACGTTCGGCGGCGATCGGGAGCGGTTCGAGCTGCCGCCGAACGTGAACGCAATGAGGCTCGACAACGACGTCTGGCGCATGAGTCCGCCGAAGGGCCCGTAACGAGCTGAAACCGCGGAGGCGCAGACCCCTGCGCCTCCGCGCCCTCCTTGCCGTCGGACGGACGGGCACGACATAGGAAACGGGACGACCGCACCGAAACGGCACCCCAATGACTGATTCGGAGGTCAACTGATGGATCATCCCCTGGGCGTACGCCTCGGTGCCGAAGCGCTCGGAACATTCCTCTTCTTCTTCCTCGGCTTCAGCGGGATCGCTGTTGTCGTGGACATCGGCGCCGAGGCGATCACGCCGCTCGGTGTGGCGGCCGGCTTCGGCTTCGGTCTCGCGCTTGCGATCACGGCGTTCGGTCACATCTCGGGCGGGCACTTCAACCCAGCGGTAAGCACAGGACTCGCCATCGCAGGGAAGTTCCCCAGCCGCGACGTCGTCCCGTACTGGATCGCCCAGCTCGTCGGCGGGTTCGGCGCGGTCCTCGTGATGGCGATCGTCTACTCGAGCGACGTCACCGACGCCCTCGGCACACAGCCGGGCAGCGGGATCGACAACTGGGCCGCGCTCGTACTCGAGATCATCGCGACGGCGCTCTTCGTGATGGTCATCCTCACCGTCGCCACCGACGACCGCGCCGCGTGGAAGGGCGTGATGGCGCCGTTTTTGATCGGACTGTTCATCTTCACCGCCGCGACAACCGTCGGCCCGGCGTCGGGTGGATCCTTCAACCCGGCGCGATCGCTCGATCCCGTCCTCTACAACCAGGAGTGGGGCGACGTGTGGATCTACATCGTCGGCCCACTCGCGGGCGGCATCCTCGGGGGTGCGATCTGGACATATCTCGTCGCCCGCCGCGAGCCTGCGACCGCGTAGCTCGAGCACAAGTCACACGCGAGTGAGGGGCGGCCAAAGAGCCGCCCTTCGCGCTTCTTTAGTGGAGTGAGAGGAATTCGCCGAGGACGAACATCACCCAGAACGCCCCGAAGAGCAGCGGCCCGAGCAGCAGAATCGATCGCTCACCCTTGACGACGGCGACGACGCCTGCGGCAAGGGCAGTCGCGACGGCAACTGCGCCCGACAGCCCGAGGGCGAGACTTGCGCCCCAGCCCGGGTCCGTGATGACGGCAGCCCCGATCACACCGAGGATCGGGAGCAGCACGACGACACCAGCGGCAAGACCGACGGCCCACCAGCCGAGCCGGGCATTGAGGGAGCGCAAGAAAGCGCCGCGGGCCTGACGAGTGTGTGAAACCCCGCATGACGGACACGAAACACCTCCTGTGCCACCCGGAGCGTGCCTCCCCGAGAATGACTCGGACATCCGTCGAGGTGCGCAGCGTTGCGGAGCTAGCCGAGCGTGCCTGCCGCCGACGCTGCGGGCGGTTGGTCGACCGTGTTTCGGCTTCCGCGCGGCTCGGGCCACGCGAGCCGACGACGCAGCCAGAGCGCGACGTATACGAGCGCGATGAGCACGGGGACCTCGATGAGCGGGCCCACGACCCCAGCGAGCGCCTGACCGGAGGCGGCGCCGAAGACGCCGACGGCAACCGCGATCGCGAGCTCGAAGTCGTTGGACGCCACGGTGAACGAGAGCGCCGCGGTCTGTGGGTAGGGGAACCCCATGAGCCGGCCGGAGGCGAAGCCGGCGACCCACATGACCGCGAAGTAGACGAGCAAGGGGACGGCGATCAAGACGACGTCGAGCGGCTGTGAGGTGATCTCCTCACCCTGGATCGCGAAGAGCAGAACGATCGTGAAGAGGAGGCCGTACAGCGTGAGCGGGGCGATCCGGGGGATGAAACGCTGCTCGTACCAGTCGCGCCCACGTCGGCGGATCCCGATCAACCGTGTCAGGTAGCCGGCGACGAGCGGGATGCCGAGGAAGATCAGAACGGTGCGGGCGACCTCCCAGATCCCGACCTCGAACCCCTGCGTGTCGAAGCCGAGCCAGCCCGGGAGAAGAGTGAGGTAGAAGTAGCCGAGAAGCGCGTAGGCGACGACCTGGAAGATCGCGTTGAAGACGACGAGGACTGCTGCCCGCTCGCGGTCGCCGAGCGCGATGTCGTTCCAGACGAGCACCATCGCGATGCAGCGGGCGAGGCCGACGATGATCACGCCGGTTCGGTAAGCGGGCTGGTCGGCGAGGAAGATCCAGGCGAGCGCGAACATGAGCGCCGGCCCGACGATCCAGGAGAGGAAGAGCGAGACGCCGAAGAAGCGCCCGTTGCCGACACCGTCGTCGCTCATGCGCCCGAGATCCTCGTAGCGCACCTTCGCCAGCACCGGGTACATCATCACGAGCAGCCCGAGCGCGATCGGCAGCGAGACCGTGCCGACCTGGAGTGTCTCGAGCCCGTCGTTCAGGCTCGGCACCAGCGTTCCGAGCAGGAGTCCGCCGGCCATGGCGAGCGCGATCCAGAGCGGTAGGTAGCGGTCGAGGCGCGAGAGTCGCGCGAGGACGGCTCCGTCGTCCGCCGAGCCGCTCCGATCAGCGACCGTCATCCGTTGCGTCCGTATCGTCCAGCTCGGGGAGCAAGCGCTCGATCCGTGAGGCGATCTCATCGCGGATGGTGCGTGTCTCGGCAAGGCTCTTGCCGGCCGGGTCGTCGAGGTCCCAGTCGAGGTAGCGCTTGCCGGGGATGTACGGGCAGGCGTCGCCGCAACCCATGCTCACCACGACGTCCGCCCACTCGGCATCCGCGCGGCCGAGTCGGTGCGGTGTGCGTTCAGCGAGGTCGACGCCGAACTCGCGCATCGCCCCGACTACTTCGGGGTGAATGTCCTCCGCCGGTGCGGAACCTGCGGAGCGCACCTCATGCGCGCCGTCCGCCACAAGCCGGAAGAGCGCTTCGGCCATTTGCGACCGGCCGGCGTTGTGCACACAGACGAAGAGGACGTTCATGCAGCACGGTCCGAAACAACGGCCGGGCCGCAGACGAGCTCGCCGAGACGGTCGAGCGCACCTGCCACCAGGCGGTAGTAGGAGAATCGGCCGCGACGCTCCCGCTCAAGGAGACCAGCGTCGACCAGAAGCTTCAAGTGGTAGCTGACCGTCGGCTGAGCGAGCCCGAGTGCCGGCATCAGCTTGCAGACACACACCGCGTCCTCGGCGCCCACGAGCAGGTTGAGGATCTGCACCCGGTGGCGGTCGGCGACCGCCTTGAACAACCGCTCCAGCTCGACCGCCTGCGCCGCGGTCAACGTCGGCCGGACCAGTGGGCTGCAGCAGTCGATCAGCGACCTCGGGGGCATGGGAGCAGACTACTACTATTCATCGATGTTTTTGGATGAGTCACTTGCCGCAACGTGCGCTCGCGAGCTCTCGGATGTCGTGACGACGCCGGTCGAGCGATCGTCGGAGAACCCCTCCCCGCGCGACGAGGCGACAACGAGCGCGGCTGCGGTTGCGAAGAGCGCTGATCTCGCCAGTCGGGGCGGACAGACTTGAACTGTCGGCCTCCCGCTCCCAAAGCGGGCGCTCTACCAGGCTGAGCTACGCCCCGAGTCGGCACAGTGTAGGCGGATAGCCTGCCACCCTATGGTCGACGCCCCCACGCTGCTCCCCGAGGGGCGACCGGACGACAAGACGAGACTCGGCTACGCGATGGTCGCGACCGCTGCCACGCTGTTCGCCGTCAACGGGAGCGTCTCCAAGGTCGTCCTCGGCTCGGGGCTCTCGTCGCTCGAGCTCGCGCAGATCCGGAACACCTGCGCCGCGATCCTGTTCCTCGCCTTTCTCCTCGTCGTCGCACCCTCGCGGCTGCGGGTCGGTCGCCGGGAGCTCTTGTTCCTCATCGCGTTCGGACTCGTCGGGATCGCGCTCGTGCAGTGGCTCTACTTCGTGGCGATCGAGAACCTGCCGGTCGGCGTTGCGCTCCTCATCGAATTCACGGCCCCGCTCTTCGTCGCGCTGTTCGCGCGATTCGTCTACAAGGAGCACATCCGCAGGCGAATCTGGGTCGCGGTTGCGCTCTGCCTCACCGGGCTCGCACTCGTGGTCGAGCTGTGGGCGGGCGTCGCCTTCAGCACAGTGGGCGTCACGGCAGCGTTCGGTGGCGCGCTTGCCCTCACGGCGTACCTCCTCATGGCCGAACGCGAGCGACGGCACCGCGACGCCGCCTCGCTCTCGTTCTACGGCTTCCTCGTCGCCGCCCTGCTGTGGGCCGTAATCCAGCCGCTCTGGGAGTTCCCGTGGGATGTCCTAGGGGAAAACGTGTCGCTCCAGGGCAACCTCTCCGAATACTCCGCACCCGTCTGGGCACTCGTGAGCTTCATCGTCGTGATCGGGACGATGGTCACGTTCTCGCTCCTGACGGGATCGCTTCGGCACATCAGTGCGACCCGTGCATCAATCGTGGCGACGCTCGAACCCGTCGTCGCCACCGTCGTCGCCTGGGCCTGGCTCGGAGAGACCTTCGGGCCGACCCAGCTCATCGGCGGGGGGATCGTGATCGCCGGCATTTTCGTCGCCCAGTCGGCTCGCTGACATACCCTGTTCCCATGGTGGAACGAGTTCTCCTGGCATCTCCGCGCGGCTACTGCGCCGGCGTCGAGCGTGCCGTCGAGACGGTCGAGCTCGCGCTCGAGCACTACGGTGCTCCCGTCTACGTGCGCAAGCAGATCGTCCACAACATCCACGTTGTCCGTGATCTCGAGGCGCGCGGGGCGATCTTCGTCGACGAGGAGACGGAGGTGCCCGAGGGCGCAACGGTGGTCTACTCGGCCCACGGCGTCGCACCCACCGTGTTCGAGAACTCGGCCCGCCTGGGGCACAACGTCATCGACGCGGTCTGCCCGCTCGTGACCAAAGTGCATGTCCAGGCTCGTCGCTACGCGGAGGAGGGCTACACCGTCGTGCTCATCGGCCACGCGGGACACGAGGAGGTCGTCGGCACGATGGGCGAGGCCCCCGACGCAACGGTTCTGGTGCAGACCGTCGACGAAGCCGAGGCGCTCGATCTCCCCGCGGACACCAGGCTCGCGTACGTGACCCAGACGACCCTCTCGGTCGACGAGACCGGTGAGATCATCACGACGCTCCGTCGCCGCTTCCCCGAGATTCGCGCGCCGCGCAAGGAGGACATCTGCTACGCGACCTCCAACCGCCAGTGGGCGGTCAAGGAGATGCTTCCGGAGATCGACCTGCTCCTCGTGATCGGCTCGCGCAACTCGTCGAACTCGAACCGGCTCGTCGAGACTTCCCGCGCCATGGGTACTCACGCCTACCTGATCGACGACGAGACCGAGATCGACGAGGCGTGGGTCGACGGTGCGACGACAGTAGGCATCACCTCAGGTGCGTCAGCGCCCGAAAAGCTCGTTACGCGCGTCTGCGACTGGTTCCGCGCACGTGGAGTGACGAGCATCGAGCCGTATCGGCTCGTGGAGGAGGACGTCACGTTCCGCCTCCCGGTCGAGCTCCGCCGCGAGCTCGAGCTCGCCTCGAAGCGCTAGACCCTCTCGATCCGAGGATCATCGCCGGACGCGTCGACCGAGACGGCGAGTGTCTCGCGGGCAATCCAGTCCGCGTGCTCGAGGAGGTCTGTGTCGGCCTCGGAGAGCGTGAGCCGAATGCGATCGGTGAGCTCGAGTCCGGCCTCCTTCCGCATCGTGTTCACCGCGTGGATCAGGTCGTAGACCCTGCCGCGCAGCAGAAGGCCCTCGTCCAGATGGAGGTCGAGCGCCACGGTCACGCCGTCCGAGGCCGCGACCGCCCAGCCCTCCTTGCCGCGGCGCTCGACGAGCACCTCCTCGGACGAGAGCTCGTACCCTGCGGCGCGGAAGCCGCCCGCCGGAAGCTCCTCGAACTTACCGGCTTCGAGCGCGGCGCGTACCGCTCCGAGCTCTCTTCCGAGCTTCGGCCCGAGCACGGGAAGATTCGGCTTGACGCGGAGCTCGCTCGCATCGACCTGGCCGAAGGACACCTCTTCGACGCGCAGCTCCTCGGCGATCTCGTCCACGTGCGAGGAGGCCAATGGGGCTCCGTCGACGACAAGCGCGCGGAGCGGCTGGCGCAGCTTGATGCCCGCCGTTGCGCGCGCCTGCCGACCGAGCTCGACGACTCGGCGGAGCTCGTCGATCTCGGCGAGGAGCGCCGAGTCAGGCTCTCTCACTTCGGGCCAGCCCGCGAGATGAATCGACTCGGGCGCACCGACACACGGTGCGGTCAGCCCCCGCCAAAGGTGATCCGTAAAGAAGGGCATCAGAGGCGCGACGACGCGCAGGCCCTGCACGAGCGAATACCAGAGGGTTCGCAAGGCAGTCTCGTCGCCGTCCCAGAACCGCCGCCGCGAGCGCCGGATGTACCAGTTGGAGACATCGTCGACGAAAGCCTCGTAAGCCTTGACGACATCCACCGTGAGCCAACTCTCGTACGCCGTCGCTGCTTCGGCGACCAGCGCATTCGTGCGTGAGATCAGCCAGTGGTCAAGAGGATCGAGCTCACCACTCGGCCCACCGGCAAGGTCCTCCCACGCAGGCTCCCAGCCCTCGATGTTCGCGTAGTCGACGAGAAACTTGCACGAGTTCCAGAGCGTGAGCAGCTTGCGCTTGATCTCGTGCGCCGGCCCGAAGCCGAAGAGCAGGTTCTGGTTGGGCGGCTGGGCGCAGTACTGCCAGCGCATCACGTCGGCGCCCATGCGCGTAAACGCGTCCTCGGCGTCGATCATGTTTCCCCAGGAGCCGTGCATCTCGCGCCCTGACTCGTCGAGCATCTTCTCGTAGCCGAGGACGCGCCGGAACGGCGCTCTGCCCGTCAGCGCGACCGACATGAAGAGCTGCGAGTAGAACCAGAGCCGGATCTGCTCGCGCATCTCGGAGACCCAGTCGGCGGGGAACCAGCGCTCCCAGTACGCGTGATCTGGGAGGTCGGCAGTCGAGACGCCCCTGGAGGCTCCGGTCGCATACCCCCCTTTGATCCAGGCCGGGCTCTCCCAGCCGAGCGTCGCGAACGGGACGATCCCGGCGTCGAGCCAGACATCGCCGACCTCAGGGATTCGAGACACCATCTCGGAACATGTCTCGCAGCGGATCGGAACCGCGTCGATCCACGGCCGTCGAAGCTCCTCGAGTTGCTCGAGGCCTGAGACGGCCCGCTCGGAGAGCTCGAGCTTCGAGCCGACCACTGTGACATGACCGCACGAGCACTCGTAGATCGGAAGCGGGAGTCCGTAGTAGCGCCTGCGCGAGATGTTCCAGTCGCCCATGTTTCGCAGCCAGTCGTCCATGCGCTTGCCCATGTACGCGGGCGTCCACTCGACCGTCGCGTTCGCGTCGAGAAGCGGCTGGCGAAGCTTTTCGACGGAGAGGAACCAGTCGTCGGTAATGCGGAAGATCAACGGTGTGTCGCAGCGCCAGCAGTGGGGGTAGCGGTGCACGATCTGCTCGGCGGAGACGAGCCGGCCGCGCTCGCCGAGGTCGGCGGTGATCTGGTCGGCCGCCTCGACCGTCGTGAGCCCGTGCAGCCAGCCGTAGTCGTCGTAGAAGCGGCCGGAGTCGTCGACGGGCTGGAGGATTCGGAGGTTGTTTACCTTCGAGAGCTCGAAGTCCTCGCCGCCGCAGCCCGGCGCGATATGGACGATGCCGGTCCCCTCGTCGAGTGTCACGTCGTCCCAAGGGATGACCCGGTGCTCCGTCCCCTCGACCGCCGAGAGATGGTCGAACGGTCCGTCGTACTCGAGACCGACGAGCTCCTCTCCGCGGGCGGTCTTCACCGCGGTCGCCTCGAGAGCGCGAGCGCGCGCAACCCATTCGCCGTTCTCCTGGAGGATGTACTCGGCATCCGGCTTGACGGCGGCCGCGACGTTCGCCGGGAGGGTCCAGGGAGTCGTCGTCCAGACGACAAGAGCTTCCCCGGGACGATCACGCAGCGGAAGGCGGACGAAGAGCGAGGGGTCGGTCTTGTCCTGGTAGACGCCGCTCTGTGACAGCTCGTGCTGTGAGATCGACGTGCCGCAGCGCGGACACCACTCGGTGGAGCGGTGCCCCTTGTAGAGCTGGCCACGCTCGAACATGAGCTTCAGGAACCGCCAGATGTACTCGATGTTCGTGTCGGAGAACGTGAAGTAGTCGTTCCCCCAGTCCATCCACTGACCGAGGCGCTTCGAGCCGCGGGTGAGCTCGGTCGCCGACCAAATCACCTTCTCGCGACATTTCCGCGCGAACTCCGCAAGGCCGTACTCCTCGATCTCGCGCTTCGAGTTCAGCCCGAGCTCGCGTTCGACGCCGACCTCGATCCAGAGGCCCTGGCAGTCGAACCCGTTCTGGTAGCGCTGAGCGAAGCCCTGCAGCGCCTTGTAGCGCTGGAAGACGTCCTTTAGGGTGCGCCCCCACGCCGTGTGCACGGCGAGTCCCTTGTTGGCCGTGACCGGACCGTCGACGAAGCTGAACGTCGGCCCGCTGCGATTCAGGTCGCGCAGCTTCTCGAACGTTCCCTCGCGCTCCCAGATCGCGAGGATCTCGAGCTCGAGCGAGTCATGGTCAGGCTTGTCCGGAAGCGGTGTGAAGATCTGCGCCACGATCGGTCAGTCTAGGGAAGGGTTTCGGCGATCCCGGCGTTCACCTCTAAGCATTCCTATTACCAGGCAGAAAGGATCGAAACAGCCACATGGCAATCAACGTGACAGAGGCGACATTCGAGCAGGAAGTGCTGAACAGCGAGACACCGGTGATCGTGGACTTCTGGGCCGAGTGGTGTGGCCCGTGCCATGCGGTCGCGCCCGTGCTCGAGAAGATCGCCGAGGAACGAGGAGACGGGATCAAGCTCGTCAAGGTCAACATCGACGAAGAGCAGGCCCTCTCGATCAAGTACGGAGTCATGTCGATTCCGACGATGATCCTCTTCAAAGAAGGCGAGCCGGCCGCAGCAGCGGTAGGTGCGCAGCCGAAGTCTGCTCTCGAGCGCTCGCTGGGTCTCGCCGCCTAATTACGCCGAAGCCCTTCCGTCGAGCGACGGAACCTGATAGGAAGCTCCTTCCAGGAAGTTTTGTTCGAGGCTTCCCCCTCCCCCTCCCCTGCCGAAGGGCCAGCTCGCTGGCCCTTCGGTGCGTCCGGGGCTAAGCAGACGCTGCCCAGGACCGCAGGGCGGGACCGAGCCAGCGGAACGCAAGCTCGCCCTCGCTTGGCAACGCATCGAACGCGAACCAGCGAAGCTCGGCGACATCGTCGGCGGCGTTGGGCACTCCGCTGGCGATCCTCACCTCCCAGACGAGGTTGAGAACCTCGGCGGCGCTCGGCCCGTCGCCGTAGCGATCGCCGAACATCCCCACGAAGTGGCCGATCTCGATCATGAGGCCCGTCTCCTCGAGCAGTTCGCGCCTGAGAGCGGCGATCGGTTCCTCGCCCGCCTCGAGAAATCCGCCAGGTGTGTCCCACAAGCCGGCGTCGGGCTCGTGGGCGCGGCGCGCAAGCAGAATGCGCCGCTCATCGTCGACCACGAGCGCTGAGACAGCCGGAACCGCGTTGGCGTAGTGGACGAAGCCGCACGACTCGCATGCGATGCTGCGCTCCTCGTGGGTGATGGTCGACGCGCAACGCGGGCAGAAGCGCCATTCGCCCAGAACGCCCACACCGGTAGCGTACGCGCGTGTCCCCACGGCACGTACCTGCGTCCGTGACCGAGCTCGCGCGGGTCGGGCTCTTCGCCGAGCTACCCGGGGAGACGCTGACGAAGCTCGCGGATCGGATGAAGCGCGAGGAGGTGGCCGCGGGCACGGTGGTCATCCGTGAGGGAGAGCCGGGCGATCGGTTCTACGTGCTGTTGTCGGGAGTCGCCGGCGTGTCGCAGACGTCGATAGGCGACAGACGTGTCCTGCGCGCCGGCGAGTTCTTCGGCGAGGTCGCGGTGGCGATGCACATCTCGCGCACGGCGACGGTTACGGCGATGACACCCTGCCTGATCGCGAGTTGCGACACCGCGACCTTCGACGAGCTCGTGCGGCCGCTCTTCGCCGACGACGGTGAGCCCGGGTCTGGCTGAAGCCGGAGCCGGAGCCGGAGGCTGGGGTCTGGCTTAACCAGACCCCACGAGCTCTTCGAGCACATCGTCGGAGAGACGAGGCCAGGCGTCCTTGGCCCACTCGCCAAACTCGCGCGTCGTCAGCACCGCACAGACGACGCCGGCGTCGGGATCGACCCAGAGGAACGTCCCCGAGCCCCCGAAATGACCGAAGGCTCGAGGTGACGCGCGCGCGCCCATCCACGTCGGCGTCGCGGTGTTGAGCTGCACGCCGAGGCCCCAGTCCAGAGGATCGAAGCGGCCGTGATCCGGGAGGACGCCGGTGAGCCCTGAGAACTGAACGCCCGTCATCTCGTCCAGCGTCTCGGGAGCGAGGAGCGTCGGCCGCAGGAGCTCGCGCCCGATCGCGAGCACGTCGTCGAGAGATGCGTGCATGCCCGATCCGGGATCGCCGCGAGGGTCGATTTCGACGCCGAGGGGCGCGGAGACGGCGGCGGTGACGTAGTCGACGAACGGCATCTCGGCGCGAGCCGAGAGATGGTCGCCGAGGACCCGGAACGCCTCGTTCGAGTAGATACGGCGACGGCCCGGCTGCCCAATCGGCGTCGTCCCCTCGAACGGAAGTCCAGACGCGTGCGCGAGAAGATGCCGAACTGTCGAACCCGGGGGGCCGGCCGGCTCGTCAAGGTCGATGACGCCCTCTTCGGCGGCCACGAGCACCGCGAGTGCGACGACAGGTTTCGAGACAGAGGCCATGCGCACGGCGCGAGCGCGGTCGCCGCGCGTTGTCACGTTGCCACCCGAATCGACGAACCCCGCGGCGGCGAACGCAACCGGCCACTCGTCGATCTGGTCAAGTACTTGCACGTCGCGCGATACTAGTGGGGCGATGGAGCGACGCCTCATCCCGGGGACAGGCGCGTACGAACCGATAGTCGGCTACTCGCGCGCGGTCGTCGCCGGCGACAGAGTGCATGTCTCAGGAACAGCGGCGAACCCGCCGGACGGCTCGCCTCCGCCCGCAGACATCTACGATCAGACTCTCCTCTGCCTCGAGCTCATCGGCACCGCGCTCGAGAAGGCGGGATCGAGCCTGGAGCACGTGGTGCGCACGCGGGTGTACCTCACGGATCCCGCCGACTTCGACGGCTTCGCGCGCGCTCACGCGAAGGTCTTCCGCGAGGTGAGGCCCGCCAATACGACCGTTCTCGCTGGTCTCTTCGATCCAGCATGGAAGGTGGAGATCGAAGTCGAGGCGATGATCTCTTGAGCACCGAAAACGGCGACAAGCAGGCGATTCCAGCCTCGATTACCGGAGACGTCAACGAGCCGCGGGCGAGCGTGCTCGAACACCAGTTCGGCGACGGCGATCCGTACACGCTCGGCGTCGAGGAGGAGTACCAGCTCCTCGACGGGGCGACGTTCGACCTCGTCCAGCACATCGAGACGATTCTGGCGGCGGTGAGCGGGCACGAGCTCGAGACGCAAATCAACGCCGAGCTCATGCAGTCGGTGATCGAGATCGCGACCCCCGTGTGCCGGAGTGCCGATGACGTTCTGCGCGAGCTGGTGAAGCTGCGGAGATACGTCATTGACGTCGCGCGGGAGAGGATCATGCGCGTGGGGTCGGCCGGGACGCATCCGTTCAGCCTCTTCGAGGCCCAGCGCATCACGGCCAAGGACCGCTACCGAGCCCTCATCGACCAGCTCCAGTACGTCGCGCGGCGCGAGCTCATCTTCGGGATGCACGTGCACGTCGCAGTTGACGATCCCGAGAAGGCAGTCAAAGTCGTCAACGGCCTTCTCCCCCACCTGGCATCGCTGCTTGCCCTGTCGGCGAGCTCGCCGTTCTGGAGAGGGGAGCCGACAGGCCTGGCGTCCAGCCGGCAAATGGTCTTTTCGGCGTTCCCGCGTTCGGGACCGCCGCCGCGATTCCGCGACTACGCCGACTACGCCGAGGTCGTGGGGCAGCTCGAGCGCTCCGGTTGCATCGCGGACTACACGCACATCTGGTGGGACATCCGCCTGCACCCGCGCCTCGGCACGATCGAGCTCCGGATCTGCGATGCGGTCACGCGCGTCGAAGATGCCGTCGCGATCGCCGCGTACTGCCAGGCGCTCGTCAAGCAACTGTGCGAGCAGTACGAGGCGGGCGAGGAGATCCCCTCTTACCACCGGATCCTGACAAGCGAGAACAAGTGGCTCGCGGCCCGCTACGGCCTCGAGGCGCCCGTCATGGATCTCTCGACCGGAAGCCGAAACCGTGTACCCGTCTCGCGCCTGATCCGGCGGGAGCTCGGCGAGCTCAGGCCACACGCGCAAGAGCTCGGCTCCGAACGCGAGCTCGAAGGAGTTCTCGAGATTCTCGCTCGTGGGAATAGCGCAGAACGCCAGCTCCGGATCTTCTCCAGGAACCGAGACGTCGTCGAAGTTGCCCGTGAGGTCGCGGACGCGACCGAGCGGCTGCCCGTTCTAGCCCAGGCATAGATGCTCCAAGCCGGCGATCGGGTTCCGGAGGTCGAGGTCTGGGCGGCGCCGCGCGAGGAACCGCAGCCGCTGAACGAGATCCTTGGCCCCGGACTGGCGCTTCTCTGCTTCTACCTCTGGGATTGGTCGCCGACCTGAACGGACGAGCTCGTGCTCCTGCGGGACAGGAGCCAGGATCTCGCCGAGGCCGGCGTTCGACCGCTCGCTGTCTCTCGCGACTCCCCCTGGTCGCACCGGGCCTGGGCAGAGGTGCTCGGGGTCGATGTGCCGCTTCTATCAGATTGGAACGCCGACGCGACTCGCGCTTTCGGTGTCGCTTTCGAGCCGCTCGGGATGGCGGATGTCCCCATCCGGTCGATGTTTCTCATACGGGACGGTCGGGCGATCGTCGCGGCCTGGATGCTCGGCCGTGAGCTACCGGACATCGACGCGGTGATCGAAGCGGCTCGCGCCGCGTCGTGAGCTACATCCCCATCGCGTGGTACCCGGCGTCGACGTACAGCGTCGTGCCGGTCACGTTGCCCGCGTCTTCCGAGAGGAGATATGCGGCCGCGGCGCCACAGTCATTCGCCTCGATGGCTCGATGAAGCGGTGCGCGCTCCTCGAACATCGTCTCCATCGTGGTGAAGCCCGCGATCGAGCGCGCCGCAAGCGTGCGCACCGGACCTGCCGAGATCGCGTTCACTCTGATCCCTTTGAAGCCGAGGTCCCACGCCAGGTAGCGAACGGAAGAGTCGAGGGTCGACTTGGCGACGCCCATGACGTTGTAGTGCGGAACCGCGCGCTCACCGCCGAGGTAGGTCATCGTCACGATCGATCCCCCGCCACGAGCCTCCATCAGCGGCTCGGCGGCGTGGCAGCAGGCGACGAGCGAGTACGCGCTGATGTCGACCGCCATCCAGAAACGGTCACGTGGGGTGTCGATGAACCGCCCCTCCAGATCCTCCGCTGCGGCAAACGCAACCGAGTGGACAAGGATGTCGAGCCCTCCGCCAAAAGTGTCGGAGACCTCAGAGAAGACGCGGGCGATGTCCTCGTCCGAGCGGACGTCGCACTCGGTGACGAGCGGGCTGGAGACGGTCTCGGCAAGGTCGCGGACGTTCTTCTCGATGCGCTCGCCCTGATAGGTGAACGCGACCTGCGCTCCCTCCTCCGCGAGACGTTGCGCGATCGCCCACGCGATCGAGCGCTTGTTGGCGACTCCGAGGACGAGTGCCTGCTTGCCTTCGAACCTGCCGGCCATCCGGCGATCCTAAACGGATAGGGTGCCGCGGCGATGGGCGACGGTCGAGTAGCGGTGGTGACGGGAGCGTCGTCGGGGATCGGCGAGGCGACCGCGCGAGAACTCACCGCCCGCGGCTGGCGCTGCGTCCTGCTCGCGCGGCGTGCCGACCGACTCGAGGCCATCGCGACCGATATCGGGGCAGAGTGGGAGACCTGTGACGTCTCCGACCGAGCGCAGGTCGACGACGTCGCGGCACGCATCCTCGCGCGCTATCCGTCGATCGCGCTCCTGGTCAACAACGCCGGGATCCCGGCCCGGGGCAGCTTTCTCGACATCGACCCCGAGCGGATCGAGCGGGTGACCGACGTCAACTACCTCGGAGGCGTCTGGTGCCTGCGCGCGTTCGAGCCGGGACTGCGCGCTGCGGCAGCCGCCGGAGGCGCGCATGTCGTGAACCTTGTCTCGGTCGCCGGAACCGTGGCCTTCGCCCCGGCAGGTGCGTACTCGGCCAGCAAGCACGCGCAGCTCGCCTTCTCACGCTCGGCCGCGGCGCTCCTGCGCAGTACGGGGATTCAGGTACACGCCGTGCTGCCCGGCTTCGTCGAGACCGAGGGCTTTCCCCAGCGTACGAAGCTCCGCAGCCGGTTGCTGCGCAGGTGGGTTATTGAGGCCGACGACGTCGCGAAGGCGATCGTGAAAGCAGTCGAAAAAGGCAAGGGCGAGGTGACGGTGCCCTGGTTCCCGTATCGCCTCACGTCGGTCGCGCAAGCGGTCGTCCCAGGGGTCTTCGCGAGGCTCGCCGGTCGAGCGGGCTACCATCGGGGCGAGTAGCGAGCTAGGCCGGGCCTGACTTTCGGGACACGTACCAGCCGATCTCGACGTCGTACGGCGTCGCCGGCGCCGGGCCTCGGATCCGCTCTCGGTCGTCCTTGGAGATGCCCGCAAGGTCGAGGCGCTGCTCGAGATCTATCCGCTCGCGAGTCACTTCCGACGAGATCAAGACGAGATCGTTCGCATCGAGATACCCGCGAATGTCCCCGTCGGGAAGCAGCCGCTGGTGGGAGGAGTCGCGCATACGCTCGAACCGGTCCATCTCCATGCTCCGCAACGGGTCGATCGATCCCAGCTGATCGACGATGAAGATCCGCCCGCCCGGACGCGTCACGCGCACGAGCTCGGACACGGCCAGCTCCGGACGCCGCGCGTGATGCAGCACGCGATGGCAGCAAGCAAGGTCGAAGCTGGCGTAGCCAAAGGGCAGCTTCGTCACATCGCCTTCGATGAAGCTGACGTTTTCCGGCGCTGCGGCGCGCCCAGCCTCGAGGTAGTCGACTCGTGCGTCGATGCCCACTACCTCCGCAACGTTGGGAGCAAGAGCGAAAGCGAGCGCTCCGGTGCCGCAACCGGCATCGAGCGCCGCCTCCGCGCCGGTGAACGGCCCAAGCAGCCGGCGCAGGCGCTCGGCCAGATCCAACGCACGTTCCTCCTGCAGCGCCAGGCGCAGTTCGACGCTCATGAGGCCTCGGTGCTCGCCAACGAGCGTGCAAGATCGAGCGCGTCGTCGCGCGTCGAGATCGTCCCCGCTGCCCGTTCCTCTTCGATGACAGCGAGGATACGTCCGATTTCGGGACCGGGTGCGATCTCGAGCTCGTCTCCCCGAACGAGGGGCTCCGCCGGATCGGCGAGGCGCGCGGCTTCGACGACCGCGGAAAGCTCGGCCGCGCCGACGAAGGCGAGCGCGTCGAGCGCCCACGGCTCCGTATCTCGACGGAACCGATGAATCGCGCGCGGGGACGGATCGTCCGGCGGTCGCGCGTCTACAAGCGTCGTCGCATACCGACGGAGCTCGTTCGAGATCGGGAAGCCTGCCAGGCTGGCTCTGAAGACAGCGACCAGACGAAAGTCCGGGTCGTCGAGCGCGTCGATCGGGCCGTCGACTCGGCCGCCGAGCGGTTCGAGCAACCCCACGTCGTCGAGCCGTCGGTACCCCGCGACCGAGAGCCGTCGGAGCTCGCCGAGGATGCGCTCACCCGCGGGCTGGGTGACGAGCGCGGCGGAGATGCGGAGAAGCTCCTCCGTGTGCGCATCAACGTGAAAGCCGAGTTCGTCCTCGAGGCGCACCGCGCGGAGGAGCCTCAACGGATCGTCGATGAAGACCGAATCCGAGACAGCGCGGATGCGCCGGGCTTCGAGATCATCCTTGCCGCCGTGCGGGTCGCACACAGCACCCGAACCGACCCGTACGGCGATTGCGTTGAACGCGAAGTCGCGCGAAGCGAGATCGGCCTCGATGCCGGCGGGTAGAGGCGTGAAGTCGATGGTTTGCTCGGCGTCCGGCGCGGCCACGCGCCAGGCCCCATGGCGCTCCGAGAGTGCGAACGCAGCGCCGCCGAACCGTCGCGCATAGCGAACGGCGGCCTCCCGCGGGTCGCCACAGGCGACGTCGAGGTCGAGCACCGGGCGACCGAGAAGCTCGTCGCGGACGGCGCCGCCGACGATCCACGCTTCTTCCTCGCCGAGGATCTCGTGGACCCGCTCATCCATCCTTCGCCACCCGCCGCGCTCTGCCGGAGCGGGTGTTGAGCCCAGTAGCGATCTCATAGCCGATGGTTCCCGCGACGCGCGCGTGCTCCTCGACGAGGATCCCGTTCCCGACGAGAGTCACGGGCGTTCCCGCCGCGAGCTCATCGTCCAGCTCGACCGCGAGCGCGTCCATCGAGATCGTGCCAACGACCCGCCGTCGTGTGCCCTCGATGAGGACCTCGGTTCCGGTCATGTCCCGCCGGAACCCGTCCGCGTACCCGACGGGCACGATCCCGATCCACATCGGTCGGTCGGCGACGAACCGGCGGCCATAGCCCGTGCTCGCGCCGGGCGCGAGCTTCTTCACGAGCGCCAGATACGAGTCCCAGCGCAGGGCGGGCTCGAGTCCCTCAGCCTCAGGCCCGGCGTCGAAGGGCGAGATCCCGTACAGCGCGATTCCACAACGAACCGCGTCGAAGCGGGCTTCTGCGTAGCGCAGCGTGGCGGCACTGTTGGCGATGTGCCGCGTCAGCGATCCGTGACCCGAGGTCGCCTCCTTGAAGCGCTCGACCTGGAGATGCGTGAACGTCGGATCTGACTCCGCAGACGCGAGATGGCTCATCAACCCGACGACGTCCCGGCCCGGCGCCGGCAACTCCGAGAGCCCCCAGCGACCCATACCGGTGTCGACCTTGAGGTGCACTCGGACGCCCTCCGGCACGTGTCCGTCGGCGGCCACGAGCTCGAGTCGCGCCGCCCGTGCCTCACCGATCTCTCGCTCGGAGACGGGGCCCATGACGATGATGCGCGCGTTTCGCAGCGCCGCGCGAAGGTGGAGCGCTTCGGGCAGCGTCGCGACGCAGAGCGCCGAGGCTCCCGCGTCCAGCGCGGCGCGTGAGACGTCGACCGCGCCATGGCCGTACGCCTCCGCCTTGACGACCGCCCACAGCTCTGCCCCGCCTGCAGCGCGCAGCAGCGTTTCGGCGTTTCGCCGGATGGCCCCGAGATCGACGGTGAAACAGGATCGCTCCACCCGGTCATTGTCCGCGATTCGCGGCCCGGGCGCCGGCTACTGGATCTGGGTCTCGCAGCTGGGATGGAACGTATCGATGCCTGCGCCTCCGATGCAGACGTCTGTTCCAGGGCCGCCGTTCAGCCGATCATTGCCGTCACCGCCTACAAGACAGTCGTCCCTCGCTCCGCCGTTGAGATTGTCGTTGCCCGCGGTGCCCAGGACGAGTGCAGCCTGACCTCCCGAGCCGCCGCCTACGACGATGACCGTCAGGTTCAACGCGGCGCACGCGGCCGGCTTGAGATCGTTTGCCGTGGGCCCCGCTCCGATCACCGAGCCTGCTCGGCTCGACGGGACGACGTTCGTCGCCGTGACGGCGACCGCGAGCAAAAATGTGAGAGCAGCCGTAGCAAGCGCGACGCGGGCGGTGTGCTTGGCGCGCGGCATCAGCTTGCCGCAGCGCGGGGAGGCAGCTTCGCCGGAGAGAGAGCAAGCGTGTCCTCTTCGTCTCCGATCTCGTGTGCCGATTCGGGCTCGAGGCCGATCCCGACGCAATAGCGGTACACAGACGCCCCGTCGTCCACCTGGTAGACGTGCTTTCTCCCCTCTCGCCAATGAAGGACGATGCGGTCATAGTGCTCCGCAATCCGGTACAGGCTCCCGGCGTCGGTGAGCTCGGTGACGCTTTCCGATTCGGTCGCCGGGAGGCCGGAGATCGTGATCATGCGGTCTCCGAAGAGGGATGCGATCTGCGTCGGCTCGCCTCCACTCCGCGCTCGCCAGAGCAGCGCAACGCCGGCAGCAGCGATCAGCGCCGCGAACACGAGGCCGAGAAGGGCCAGCCTCCGCGCATTCTCGACCGAGAGGCGCAGGCGGCCGATCGAGAGGGACGAGGGCGAGCGAACCGTGATCGTCTCTCCCCGGCGGGCAGAGAAGATCGCGGAATCCTCGGCCGAAGTGTTGGGACGAAGGCTTACGGTGTCCAGCAGAAACGGGAGCTTGGGCGAGAACGTCTGCCTGACCGGCTCGTCGCCAACCCGCCCGCGAAGCTCGACACCGGCGACGATTCCGAGAGCGAAGGTCGTAGTGCCCGACCCCGTCAGAGCCCTCATCTCCTCGACGATGTCGCCGAGCGCAACGAGGTCGAGGCTTCCGGTCGCTCGCGCCGTTGTCCCGTCGAAGCCGATCGTTTCTCCGAGCGGGATGCGCCGAACCCAGCCCGCGCTGTCCGAGAGGACGGCGGTGAGCTCGACGGCGCCGCGCGCATCGGCGGCCTGCTTGGACTCGAGCCGGTAGTCGAACGCGAGGTCGAGGGCGGGTACGAGCTGCAGGAAGACCGATTCTCCGGTGTCCACGACCCCGTCGGGGTAGACGTCGCTCTCCTCCACCGGAGCGCCGTACGAGAACTTTCCGACATGCGTGTACGCGTCAGGAGTGGTCGCGGCGCGTGTCGACGACCGCGTGTACGAGGCGACCGCGAGCAGGCCGAAGACGGCAAGCCCGACAAGGCCGATGCCGAGCACGACCTGCGCTGCAGTGCCAGGGCTGGAAGTCGCCCGGTGCTCGCTCGGAGCCGCCGCGGCGATGCCTCGCGTCGGGGTCGGCCGACGGGTCCGGGAAAGTGCAGCTCCGCCGCCTAGAGCGAGGAACGCGAGGCCGAAGACGATGAGCGCCGCGTGCAGCGGCTGGCGAGCCCAGACGATGGCCGAGCCCACACGTGGCAGCGAGAACCACAGCTGCCCTTCGATCTCGCTCGCCGTCGGGCGAACGCCGTCGAGGAAGTCGTTGTTATCGCCCTTGAGGACGTATCTGCCGCCGCGATCGCGTACGACGCGGTGCAGGACGTGCGCTCCGAGCACGGGGTGGTTGTAGAGGACGATGTCGCCTTTCTCGACGCTCTCCTGCCGACGGATGACCGCGAGGTCTCCCGTGCGGAGAGACGGCTCCATGCTGTTCCCGTCGAGGATGACGTACCGTGTCGCGCCGCCGAGCTCGGGAGGTGCGAGCACAGCCCACGCCGCGGCGAGCGCCGCGAAGATCACGACGAAGCTTGCGATCCTTGTTGCGGTGCGTCGCGTCATGCTCGTCCTCCTGATCGACCGGGCGGAGCGCACGCCCCGCCCGGTCGGTGAGGGTTACTGAACGGCGACCACCCTGAACGAGGTCGCAGAGAGAACGGTCGGGTTCGAGCTGAAGTCGCAGCTCCAGCTGTTGCCAGATGTGTTCGTGCAAGCCTGCAAGGCACCGCCCGAGACGACACTGGCGTGTGCTGTGCCGGCAGCGGCACTGAGATCGAACGAGACGGAGTCGATGTTCGCCGGGTTCCCAGCCTCGAGCTGGTATGCGATGTTCGAGACGGTGTAGCCGCTGATGACACCGGCTCCGTCACCCGCGCTCGAGCCGGGCACGGTGTTCGCCGCGGTGAACGCGTACGCCGCGAACGCCAAGGCGGCCGCTGCCGCGATGACGAGCACAAGCCGGCGCCGGCGCCTGCTGCGATTGTGCATGGGTGCTCCTTTGGTCGGGGATGGGGACGCCAAGAGGGGGCGCGACGAGGTAGTCGGCGCCCCCGATAGGGGAGTCCGTCCCCCGACGGGGGTAGATAGGTCGAACTAGCCTTTAAGAGGATAGTTTTTGGTCGCTGGATAGACCATCGAGCGCCATCGGCAGTGCTGCGAGCAGATCGCTCGCGACAAGCCCGGCGCGGTGCCGAGCGAGCGCGGCCGCCTGTCCGTGAGCCACGGATGCAGCGGCCGCCGCGCGGATGGGTGACAGCCCCTTCGCGAGGAACGCCGCGACCACTCCGGTGAGGACGTCACCGGTTCCCGCGGTCGCCAGGGACGGCGGTCCGAGATCGCAGACGACGACACCCTCGCCCGGAGCTGCGACGATCGTGTCCGCGCCTTTGAGAAGAACGACGGCGCCGAAGCGCTCGGCCGCCTGCTGCGCGGCGGCGAGGCGGTGGGCCCGGACCCAGTCCGAGTCGGTTTCGAGGAGGCGAGCCAACTCGCCGGCGTGCGGCGTGAGGACCGTGGGCGCCGTGCGATCGAAGAGCTCGAGGCCGAACAGCGCGTCCGCGTCCACGACTGCCGGGAGCTGAACGCGCTCGAGCAGCTCGCGAACGAGCGCCTGGCGCTGACCGCCGCGACCGAGGCCGGGGCCGAGGGCGAGCGCGTTCGCCCGCTCCGCCGCACGCACGATCGTCTCGGCGGCATCGGCGTCGCTCCAGCCGATCTTCACCGGCTCGAGCGAAAGCACCTCGGCCGCGGCCAACGCACTCTCCGGAACCGCGAGCGTCACATAGCCCGCGTCAGCGCGCAGCGCAGCCATCGCCGTGAGGCACGCGGCGCCCGTCATCCCGGGTTGCCCGCCGACGACGAGGACTGAGCCGGACGAATACTTGGTATCCCTGGGCCCGCGACGGGGAACGATCGAGAGAAGCGCGGGGGCCGCTCGCCGGTGCACGGTCGGAGCCGCCGCGAGACCGATGTCGGCGACGACCACCCGCCCGGCGTGGAATCGGCCCGGCGCAACGGCGAGCCCTACCTTGGCAGCGTGGAAGGTAACGGTGAGGTCGGCGTCGACGACCGCGCCGGCAATCTCGCCCGTCGACGCGTCGACACCGGAAGGCAGATCGACCGAGACGATCGGTGCCGGCGCCGCGTTCATGCGCTCGATCAGCTCGGCGGCGTCCGGACGAGGCAGCCCGCGAAACCCGGTGCCGAAGAGCGCATCGACAACGACGTCGTATCCGTCGAGCTCGGCTGTCTCGTCAGCTACGTGGCCTGCCTCACGCAGTACGCGTGCCGCAACCCTTCCGTCGCCGCCATTCGATCCGCCACCGCACACGCACGCAAAGCTGCGTGCCGCGGGGAAGGTCAGCATCACCTCTCGCGCCATCGCGGCACCGGCACGCTCCATCAACTCGGGCACGGAGTCGGGATAGGCCGGATACCGCTCTTCGGCGGCGCGCATCTCGTCGGCGGAGTAGAGCGGCTCGAAGGGCTCAGCCATCGCTGCGTGGACTGACGACGCAGATCGCAGCGGCAATCTCCCGCGAGTGCGTCATCGAAAGATCGATCGGGCCGGCCTGGACACGCTCGGCAAAAGCGGCCGTGCGGCCCGACAAATGCACTCCAGGCTTGGGCCGTCCCACGATCTCGATCTCCTTCCAGGTGAAGCGAACGCCGCAGCCGAGCGCCTTTCCTACGGCTTCCTTTCCCGCGAAGCGCGCGGCATAGCTCTGGGCTGGGTCGGCCCGCGAGTCGCAGTACGCGCGCTCGGCATCGGTGAAGCATCTATCCCGAAAGCTCGCGCGATCCAGCGCACGGCGGACGCGCTCGATCTCGATGATGTCGACGCCGACCTTCAAGGCGTCCATCCGCCTGCGAGATCCTGCTCGAGCAAGGCCGGAAACTGCGCGAGAGACGACACCACGATGTCCGGAGAGGGATCGGCCGACTCGAGCGTCTCCGGTCGAAACTTTCCGGTTCTGACGAGTGCGGTTCGCATCCCGAAGAGTCGAGCCCCGCGAACGTCCGCGTCGACGTCGTCCGTCACGAGCCAGGTCCGCTCGGGCTCGGCGTCCAGCGCGTCGAGCGCCGCCGCAAAGTACGAAGGGCTCGGCTTCCCGAGAACCGTCGCCTCGACACCGGTCGCATACTCGAGCCCGGAGACGAACGCGCCCGAGTCGAGCATCGGACCGCGGCTCGTCTGCCACCATTTGTTCTTGTGCAGGCAGTAGAACGACGCGCCCATCTGGATCTCCCCGAACGCGTGTCCGAGGTTCATGTAGCTGAACACCTGATTGGGCTCGAGAGTCTCGTCACAGCCACCGATGAGCACCGCCTCGGCGTCGTGACCCACCAGCTCGAGCCCAGCGAGGTCGGGCACGACGGCAGCCATCACAAGAGCGAGCACGCGCTTTCCTTTGAGCTCACGCGCGGCGGCGCCCGGCGTCGTCTGTAGCTCGTCGTCCTCGAGCGTGAAGCCCATCTCGCGAAGCTCCTCGGCGAGGCGAGATCGCGGTCTGGTCGAGTTGTTCGTCACGAAACGCAGGGCGTGCCCCGAACGCCGGAGGCCTGCGACTGCGTCGACCGCGCCAGGGATCGGGTCTCCCGACACATGCAGAACCCCGTCGATGTCGAGCAGAATGCAAGCCATGGAGCGTGAGTCTATTCGCGTCACACGCTCCGTTTCCCTTCCGGTCTCCGAGATTGCGATACGCGTCTCGCGTTCGAGCGGCCCAGGGGGGCAACACGCCCAGAAGTCCTCCACGCGCGTCGAGGCCGTCTTCGATGTCGAGGCGTCCCGTGCGTTGAAGGACACGCAGAAGCGGCGCGTGCTCACCCGCACCGGGCCCGTCCTCCGGGCGATCGCGCAGGACGAGCGGAGCCAACTCCGGAACCGCGAGCTCGCCGTCGAGCGACTCGTCGAGAAGCTTCGAGCAGCGCTGGCGGTTCCGCGTCGCCGGGTCCCTACTCGACCGGGCGCTGCAGCTCGCGAGCGTCGGCTGAGCGAGAAGAAGCGTCGCTCCAGAGTGAAGAAGCTTCGCGGCCAGCCCGGAGATGAGTGAGCGTGGAACCAACCGCCCGGTACAAGTCTGTTACGTGCCGCTTGTCCCCCCTGCGCTCCCGAGGCGCGACGTAGGATCGAAGGCGTGGACGTTCTTCGTGCGACGGTGCTGCTCGCAGAGCTACCGCTCGAGCGCACTCGGCTCCTCGACAACCTCGGCAGGATTCGCCGCGAGATCGGCCCCATCGGCCCGGAGCTCTCGGACGCTCTCGCCGATCACATGAACATCCGGCGCGGCGAGGTGCACGAGGTCGTCTCGTTCTATTCGTTCCTACAAGTTTCCGCCGATGCGGTGCGCGTGTGCACGGGACCCGTATGTGACTGCTTCGGCGCCCGCGAGCTGCTCGAGCGCACTCCGGGCGCGATCGAGGTCGCGTGCCTCGGTCACTGCGATCTCGCACCGGCGATGACGCGCGGAGACGAGATCGTCCCGCAGGTCACCCACTCGACGAACAACGGCCCGGCGGTCGGGCTCGGCGCGAGGGACGAAACGCTCGCCGAGTACGCGGCGCGGGGAGGCCTCGACCTTCTTCGGAACCTTCCGCCGCTCGAGCGAATCGTGGGCGAGTTGAAGGCATCGAGTCTCGCCGGGTTCGGCGGCGCCGGCTTTCCGACGGGTGTGAAGTGGGAGGCGGTCTCACAGGAGCAGGGCCTGCCATTCGTCGTCGTCAACGCGGACGAAGGCGAGCCGGGAACCATCAAGGACCGCTATGTGATGGAGCTTCGCCCGCACCTCCTCATCGAGGCGACGCTGATCGCGATGCGCTCGCTCGACGCCACCGAGGGGTACATCTACCTGCGCGAGGAGTACGCGACCGCTCGCCAGAGGCTGTTTCGAGGCATCGAGGAATTCCAGGCCGCGGGCCTGCTCGAAGGGCTCTCGCTCGAGCTCGTCATCGGAGCAGGCGCCTACATCGCGGGCGAGGAGACGGCGATGCTCGAATCGATGGAGGGCCGCCGGGCGATGCCGCGCCTCAAGCCGCCGTTCCCGAGCCAGGTCGGCTATCTCGGTCGCCCGACGCTGATCAACAACGTGGAGACGCTGGCGCACATCCCGGCAATCCTCCGGAACGGAGGCGAATGGTGGGCGGACCTCGGAATGCGCGGTGCTTCGGGGACGCGGCTGTGGTCCGTCACGGGCGCCGTCGGCACGCCGGGTTGCTACGAGGCGCCGAGCGGCCTGACGACACGCGAGCTGGTCGACGAGTACGCAGGCGGCTTTACCGGCGACGTAGGCTCGATCGTTCCCGGCGGCGCCGCGAGCGGGATCCTGCCGCCCGCCGCGATCGACGCGCCGCTCACGCGTGACGGGCTTCGGGAGTACGACGCCGGGCCCGGCTCGGCGGCCGTGCAGGTCTTCCCCACGTCGTACTCCCCGCTTCGCCTCCTCGCCGAGACGATGCGGTTCTTCGCCGAAGAGTCTTGCCAGAAATGCACGCCGTGCCGGATCGGCAATCGCGCGCTACACCACCTCTTCGAGGAGCTGGTACACGGCAAAGCTGCGATGACGCGCGAGAAGGTCGACGAGTGGCTGCTCGCGATGGAGAAGACCTCGATCTGCGGTCTCGGCCAGTCCTCGCCGTTCCCCGTGAGAAATGCGATGGAGTGGTGGCCCGAACTGTTCGCCCCGCTGGAGCAAGGTGTAGCGTGACCGAGATGGTCGAGTTCACGCTCGACGGCCGAAAGGTCGACGCGAACGAGGGCGAGTTGATCGTCCACGCTGCAGCGCGCCACGGCACCTTCATCCCCACGCTCTGCCACGACGACAAGCTCGATCCGTACGGCGGCTGCCGTATGTGCGTCGTCGACGTCGAGGGCGCGCCTCGCCCGCTGCCGGCCTGCGCGACCCGGATCACGGAGGGGATGGCCGTCTCGACCAACGGGCCCATCACCGACTTCCAGCGCACGCTGACCGAGATGCTCCTCTCCGAGCACCTGAGCACGTCCCCTGGCGGCCGCCCCAACGAGCTGCTCGACCTCGCCAACGAGCTCGGCGCCGAAGCGCCGTTCGTCCTCCCGGACGCGAAGCGCGAGGAATACGACGACCGCAACCAGCTCATGGGCTACGACCCCGACGCGTGCATCCTCTGCAACCGCTGCGTCCGCTATACGCAGGAGGTCATGCAGTGCTCTGCGCTCTCGCTCGAAGGTCGTGGCGGGGACGCCCGGATCGTCCCGACCTGGGGCCTCTCCTGGCTCGACACCGAGTGCGAGCTGTGCGGGGGCTGCCTCTCGGTCTGCCCAACCGGAGCGATCTACGAAAAGTTCGAGGAGGGCACGAAGGCCCCGGAGCGCAGCCTGGAGCAAGTTCGAACGACCTGCACGTTCTGCGGCGTCGGCTGCCAGGTCGACCTCAACCTCGACCCGCAGACAAAGCACATCGTCAAGGTCACCTCGAAGAGCGAGTACCTCCCGAACGAGGGCAACCTCTGCGTGAAGGGCCGCTTCGCATTCAACTTCGTTCACCACCCGGATCGGCTCACTCAGCCGCTCGTGCGTGGGGACGACGGGGAGCTCCACCCCACGACGTGGGAGCACGCGATCGAGACCACCGCCACCAGCCTCAAGAAGACCATCGCCGAGCACGGCTCGCAGTCCGTCGGCTTCCTCGCGTCCGCGCGCCTGACGAACGAAGAGAACTACCTCATCCAGAAGCTCGCGCGCACCGGAGTCGGGACGAACTCCGTCCACTCCTGCGAATCGACCTGACACGGTCCAACTCTTTACGGCCTGGTCAGGTCGTTGGGCAGAGGAGCCAGCAGCAACTCGATCGACGAGATCGAGAACGCGAAGTTCCTGTTCGTGATCGGCTCGAACACAACCGAGGCCCACCCGGTGCTCGCGCTTCGCATCAAGAAGGCCGTGCGAAACGGCGCCACGCTCGTCGTCGCCGACCCGCGGAAGATCTGGCTCACGAAGATCGCGAAGCACCACCTCCAGCTGCGGCCGGGGACGGACGTGTGGCTGCTGAACGCGATGATGCACACGATCCTCTCCGAGGGTCTTCAGGACGACGACTACATCCGCGACAACACGGACGACTTCGACGCCGTCCGAGAGGTCGTCATGCGGTACTCGCCCGAGGACGCCGAGAAGGTCACCGGAGTGCCGGCAGCCGAGATTCGCGCAGCCGCACGCGGCTATGCGGAGGAGCGGCACGCCGCGATCTTCTACACCCTCGGGATCACCGAGCACGCCTGCGGTGTCGACAACGTCTGGTCGCTCTCCAACCTCGTCCTGATGACCGGCCACCTCGGCTACGAGTCGACGGGACTGAACGCCCTTCGTGGACAGAACAACGTGCAGGGCCTGAACGACTCGGGCGCGAACCCGATGTACCTCCCCGGCTACCAGTCGGTCGACGACCCCGAGCTCAGAAGGAAGTTCTCGGAGGCATGGGGCGCCGAGGTGCCCGAGACCCCCGGGTACCGGCTCGACCAGATGATGAGCGGACTCCACGACGGCCGCGTCCGGGCACTCGTCCTCATCGGTGAGAACCCCGCGCAGACCGAGCCGAACGCCCGCCATGTCGAGGAGGGGCTCGGAAAGCTCGATTTCCTGATCTCGCAGGACATCTTCCTCCACGACATGACGCGCAAGTACGCGGACGTCGTGCTCCCCGCGTCGAGCTTCGCCGAGAAGGACGGCACGTTTACGAACACCGAGCGCCGCGTCAGCCGGGTGCGCAAAGCTGCGCCGCTTCCGGGTGAGGCGAAGCCCGACCTCGAAATCATCCTGCTGCTCGCGAAGGCACTAGGCGCACACTGGCCGGAGTACCCGGACGCGGAGTCGGTCTGGAACGAGCTCGCGGACCTCGCGCCTGCCTGGTACGGCGTCCGCTACGACCGGCTCGAGGAGAACGGCATGCAATGGCCCGCTCCGGAGATCGGTCATCCGGGGACGAAGTTCCTGCATGCGCCGCGTCCGGCGCGGCCCCCTGGCAGAGGAAAGTTCTTCCCGGTCGAATACCAGCGGCCGATCGAGGAGCCCGATTCCGAGTACCCGCTCGTCCTCTCGACCGGCCGAACGCTCTACCACTACAACTCGGCGACGATGACGATGCGCGAGTCGGGGATCAAGGACAAGCAGGAGGATCCGTTCTTCGAGATCTCCGCAGAAGACGCCTCCGTGCTCGGTCTCGGTGAGGGCGACTGGGCGCGTCTCGTGTCGAGACGCGGCGACCTCGAGGCCAGAACACACATCTCGGGACGGGTCTATCCCGGGCTT
>JAOUHF010000158.1 GCA_029865325.1 Thermoleophilia bacterium
TTCACCTGGGCGACGTTCCCGGCTGAGGCGATTGATGGTATGGCGATGGCTGCTGTGGTGAGGATGGCTCCGATGGTGGCGATGCGCTTCATGGTGTGCTCCTCTCTCGTCCGATCCGTCATGACCCGAGAGTAGGAGCCGCGAGCGTGCGTGTCGTTCTCGCACACGACATTGCGAGTGTCACGCGCGTGACACACACTTGACTCCATGGAGTGGCCGTTGCTCGTCGATCTCCCCGCGGAGGATGTACGCGAGCTGCTCGCGATCGCGCGCCGGCGGACGTTCTCGAAGGGCGAGGTGGTCTTCCATCGGGATGACCTCGCCGAGTCGCTCCACCTCATCGTCAAGGGTCGCTTCGGTGCCCGCGTGCAGACTCCGCTCGGCGACAACGTGCTCCTCGATGTGCTCGGGCCGGGTAGCGCCTTCGGCGAGCTCGCGCTCCTTCTGCCAGGTGCTCGACGGTCGGCGACAGTGTCCGCACTCGAGGATGGCGAGACGCGCTCGGTATACGGCGACGACTTCGCGCTTCTGCAGCGAAGCCATCCAGGCGTGAAGGACGTTCTCCTACGCATCCTCGCCGAGCAACTTCGAAGGGCCAGCGATCGGATCGTCGAGGCGCATTACGTGGATGCCGAGACGCGGGTTCGGCGGCGCGTGGCGGAGCTTGCGAAGACCTACCCCTCGGGCGTCGTGCCACTGACTCAGGAAGACCTGGCGGCGATGGCAGGCACCTCGCGCGCCACGGTCAATCGCGTTCTCAGAGACGAGGAGAAACGCGGGAGTGTGGCCCTCCAGCGAGGGCGCACCACCGTTGTCGATCCCGAGCAGCTGGATCGCCGCTGTCGCTGGAGCGCCTAGCCTGAGAGATCGTCGAGCAGGGCGCCAAGCAGGCGATAGAAGCGCTGTGTTCCTGAGATGCTGAGCCGCTCACCGGGCGCGTGCGGACCGACGATCTCGGGCCCGATCGAGATCATCTCGACGCCGGGCAGCTTGCCACCGATGACCGCGCACTCGAGGCCGCCGTGAACGACCGCGAGCGTCGGCTCCACTCCGAACAACCGCTCGAACGTCGCCCCTGAGACAGCTAGGAGTCGGGACTCGAGGTCTGGACGCCACGGCGGATACGAGCGCACGACTTCGATGCCTGCCGCGGCGAATCGAGCCGCGGCTGCAATCGTCGCGACGACGTCGTCGAGTGCCCCGGAGTTGGAGCTGCGCGTCATCGACGCCAGCATCAGGGTGCTTCCGTCGGTCGTCGCGACCGTCACGCTCGTGCTCGTCTCGACGGTTCCCGGAAGCGCGGGGCTCATCGCGATCACGCCGGTTGGGATCGTGGCGATGAGGTCGAGCAGCCGACCGGTCGCGCGCTCGCTCGTCGCACTCACTTCCCCGATACGCTCGACAGAGAGGGCCAGCCCGTCATCGAAGCCGGCGTACTGCTCGCGGAGCGCCGCCAGTTCCTGCTCTGCGGCCGCTCGAAACGCCGGCTCGGCATCGGGCTCGAGCGACACTGTGGCCCTGGCCTCGCGTGGGATCGCGTTTCGACTCGCTCCGCCGTCGACTCGGGCGAGACAGAACGGCTCCTGCTCGTAGCTGCGCCCAAGGATCCGCCCGAGGGCCTTGATCGCGTTCACCCGTCCGCTCGCGATGTCGCCGCCCGAATGACCGCCCTTGGCCCCGGACAACACGACCTCGAGCGCGACGTGATGCGGGCGAGGAGACTCGAGTTCGAGCTGGACACGTACGAACGTGTGCGCACTCCCGGCGCACCCGACGGTCACGGCGTCGTCGCTCGTCCCGTCGAGGTTGATCAGGAGCCGCCCGGAGACGAGCGCGGGATCGAGCGCCTTTGCACCGTCGAGCCCCTGCTCCTCGGACACGGTGAAAAGGAGCTCGAGCGGCCCGTGCGCGATCTCGGGCTCGTCCGCCACGGCCATGGCCGCCGCCACGCCGATCCCGTTGTCGGCGCCCAGCGTCGTCCCTCGGGCGAGCACCCAGTCGTCCTCGACCACCACGTTGATCCGGCCTTCTCGGGGGTCGTTCGGGCTGTCGGGGTCGCGCTCGCAGACCATGTCGAGATGCGACTGCAGCACGACGGTCGGGGCGTCGCCCCTGCCGGCCCGCTCCGGTACCCGCACGACGACGTTGCCTTCGTGATCGACGCTCGTCTCGAAGTCCCGCTCGACCGCCCATGCCAGGACGAGCGCGCGCGCCGCCGCCTCGTACTTCGACGGCCGTGCGATGCCGGTCAGCTCCGCAAACCGCTCCCAGACGAGAGCCGGCTCGAGGCCGGCGAGGGCAGGCACCGCGGTCATCGCGCGATCGTAGTCCCGGCGTCCGCTCTTGCTGGTGGCTCCGCGGGGAGTGGAGCCGGCTCCGCGGTCGGCGGTTCGCGTCGTACGACCAGGGCGACCGCGGTGAGCACGATCGTCGCGCCAACGACGACGCGGCTCGTGATCGACTCGTCGAGGACGATCGCTCCCAGCGCGATGGCGATGACGGGGTTCACGTAGGCGTACGTGGAGACGAGCCCGAGTGGCGCGTGCGTCAGCAGCCAGACGTACGCGCTGTAGCCGACGATCGCACCGAAAACCACGAGGTACGACCAACCGAGGAGGGAGCGCGTCGAGAATTCCTGGACGTCGGGCCCGGCCGCGAGCCCGAACGGCAAGAGGACGAGGCCGGCGATCAGCATCTCGTACGACGTCGCGGTCGACGAGTTCCGTGGGAGCCGCACCCGGGGCGAGAGGAACGATCCCGTCGCCCACGAGAGCGCGGACAAGAGGACGAGGAGGAGCCCCTGGAACTCGACGTCTCCGCTCGGGCGGACGAGCAGCGCGATGCCGAGGAACCCCAGCGCAAGGCCGAAGAGCACGGCGGTCGGCGGACGGTCGCCCGACGCGATCCGGAACACCGCGACCCACAGCGGCACCGACGCGATCACGAGCGAGGCGAGGCCGATCGGGACCGTGCGCTCGGCGTAGAAGAGCAGCCCGTTCGCGCCGATGAGGAGAAGGCCGATGAGCGTCACGGCACCGAGCTCGGTTCGGCTGATCCGCAGGGCCTGTAGCCCATAGCGCCGCGCGACCCAGGCTGCGAGCAGCGCTCCGGCCGCGACAAACCGGCTCGAGACGGCGAAGAGCGGCGGCATCGTCTCCACAGCGAGCGCGATGCCGAGGTACGTCGAGCCCCAGATCGTGTAGACGGTCGCGAGCGCGACCCATACCTTCGTGCGCCGGCTCACGTCAGCGCCGGAGCGTGAGCGCCGCCCCGATCGCGAGCAGGGCGATGCCAACGACCCGCGGCCACGTCACCGAGACGCGCTCGAC
>JAOUHF010000159.1 GCA_029865325.1 Thermoleophilia bacterium
CAGCTTGCGAGCGATCGCAGCCCTCCGCAAACCATACGGCGGGCGAAGCGATCGTGGCCCTCTTCCCAAACCTTGCAGAAGGCCTTCCCGGCTGAGGAACGTACTGGCGCCGCCTCGATGGAGATCGAGGGAGCCACTATGGGAAGGAGCACGAAATGAGAATGAGCACCAAGCATCGGGGCCGGCACCGCATCGGCCTCACGAGCCTCGCCGGATCGGCGGCGCTCGTCGCAGTCGGCGCCCTCATGGTGGCGCTGCTCGCCGGAGCGTCCGGTGCAGCGACCAACGTCGCCCCGAAGAACACGGGCGAGCCCTCGATCACCGGCACACCTCGCGTCGGTCAGGTACTGAGGACGACGCAGGGGAGCTGGACCGGCACCACCCCGATCGAGTACGACTTCCGCTGGTTTCGCTGCGACGGACGCGGCAAAGCGGACGCATCGGACTGCAAGCGCATCACGAACGCCAACAACGCGAGCTACGTCCTTCGCGAGGCCGATGCCGGCTTCAGGATGCGCTCGCAGGTGAAGGCAACGAACAAGGACGGAGCAGACACGGCGACGTCGAACCCGTCAGCGCTCATCACATCCGCCAAGCCCTTCAACACGACCGAGCCGTCGATCTCAGGCACGGCGGTCGTCGGCAACGTCCTCAACGCGAACCGCGGCCAGTGGGGCGGAGACGATCCGATCACCTACTCGTTCGTGTGGCTTCGTTGCAGTCAGAAGGGCGACAACTGCAGCGAGCTCCAGGGCGCGAACGACCCGCAGTACGAGATCCGCGACAGCGACAGCGGTCGTACGATTCGCGTTCGCATCATCGCCAGGAACGACCGTGGCTCGACCTCGGCAATCTCGAACCCGACCGGGGTCGTCGGCTCGAACCAACCGCCGCCCCCGCCCCCGGGCAGCTCGGTAGCAGTGGGGGACCTGAAGGCGGCAGGCGACCGCCTCGTCATCGCGTCGGTGCAGTTCTCGCCGAACCCGGTTACGAGTAGCAGCGCACCGATCACCGTGCGCGTCCGGATCACCGCACGAGGAGGTCGGCCGGTCAACGGAGCGCTCGTGTTCATGCGCGCGACGCCCAGGGTCGTCTCCGGTCAGACGCAGGCAACACGGGCCGACGGGTGGGTGACGCTTACGCTCATTCCGAACGGCAACTTCCCGCAGCCGCGGAACGGCTTCAACGTGCAGTTCTTCATCAAGGCGTTCCGCAAGGGCGATCCGGGGCTCGGCGGGATCGCGGGCTACCGGCTCGTGCAGGTTCGCCTGGCCAGGTAGGCGACGGCACGGCTGAGGAACCCACTGGCACTGCCTCGATATAGATCGAGGCAGCGCCACTAGGGGAAGGAGCATGAAATGAGAATGAGCACCAAGCATCGGGACTGGCACCGCATCGGCCTCACGAGTCTCGCCGGATCGGCCGCGCTCGTCGCAGTCGGCACCCTCATGGTGGCGCTGCTCGCCGGAGCGTCCGGCGCCGCGACCACCGCGGCCCCGAAGAACAAGGGCAAGCCGTCGATCACAGGCGCAGCGACCGAGGGTCAGATCCTGCAGGCCAAGCCCGGGACGTGGCGACCTCGTCCCGAGTCGATTCGGTACGCGTATCAGTGGCAGCGCTGCGGCTCGACAACGCTCTCGTGCACGACCATTCCGAGTGCCACCGACGCCATCTATGCGCTTCGGCGCGACGATACGGGGCACACGCTCCGTGTGGTCGTGGCGGCGACCAATGCGGGCGGGAGCGCTTCCGCCCTCTCCGAGCGCACGGCGCTGGTCGGTGCGGCACCGGTCGACGCCCCGGTGAACACGGTCCGACCAACCATCACCGGCAAGCTCCTGAAGGGGAACACGCTCGCCGCGCAGGCGGGGACGTGGACGGGGAACAAAGCTGACCGCATCCGCTACACCTGGCGGCGCTGCAACGAGGTCGGAGGCTCGTGCAGCTCTGTCGACCGACAGACGGGCAAGACGTACCTTCTGCGTCAGGCTGACGGCGGTCACACACTGCGCGTGCTCGTCTCCGAAGAGAACTCGATCGGAAAGAGCTCGGCGCTCTCGTTGCCGACCGGCATCGTCGGACCCACGACCCCATCGGCGACCGCGCCGAAGAACACCGGCGAGCCAACGATCAGCGGCACCCCCCGCGTGGGAGAGCGGCTGACCGCGACGGCCGGCAGCTGGAGCGGTACGCAGCCCATGAGCTTCGCGCGTCGTTGGGTGCGCTGCGGCGTTGATGGTGGCAAGTCCGACGGCTCCAACTGCCCCGCGATCGCAAGCGCGACGGGCAGCAGTCACGTGCTCCAGTCCGCCGACGTCGGCTTCCGTCTGCGCGTGCGGGTGAGAGCGACGAACTCGGCCGGCTCGGCGACGGTTGCGTCCAACCCAACGAAAGTGGTCACGGCGGCGAAGCCGACCAGCACAGCCCCGAAGAACACGGGCGAGCCTTCGATCACCGGCACCCCTCGCGTCGGTCAGGTACTGAGGACGACGAGAGGCACCTGGACCGGCACCACCCCGATCGAGTACGACTTCCGCTGGTTCCGCTGCGACGGAGGCGGCAAGCCGGACGCATCGGACTGCAAGCAGATCACGAACGCCAACAACGCCAGCTACGTCCTTCGCGAGGCCGATGCCGGCTTCCGGATCCGTTCGCAGGTGAAAGCGACGAACGATGACGGCTCGGCCACGGCAACGTCCAACCCGACAGCGGTCGTTACGTCCAACAAGCCCGTCAACACAACGGAGCCGTCGATCTCGGGCACGGCGGTCGTCGGCAAGGTCCTCACGGCAAACCGCGGCAAGTGGGGCGGAGACGATCCGATCACCTACTCGTTCGTCTGGCTTCGTTGCAGTCAGAAGGGCGACAACTGCAGCGAGATCCAGGGCGCGAACGACCCGCAGTACGAGATCCGCGACAGCGACACCGGTCGCACGATCCGGGTTCGGGTCATCGCCAGGAACGACCGCGGCTCGAACTCGGCGATCTCGAACCCGACCGGCGTTGTCGGCTCGAACCAACCGCCGCCCCCGCCCCCGGGAAGGTCGGTGGCAGTGGGGGACCTCAAGGCGGCAGGCGATCGCCTCGTCATCGCGTCGGTGCAGTTCTCGCCGAATCCGGTGACGAGCCGCACGGCAGCGATCACCGTGCGCGTCCGGATCACCGCACGAGGAGGCCGGCCGGTCAACGGAGCGCTCGTGTTCATGCGCGCGACGCCCAGGGTCGTCTCCGGTCAGACGCAGGCAACACGGGCCGACGGGTGGGTGACGCTTACGCTCATTCCGAACGGCAACTTCCCGCAG
>JAOUHF010000160.1 GCA_029865325.1 Thermoleophilia bacterium
CCTGGATCAGTTCCGACTGCTCGGGTTCGGTGACGAGGACGCGTGGCTGCTCGAGGGTGCGGGAGTGGACGTGCACCTCACGCGCTCGCTCGTCGGCGCCGGGTGTCCGTTGCACCTCGCTCTCAGAATCGTCCTGTAGGCCGTTCAGCTTCGGCGAAAGCACGACGCCCCAGGGCGCGAGGCGCCTCGGGCTATCCTCGCCGCGTGAGCTTCGTGCCCGCACCAAAGCGCTACGACGACATGCCCTATCGGCGCTGCGGGCGCAGCGGCCTTAAGCTTCCGGCGATCTCGCTCGGACTCTGGTGGAACTTCGGGCACGATCGTCCCTTTCCGACGAGCCGCGCCATCGTGCGGCGCGCCTTCGACCTCGGCATCACGCATTTCGACCTCGCGAACAACTACGGGCCGCCGTACGGCTCGGCGGAGGTGAACTTCGGGCGGCTCATGCGGCGCGATCTTCGCCCGTTTCGAGACGAGCTACTCGTCTCTACGAAGGCCGGTTACGACATGTGGCCTGGTCCGTATGGCGAGTGGGGCTCGCGCAAGTACCTGCTTGCAAGCCTCGATCAGAGCCTCGCGCGGATGGATCTCGAGTACGTCGACATCTTCTACTCGCACCGCTTCGATCCAGAGACCCCGCTCGAGGAGACGATGGGAGCGCTCGACAGCGCTGTACGGCAGGGCAAAGCCCTCTACGTTGGCATCTCGTCGTACTCGGCGGAGAGGACGCGAGAGGCAGCCGCGATCCTGCGCGGGCTCGGGACGCCGCTTCTCATCCACCAACCGTCCTACTCGATGCTGAACCGCTGGATCGAACCTGAGCTCCTCGACACCTTGGGCGAGCTCGACGTCGGCTGCATCGCCTTCTCGCCTCTCGCCCAGGGCATGCTGACCGACAGGTATCTGGACGGGATCCCCGAGGACTCGCGTGCGAGCCGCCCGACCTCGCTCTCGCCGGACCTGATCACAGAGCAGGCGCTGGCCAAGATCCGAGCCCTCGACGAGATCGCCGCTCGGCGCGGACAGACGCTCGCCCGGATGGCCCTCGCCTGGGTGCTCCGCGACCCGCGGGTGACGTCTGCGCTCATCGGCGCATCGAGCGTCGCCCAACTCGAGGACAACGTCGCCGCGCTCGAGCGCCTCGACTTCACGGACGCCGAGCTCGCAGAGATCGACCGCTACGCAACGGAGAGCGACATCAACATCTGGGCTGCTTCGAGCGGGGTCTGAACGAGTGCCGGCGTTTCCGCAGCTCGAAGGCGTAGCGTTCCGGCCATTCGCGGGCACGTCCGATTACCCGGACTTCGCCCGCGTCATCACAGCGTGTGCCAAGGGCGAGGGAGATGATCGCGTCGAGACAGTCGAAGGCATCGCTTCCAGCTACGGCCATCTAGAGCGGTGCGATCCCGAACGCGACCTGGTCGTGGTCGAGGTCGAGGGTCGAACTGCCGGTTACGCACGCGTCTGGTGGGATCAGGAACTCGGCGGGCCCCGTATCTACCAACACGTCTGTTTCGTCGACCCGGCCTACGGCGGCCGGGGTATCGGATCGACCCTCTTCGTCTGGAACGACGAGCGCCTCCGCGAGATCGCCGCGGAGCACGACGTGCCCGACAAGGTGCTGGAGCTCTGGTGCAACGACCGCAACGCAGCCAAGTCGGCGCTCATCCGCGACGCTGGATTCGCGCCGGTCACATACGCCGCCGAGATGGTCCGCCCGTCCGTGGAGGATCTTCCCGGGCACCCCCTCCCGGATGGGGTCGAGATCCGGCCTGTGCGCGAGCAGGACATGCGGACGATCTGGGAGGCCGGTCAAGAGGCGTTCCGCGATCACTGGGGGTACGTCGAGCAGGGCGAAGCGTCGTACGAGCGGTTTCTCGCGTTCCCGTACAACGACCTGACGCTATGGAAGGTCGCTTGGGATGACGACGGCGTGGCTGGACAAGTTCGGTCCTTCATCAACACAGTCGAAAACGAGGAGCACGGTCGTCTTCGCGGGTGGACCGAGGACATCTCGACCGCCCGCCGCTGGCGGCGTCGCGGCCTTGCGAAGGCGCTCATCGTCGAGAGCATCCGTGAGCTGGCCGCCCGCGGGATGACCGATGTGGCGCTCGGTGTGCACACCGAGAACCCGAACGGGGCGTTCGACCTGTACGCCGGGCTCGGCTACGAGGTCGTCGGCACCTGGACGACCTACCGCAAGCCCCTCTGATCGGCTAGACGGCTGCTACGAACCGAACCAGCGCTCGAGCCGCTCGCTCTCGAACACGCGCTTCTCGGCGGCGTGCGCGGCATCGGGCTCCGCGATGGACACCTGCGGCTCGGGCGTCGCGTACCAGTTGCCGTGGACGAGCGCCGCCGAGGCCGGGCCCATCTCGATGAAGCAGGCGCCGGTCCCGTCGAACGGCGGCGGCGTTTCGCCGCCCTGAAGATCGGCGGCGATTGCGGCTGCGACTCTCATTCCCTCGAGCTCGGCCATGACGCCGGCCTTGGGGAGTGGGAGCCCGTTCGCCAGCAGAATTTGGGTCACGTCGCCGATTCCGAACACGTTCGGGTGCGACGTGGCCAGCGTTGCGGGGTCGACGGTCACCCACTCGCCTTCGCCCGTCAGCCCGCTGTCTTTGACCACGGCCGGGGCGCGATGCGGCGGCACCGTGACCAGAACGTCGAACTCGATCTCGCTCCCGGCGAAGCCGACGCGTCCGGGCTCGACCCGCTCGACCTTGCTTGCCACCTGATGGCCGATGTCTCGTTGGGTGAGCTGCTCACCCATCCAGTCCGAGCCCTCGCGGCCGGCGTTCGGCATCAACATGGGCTGCATCGTCGAGACGAGGATCTCGCTGCGGTCACGGATCCCTCTGCCTCGCAGGTGCTCGTGGATGTGAATGGCGCACTCGTACGGGGCGGGTGGGCAGGGATACGGCGCGCCGGCAATGAGGACGACGATGCGGCCTCCGCCGAACTGCGCGAGCGCTTCGGTCGCGCCCGGGACGCCCGCGAGATCCCAGACGTCGTGGCCGTGCTCAGCGAGGCCTGGAATGAGATCCGGCCGCGAGACGGCTCCAAGTGCAACGACCAGGTAGTCGGCCTCGAGCATCTCGCCGTCGACCATGGCTGCGCGGGCCATCGGGTCGATCTCATCGATCTCTCCGCGAACAACCCGTATGCCGCGCTCGCGGAGTGCATCGCGCGACCGGCTGCCATCGGCGATCGTCGCATGGCCGACCAGCTCCCAGAGCTTGCGCAACCCCATCGAGAAGTGCTCCTTGCGGTCGACGAGCACAACCTCGTG
>JAOUHF010000076.1 GCA_029865325.1 Thermoleophilia bacterium
CATCGTTGACGTGCCAAGGTTGAGGATGAGCTCGATGTCGGGCGGCGCGAACGGGAGGCGCCTTCGCTTTAGCACCTCGATGACCTCGTACCAGAAGACGTCCTGCGCGCCCGCGCGGACTTGCCTCTTCGAGTCCGCCTGCTCCCGCTGCCTCTGGCGACCCTCGACGGCCGCCGCCGCCGACACCCCCACGGAAACCAGAAGAGCCGGCGGCAGGGCAAGCAGCGCCCGACCTTCAGGCGTCACCCTCAGCCGAACGGTGCCTTGGAATGCCGCTGATGCGGGGAGGAGCGCATCGAATGCTTGCTCTTGATGGCGTGCGAGAAGGCCACGCTGATCGTCTCGAAGACCCTCCATGTCCACACATCATCGGCTGGCGAGACGACAGCTAGACTGAAGCGTCCTATTCCGCCGACCCGGCGATCCAGCCGAGGCGGGGGTGCCGCAGCTCTGCGCGCGGTTCCGCCCGGCCCGCCGGTGAACACCAGTCAACCACCCAGAAAGGGGCTGATCGCGTGTCAGTCGTCACTATGCGGGAGCTGCTGGAGGCCGGCGTCCATTTCGGTCATCAGACGCGACGCTGGAATCCCAAGATGCGCCGCTACATCTTCGGCGAGCGCGGTGGGATCTACCTCATCGACCTCACCAAGACCCTCGAGTTGCTCGAGGAGTCGTACGAGTTCGTACGAAACGTCGCTGATCGTGGGGGAACGGTCCTCTTCGTCGGCACGAAGAAGCAAGCACAAGATGCCGTCAAGGAGCACGCCACGCGCGTCGGGATGCCGTATGTGAACAATCGCTGGCTCGGCGGTCTCCTCACGAACTGGCGCACGATCTCGGAGCGAATCACGTATCTGCACGATCTTCGCCGGCTGAAGACAGACGGACAGCTCGACCTTCTGCCGTCGAAGGAACGCATCTCGATGGAGGCCGATCTCACGAAGCTCGAGGCGAACCTCGGCGGCGTGGCGGACATGAAGCGACAACCGGACGCGGTCTTCGTCATCGACATGAAGAAGGAGCAGCTCGCGGTTCGTGAGACACAGCGCCTCGGCGTTCCGGTGATTGGGCTCGTGGACACGAACGCCGATCCAGACGAGGCGAACTTCGTGATCCCGGGCAACGACGACGCGATTCGCTCGTGCAACCTCGTGGCCCGTGTGCTCGCGGACGGAATCGCGGCGGGGAAGACGAAAGTCACCGCAGCCGAGCTCGTCGTCGAGCGAGAGAAAGAGACTCCGGCCGACCAGCCGGTGGAGGGTGAGGGCGTCACTGACCAGGAGCCCGAGCTCGAGCCGGCAGCTGCTGTCGCGGAAGGCGGTGAAGCCGAATGAGCACGACGATCAGCGCCTCCCTGGTCAAAGAGCTCCGCGATCAGACGGGCGCCGGGATGATGGACTGCAAGCGCGCACTCGAAGAGACAGAGGGCGATGTCGAGGGCGCCCGTGTCCTCCTCCGCGAGCGCGGTATGGCCTCCGCTGGCAAACGAGCGGGGCGAGCCACGACAGAAGGTCTGGTTGGATTCATCCTGGACGGGAACACGGGGTCGATCGCCGGTATCGGCTGCGAGACGGAGCCTGTCTCGAAGAGCGACGAGTTCCAGGCATTCGCCGAGAAGGTGCTGCGGGCGGTGCATGCGGACGAGTCGGACGTCGTGGAGAGCTTCGAGCAGGATCGCGTGGACCTGATCGCCAAGCTCGGCGAGAACATCGTGATCGTCGGCGCTGAACGCTTCGACGCCCCTGACGGGAACGCCGTCGCCGGCTACGCGCATCCGCCGGCAAACAAGATCGGCGTCCTCGTCGAGCTCGTTGGCGGTTCGTCCGAGCTGGCCCGTCAGATCGCCATGCACATCTCATTCGCCGCACCCGAGTGGACGACTCGTGACGACGTGCCCGCCGAGACCGTGAGCGCGGAGCGGGCGATCTTCGTGAACTCGGATGAGGTGCAGTCGAAACCCGAGCCGGCCCGTGAGAAGATCGTGGACGGCATGCTCGGCAAGCGCTTCTTCGCGGCGACACCTGGCGGAGTACTGGTCGACCAACCCTGGATCCACGATCCGTCGAAGACGGTTGGGCAGGCGCTCGAGGAGGCCGGCGCGTCGGTTGCGCGGTTCGCGAGGATCTCGGTCGCTGGCTCATGAGCACGAGTGCGGACGAGGTCGCGCCAGAGACTGAAGCCGTCGCCGGTTCGCCGTTTCGCCGCGCCTTGCTGAAGCTCTCCGGTGAGGCGCTCCTCGGAGATCGTGAGTACGGGATCGATCCGCGGACGGTTGTCGCGATCAGCGAGGAGATCGTCGCCGTTCACGAGGCGGGCACCGAGCTCGCCGTCGTCGTCGGCGCAGGAAACATCTACCGGGGAATGGCCGCCGCTGCGGAAGGCATGGACCGCGCGACCGCCGACTACGCCGGAATGCTCGCCACGCTCTTGAACGCGCTCACGCTGCAGGACGCCCTCGAGCGCCTCGGCATTCATACCCGTGTTCAGTCCGCGATCGCGGTCTCGGAGGTCGCCGAACCGTACATCCGGCGCCGTGCGATCCGCCATCTGGAGAAGGGGAGGATCGTGATCTTCGCTGCAGGCACCGGAAACCCGTTCTTCACGACGGACACGGCCGCGGCGCTGCGCGCACTCGAGATTGGCGCGGGGGGAATCCTGATGGCCAAGAACGCCGTACAGGGCGTCTACGACGGTGACCCGCGCGAAGATACGAACGCGCAGTTCATTCCGCAGCTGACGCACCTCGAGGCAATTGAGCGTGGCCTCAAGGTCATGGACACGACTGCACTCTCGCTGTGCATGGACAACCGACTGCCGATCTACGTCTTCGAGCTCGCAAAGGGCAACATCCGTCGCGTCGCGGCGGGCGAGCGAGTGGGCACGATCATCTCGACCCCGTAGGAGGACGAATGGCTGCAATCGAAGAGTTTCTTGCCGATGCGAAGCGGCGCATGGACAAGTCGATCGAGGCAACGCACCACGAGTTCAACTCGATTCGCACCGGACGTGCTTCGCCGGCGCTCCTCGATCGAATCGTCATCGACTACTACGGCACGCCGACGCCGCTGAAGAGCCTGGCATCGATCGCCGCACCCGAGCCTCGACTGCTGACGGTTCAGCCCTTCGACCCCGGATCCATGAAGAACATCGAACGCGCCATTCAAGAGTCGGATCTCGGGCTGACGCCCTCGAACGACGGGAAGATCATCCGCTTGCCGATTCCGACGCTCACCGAGGAGCGTCGCAAGGATCTCGTGAAGGTCGTCCGCCGGGTCGCCGAGGATGGCAAGGTCGCGACCCGAAACGTCCGGCGCGACATCATGCAGCATCTACGTGAGCTCGTGACCAACGGTGACGTCGGCGACGACGAGGAGCGACGCGCCGAGCAGCAAGTTCAGAAGATCACCGACGAGCACACGAAATCGATCGACGACCTCTTGAAAGTGAAAGAGGCCGAGATCATGGAGGTCTGACCGCTGACGGAGGACGCTCCAGCGGCGGCGAGAAGTGTCGCGGTGATCATGGATGGGAACGGACGCTGGGCGGCTGCCCGAGGCGTTCCTGTCGCTGAAGGGCACCGCGCCGGGGCCCGGGCGCTGAGACGGACTGTCGAAGCCGCGATCGACCTCGGTGTGGAGTCACTCGCCGTTTACGCCTTTTCGACTGAGAACTGGGCCCGTCCGCCGGACGAAGTCGAGTCGATCATGGAGTTGATGGACGAGACGATCGAGCGCGAGCTTCCCGATCTCGCCAAGCAGGGAGTTCGTACGCGCTTCTTCGGACGACGCGATCGCGTGCCCCAGGCGCTGCTGGAGAAGATGTCTCGGCTCGAGGGGGAGACGGCGCACAGCGATCGCCTGAGCCTCTGGATCGCCTTCGACTACGGGAGTAGAGCGGAGATCGTAGATGCAGCTCGTCGACTGCTCGAGGATGGGGTCAGACCCCAGGACATGTCCGAGGAGGCCGTGGCTGCCCGGCTCTACGCACCCGAGCTCCCCGATCCCGACCTCGTGATCCGTACCTCGGGCGAGCAGCGCATCTCGAACTTCCTCCTGTGGCAGTCGGCCTATTCCGAGCTCGTGTTCGACGAGACGCTCTGGCCCGACTTCGGAGAGGAACGGCTCCGAGCCGCTCTCGAGGAGTATGAGCAGCGGGCGCGCCGGTACGGAGCCCGATGAACTCTCTCGCGTCGCGAATCGTCGTCGCGCTCGTCCTGCTGCCGCTCGTCATCGGCCTGGTGTACCGCGGCGGCTGGTGGCTCTTCTGGCTCACGCTCGTCGGCGGCCTCATCGCCCTCCACGAGCTCTATGTGATGGCGCGTGAGCTTCGGCCACTCGTGCTCGGGGGCTACCTCGGGTTCGTGCTCACGCTGGTCGGTCTCCAGCTCGGCGGCCTCGCGTGGATGGTCGGCGGAATCCTGTCGACGCTCGTGTTCGCGTTCGTCGTCTACGGACTCGCGGACGTACGAGGATCCGCGACGACGTCCTTTGGCGTGACGCTGCTCGGTGTCACATGGGTGGGAGCCGGACTGGGCTTCCTCCTACTGATCCGCGACATCCCGGAGTTCGGCTTCTGGGCCGTGATGGCCGTGCTCTTCACGGTCTTCGCTGCCGACACGGGTGCCTTCTTCGTGGGCCGCACACTTGGGCGCCACAAGATGGCGCCGACGATCTCGCCCGCGAAGTCGTGGGAGGGCCTGGTGGGTGGTTTCGTTGCCGCAATCGCGATGGCGTTCGTGATCCTCTACAAGGATCGCGATGATTTCTTGTCCGTCCCAGAGATGTTTGCGCTCGGAGCGGCAATCGCTCTCGCCTCGGTGCTCGGGGACCTCTTCGAATCAGCGGTGAAGCGCGATCTCACAGTGAAGGACTCCGGACGGCTGCTCGGGGGTCATGGTGGCATGCTCGATCGCCTCGATTCACTCCTGTGGGCGGGACCGGCCGCGTACTACGTGATCGTGGCGTTCGGGCACGCATAGCCTTGTCTGAACACGTTCACCGTTAGCCTTCGCGCATGGCGGAGAGACGAATCGCCCTGCTCGGGGCGACCGGCTCCATCGGGGCGCAGGCACTCGACGTGATCGCTGCGAATCCCGCGCTGTGCGTGTGCGCGCTCGCCTCACGCTCTCAGCCCCTCGACGAGCTCGCTGTCGAGCACGGAGTCGAGCACGTGCAGGTCGGCGGCGACCTGACCGAGCTCCTCGAGGCGTCGAAGCCCGACCTCGTGCTGAACGCCGTCGTCGGCTTCGCAGGCGTCGGAGCGACGCTGTGGGCGCTCGAGCACGGGGTGACTCTCGCGCTCGCCAACAAGGAGAGCCTCGTCGCGGCGGGCGACCTCGCAATCGCGGCCTGGAAGCGGGGCGGGGGGCATCTTCTCCCCGTGGATAGTGAGCACTCCGCGGTCTTCCAGTGTCTCGAAGGGCGCAGCCCGGAGACCGTCGACGCGGTCGTCCTCACTGCATCCGGCGGCCCTTTCAGAAACCGCTCACGCTTGGATCTCGAATCAGTGACCGTGGACGAGGCGCTTGCCCATCCGACATGGTCGATGGGGCCGAAGATCACGATCGATTCGGCGACGCTGGCGAACAAGGGTCTCGAGCTGATCGAGGCCCACTTCCTTTTCGATCTCCCATACGAGAGGATCGAGGTCGTCGTGCATCCGACCTCGGTAGTCCATGCGCTCGTTCGCTTTCGGGACGGTGCCGCGCTCGCGCATCTCGGGTATCCAGACATGCGCGTACCGATCTCGTTCGCTGTGACATTTCCCGATCGCCGGCCGACGGCCGTTCGTCCCCTCGACTTCTCGGCTGGGATGACGCTCGAGTTCGAGCCACCCGATCCAGTGCGTTTCCCGCTCCTCCGGCTGGCACGAGAGGCCGGCGAACGGGGAGGAACCTACCCTTGCGCATTCAACGCCTCCAACGAAGTGGCGGTTGCGGCTTTCCTGGAAGAAAAGATCGGCTTCCTCGACATCGCGGAACTCGTTGAGGACGCTCTCGCGCGCGTCGATGGGGCACCCGCACGCGATCTCTCCGAGCTCATCGAAGCCGACGCGGACGCGCGCGGCCTCGCAAGTGGAAGGCTGGCGGCCGCTTGAGTTTCCTGGTCGCGATCCTCGGGCTCGCCTTATTGATCTTCGTCCACGAGGCCGGGCACTTCTTCGCGTCACTGGCCGTCGGATTGCGTCCGCGCAAGTTCTACGTGGGCTTTCCTCCCGCGTTAGTACGTACCAATCGAAAGGGGATCGAATACGGAGTCGGGATGATTCCGCTCGGCGGGTTCGTGACCATTCCCGGCATGCATCGCCCCATTCCACACGATGCCGAACGGCGCTTCTCACGGGCCGTTGCCGAAGTGCCTTCGCTCGCCGGCACGGTCGACCGCATCAAGCGCTCTCTCGAAGCCGAGAACTTCGCGGGCACACTCGCCGAGCTCGACGATCTCGAACAGGAGCTCCGAACGCTTTCACTCTCACCTGGGGCTAAGACGTCTGCGGAAAAGGGCGTCACCGAGCTTCGCGATGCGCTGGGCTCCGATGCGTACTGGAAGGCGCCAACCTGGAAGCGACTCGTCGCGATCATCGCGGGGCCCGCCGCGAACATCGCACTTGCGATCGTCGTCTTTACGTTCCTGTTCATGACCGTTGCCGGCAACGCGACCTCGACGGTCGCGACGATAGCCCCGGAGCTCGAAGCTGGCGTGGAGTCACCCGCGCAGTCGATCGGGCTTCAACCCGGAGATCGGATCGTGGCGATCAACGGCAACCGGGTCACAGCAGACGAGATTGCCGACACCATCGCGGGCTCGCAGGGTCAGGCGCTCCGCCTGACCGTTGTTCGTGCGGGCCAGGAGTTCGTGCTCGGCCCTATAGCTGCGCAACTCAGCGACCAGCGTTACCGCCTCGGATTCGGGCTCGAGGGAGAGGGCCTCGGCGTCCTCCCATCCGTGGGTCGCGCGTTCGAGGTTACCGGCATCGTCTCGAAAGAGATCGTCAAGTCGCTCGGACGGCTGGTAACGGGCGATGGGCGCGACGAGGTTGCGAGCCCGATTGGGATCACACGGGTGTCGTCGGACGCTGTGCAGCAAGGCGCGAGCAGCTACCTGTGGGTACTCGGCCTCATCTCTCTGTCCCTCGCCCTCCTGAACCTCCTGCCGCTGCTTCCACTCGACGGAGGACACATCCTGTTCGCGCTGGTCGAGGGTGCACGGGGACGGTTCGTGAGGCGTGAGATCTACGAGCGCGTCTCGGTCGTCGGCTTGGCGCTCGTGCTGCTCCTCTTCTTCGTCGGCCTGTCGAACGACATCGGCAATCTCTCGTAGGCCACGGCTACGCTCTGGCCGTGGCGAGCAAGGTCCAGATCCACGTCGGGAACGTGCCCGTCGGCGGCGGCGCGCCCGTTGCGCTGCAGTCGATGACGCTGACGAAGACCCATGACGTGCCCGCGACAACAGCGCAGATCGCTGCTCTCGCGTCGGCCGGCTGCGAGATCGTGCGGGTCGCGGTGCCGAAGAACGAGGACGCAGCGGCGCTACCGCTCATCGTCCGGCTTTCACCGATACCGGTCATCGCGGACATCCACTTCAACGCCTCGCTTGCGCTGAAGGCGATCGACGCCGGCGTGGCCGCCGTTCGGATCAACCCAGGAAACATCGGCGGCCCCGACAAAGTGGAGCAGGTAGTCACGGCTGCAAAGAAGGCGGGAATCGCGATGCGCATCGGGGCGAACTCCGGTTCGTTGCCGAAACACCTCGAATCGCTTGCGCAGAAGGATCAGGCAGAGGCTCTCGTCGTCGCCGCGCTCGAGGAGGTGGAGCTCCTGGAGAAGCTCGATTACCGCGAGTTCAAGATCTCCGTCAAGGCGACGCACGTCCCGACGATGATCCGCGCGTACCGCATGCTCGCGTCGAAGGTGCCTTATCCGCTGCATCTGGGTGTCACCGAGGCGGGAACCGAGTTCGCCGGCGGGATCAAAAGCGCCGTCGGGATCGGAACCTTGCTCGCGGACGGTATAGGCGACACGCTGCGCGTCTCGCTCACCGCCGACCCCGTGAAGGAGATCGAGGTCGCCTGGGAGATCCTGAAGGCGCTCGGACTCCGAGAGCGCGGGCCGGTGATGATCGCTTGCCCGTCTTGCGGGCGCGACAACGTCGGAGTCGAAAGCCTCGCGCTCGTCGTCGAGGAACGGCTCCGTTCTTACTCCGAGGCTGTCGAGGTCGCGGTCATGGGCTGCGCTGTGAACGGGCCCGGCGAGGCGGGAGACGCTGACTTCGGTATCGCCGGCGGACGCGACGTCGGATTCATCTACGCGCACGGGCGCGTGCTCAAGAAGGTCTCTTCGGAGACCCTCGTAGACGAGCTTTTCGTCGAGATAGATCGGTGGCTCGCGGACGGAATGAAGCGGCCGAAGCGGCTGAAGATGGCGAAACCGGCTGCTCTCGCGATGGCCGAGGCCAGCCTCATTCCGTTGGGTGACTCGTAGGGGCAAGATGCAGCTCGCCTGGTCAGACGCCCTCCTCTAGGCTCTCCTGACGATGATGGTCCGGCAGTCACAGCTGTTCATCCCGACCCTGCGGGAGGCGCCCGCCGACGCGGAGGCGATCTCGCACAAGCTGCTCGTGCGCGGCGGCTACATCCGCCAGGTGGCCGCGGGTGTGTGGACGTTTCTCCCACTCGGCTGGCGTGTGCACCAGAAGGTCGTCCAGATCATCCGCGAGGAGATGGACGCGATCGGCGGTCAGGAGATGCTCATGCCGGTCCTGACCCCGTACGAGCTCTGGCAGCAGTCGGGACGCGACGCGATTCCGGAGATCTTCCGTCTCCAGGACCGGGCTGGCCGCGAGTACGTGCTCCCGATGACGCACGAGGAGACCATCACGTTCCACGCGAAGGAAATCGCGAGCTACCGGCAGCTGCCGCAGCTCCTCTACCACTTCTCGATCAAGGAGCGCGATGAGCCACGCTCCCGTGGTGGGCTGCTGCGGCTGCGCGAGTTCATCATGAAGGACGCGTACTCCTTCGATCGCGACGAGGCGGGCCTCGACGTCGCCTTCCGCAACAACGACCGGGCGTATCGCCGCATGTTCGGCCGTGCGGGTATCGAGTACTCGGCGGTGCAGGCCGAGTCGGGGATGATGGGCGGCAAGGAGTCGATCGACTTCCTCGCGCCCTCGGGCTCGGGCGAGAACACGCTCGTCACGTGCGAGAACGGCGACTATGCGGCGGATCTCGAGGTCGCGCTCGGCATCCCACGCACGCCGGACTTCCCTCCGGCTCACGATGCACCGAAGGAGGTCGCGACTCCCGGCGCGACGACGATCGAGGCGCTCGCCGAGCAGTTGGGCATCGATGCCGCCGCGACGTCGAAGGCGATGCCAGTGGTGACGACGGGCGGCAAGCTCGTGCTCGGGCTCGTTCGCGGCGACGACCGCCTGTCCGAGCCCAAGATGCTGGGAACTCTCGGAAGCGACTATCGCCCTGCCACGGAGGAGGAGATCCGCGGGGCGTTCGGCGCAGGCGGCGGCTCTCTCGGCCCGATCGGCATCGAGATCGAGGTGGTCGCAGACGAGGCGCTGCGCGACGGGCACTTCGTCGCGGGCGCGAACCGCGACGGCTGGCATCTCCTCGGCGTCGAGGCCGGCCGCGACTACGCACCTCGCTTCTCTGACATCCGAGAGGCACGCGATGGCGATCGCTGCCCCACGTGCGGCGGTGGGCTTCATTTCCAGACGGCAATCGAGGTCGGGCACATCTTCAAGTTCGGCTCCCGCTATTCGGAGCCGCTGGGTGCATCGTTCCTCGACGAGGACGGGATCGAAAAGCCGTTGATCGGCGGCAGCTACGGAGTGGGTCCTGCGCGCGTCATGGCGGCTGCCGTCGAGCAGCACCACGACGAGAACGGGATCGTCTGGCCTACGACGCTCGCGCCCTACGACGTTCACGTCCTCTCGCTCGACGGTGGCTCGAACGAGGTTCGTACGCGGGCCGAAGAGCTGGCGGCCACGCTCGCCGCGGCCGGTCTCGACGTGCTCTTCGACGACCGCGACGAGCGCCCCGGGGAGAAGTTCGCGGATGCCGATCTCATCGGCTGCCCGGTTCGTGTGATCGTCGGAAAGAAGACCCTGGACGACGGCGCCGCCGATGTCAGGCGCCGCGATGGATCGTCCGAAGAACGCGTGGCGATCGCAGACGTGCTGAAATGGGTCCGGCAAGACTGATGGTGAAGCGGCGGAGATACAGCGACGAGCACTTCGGTCCGACGATCGAGCGGCTGATGATTGAGACGAGCACGACATACCGGGGAGTCGCCGACAAGGCCGGTCTCTCCGCCGGTTACCTCAATCACATCGTCCACGGCAACCGGCCCGTGCCATCGAACGACGTGATCGCACGCATCGCCGAGGCGTTGGGCGTCGAGGCGGAACATTTCCGCGAGTACCGCATCCGTGTCATTACCGAGAAGCTCGAGCAGATGCCTCAGCTCATCGACCGCCTGTACAAGCGCCTCGCGTAGCCGCTCGCGCGGGGAGATCTTCCGAGAGCGGCTAAGGTGTCGGTCGCCACGGGGCGTGGCGCAGCCTGGTTAGCGCGCTGGTCTGGGGGACCAGAGGTCCCGAGTTCGAATCTCGGCGCCCCGATCAGTGAAGAGCCCTGCTAACAACAGGGTTCCGGCAAGCTCGTCGGCTTGCGATTCTTCCAGGGTGCTCCGAGAGGGGCCCCCGCCGACCCGGATGCCGATACGGGAAAATCCGCTACGACGGGACGGCGTACGTCGCGATCCCCATCGTCCCGATCGCCTCACCGAGAGCGTGCCACCCCTCTTCGGTCATCCGGGTCTCGGCTAGGTAGACGGAGAAGCCGACCGTCTCGGCGCGTGCGAGGAGACGCGCATAGCGCTCGACGGGGAGCGACTTCGTGACACCGGGGTACATGCCGATGGTCGGGTGAACGGAATCGGGCGAGAAGGCTCCGCGCGCGGCAGCGGCACATACCGCCGGCGCGACCTCCGGCCCGAAGTCGTTGACGTAAGCCTGTGGGAGGAACGCGAAGCCGGTATCGCTCCAAGCACCCCAGTCCAGGTCCTGAAGGTCGGGCCGGCAGTACGAGGAGAGTCCGGCGAAGAGCTCAGGGCGAAGCCGTCGGAACGCATCGACGAACGTCCGCGACCGTCCGAACCGCTCCGGGCTGAACCCTTCGGGCCCGCTGAAGAAGTACTCGGCCTCGGCGTTCGCGATGTAGAACTCGAGCCCGTAGCGCTCGAGGAGCGCGTCTGCCAACGCCGCCTCGTGCGCGGGCTCCGAGCGGAGAGCCCCCCAGCCTCCGACTGCAAGCCCGCTGGCCGAACGGAAGCGGTTCACCCAGTCCCCCTCCACCGGGTCCTCGGTGAGCCCATCGTGGAGGAAGACCGCCACCCACCCGAAGCCTGCCTCGCGCATCTGCCGGCCGAGCTCCTCGGGCGCGATGTCGGTCTCGTGCCACACGAATGCACCGGCGGCTTTCCACGACATCGGCACCGTGGGTACGGGGGTCGGAGGTGGAGGTGTCGGCTCAGGCGGAGGAGCGGCCGCCTCCGTTTCCGTCTCCTCGGGAGGTGCCGCGCCGCGGGAATCCCCGCCGCAGCCAGCGGAAGTCGTGACGGCGACTCCTGCGAGCGCAGCCAGGACGAGGAGCCGGACAACAGCGCCGCGACGAGCCCTCACGGAGAACCTCCGTTCACCGGGGAATGCCTTAGCGCACGATACCGACGCTAGGCGCTTTCCGGCTCTCAGACCTTGAGATACCGGCTTGCAACCCGCGGGCGTCAGCCAACTACACTGACCCCGGCCTACCCGGAACTACCGAACTCCCGGGCCCCAGCACTCCGGGCGCGCATCGGCCGTGTCCCGAGAAGCCATCTCGACGGCACGACCCGAGTCCGTCATCGTCTCGTCCGTGTTCGTCTACGCGATCATTGACCTCCGCTCATCCCCGATCACCCGCTCGGCGACGCCGTCGAGATGTTCGTCCGACGTGAAGATGCCGAGTGCTTCATCGAGGAGGTACGCGGCGGCGATTGCGACCTCGCGAGCTACCTGCGGATCGAGGAGCGCGAGCTGGAGGGTGGCGGGCTGAACTAACGCGAGCTGCGTTGCGATCGGCTGAGAAGGCTCGTTCGAGGGATTGGCAGTGCCCCGTGAGCGCGCCT